>JBEKQE010000076.1:0-22780 GCA_049520035.1 Syntrophobacteraceae bacterium | reverse complement strand
TATCTATGAGAATTTGGGATTCCTGCACCGGGTTGGAGAAGGTGACCAGCCATTCATTTTAGCTCACAAGGGTCTGCGAGCTTCACATGCGTTTCACGGGCTACTGCGGAACTATTTTGAGGGCTATTGGCTGGTCTTGCGCGGCTTGCGCTATCTTCAGTAAGATGGTTTTTCGGAAAAGGATTTCATTAAGAAGATCCTGGGGTTAGGCCAGAAAGCCCTGAAGCTGGGGCTGGTCGAGAGGCACGAGTGCATATCCAAGATAGTATTCGACAACGCGCTGAAGCTTTATGTCGAAAAAAACGTAATTGTAAAGACCGTAAGCGGAGATAAGGAAAACGAGGAACAATTGCACCCTGGAACAGAAAGCCACGCTGTTATCCAGTTTTACAGCAAACAGATAAGCCGTTTTCTGCGTTCTCCCCATTTCGTTCTGCAATAAGAACTTAAAGACTGGCGCAATCGCATTCGAATTACTCTTTGGCATTGGTGGAAATAATCAGGAGGTATTTAGATGGACATTTCCGTTCACGCCCTTGACCCGGCGAAGAGGCATCCAAAGCCTAAAGATGAAAAAAACCTGGTTTTCGGCCGAGTTTTCAGCGACCACATGTTTATGATGGATTTTACGAAGGGGACGGGCTGGGACAATGCCCGGATCGTTCCTTACCATCTGCTGGAGATGGACCCAGCCGCAATGGTGCTGCATTACGGACAGGGGATATTCGAAGGCCTGAAGGCCTACAGGTGGCCAAACGGCAAGATATGCCTCTTCAGGCCGGACCAGAACTGGGAGCGCTTCAACCGTTCGGCGCGAAGGATGTGCATGCCCGAGATCGATCCCGCCTTCCAAATGCTGGCTGTCAAACAACTCCTCAAGCTGGACAAGGACTGGGTCCCCCACAGCGTTGGCTCGTCGCTCTATATAAGGCCGACCATGATCGCGACCGAACCTCACCTGGGCGTGCGTCCGGCCGACGATTATCTCTATTTCATAATAACAGGTCCGGTGGCCGCATACTATGCCGAAGGGTTTAACCCGGTAAAGATATATGTCACGGAGGAATATGTCCGGACGGTCCGGGGTGGAGTGGGCGAAGCCAAGACGATGGCAAACTATGCATCGAGCCTCTACGCGGCGGAAATCGCAAAGGAGAAGGGCTTCACCCAGGTTTTGTGGCTGGATGCCGTCGAGCGGCGCTATGTCGAGGAAGTGGGAACAAGCAACATTTTCTTCAGGATCGGCGAGGAACTTATAACTCCTCCTCTTTCCGGCTCGATCCTGCCGGGGGTTACCCGCAATTCAGTGTTGGAGCTTGCAATGCACTGGGGGATCAAGGTAACCGAGCGCCGGATTTCAATCGACGAAGTAATCGAGACGACCAAGTCCGGCGAAATGAAGGAGATTTTTGCCTCCGGGACTGCAGCGGTAATTTCACCGGTTGGAGAAATCTCCTACCGTGACCGGATGTACAGGATTTCTGACGGAAGCGTGGGCGAGTGGGCGCGGAAGCTTTACGATGAAATCCTGGGCATTCAGTACGGCGAAAGAGAAGATATATTCGGGTGGGTAAGGCATCTAAACTTATGAGGCGGGCTAGACGCGCTGAAATGCCTTCCAATTACAGTTCGGCTTTTATCCCCTTGAGCACCTTGCCCAGCCCCCCCTGCGGGTAGGGTTTGCTCGGCCATGAGCTCCAAAAGTTATCCTGGTAAAAGCGTGGTATCAGGTGGAAATGAACATGGTCTACACGCTGTCCCGCCGAGCGGTAATTGTTCTGGAAGAAATTCAACCCCGAGGCTTTAGTAGCCTTGTAGACGGCCATCGCGATTTTTTGGGACGCGGCCGTGCAGGCATGAAGATCTTCTTCCGAAATTTCGAAAAGAGTCGCATAATGTCTTTTTGGAAGGACCAGAGTGTGGCCCGCGTTGATCGGATTTACGTCCAGAAAGCTGATTACGAGTTCGTTTTCGTAGACTTTCGCGCAGGGAAGCTCTCCCGCTATTATCTGGCAAAAAATACAGTCAGCCATTCTTAGTCTCCTTGGCAGTCGAACTTTGAGAGGTGCAGATTTCGGCAAATTCTGGCTGATCCAGCCGCACGAGCGATGGTAAAGTAACAATGAAGCTTTTTTTTGTAAAGCCGGGTTTTAAGGACGGCCTCGCGATTCAATGGGGTGTTTCAGCAGGAAAATATGATGCTGCTGAAAGGATCGTTATCTCGAACCCCATTTTCTTTTACGGACTGAGCGGCCGGACAAAGCTGCTGGTGGACCGCGGCCAGGCCTCGTATATGCGAAAGTATAAGAGAAAAGCCGAGGGCCATGCACCGTTTAGCCCCGCTAACAGGAAGGGATTTTTCCTGTGCGCGGGGGCGACTCGAGGTAAACGGCTGTTCGATTGTCCCGTTTTGACCGTAAGGTACTTCTTCGACGCGATCGACGTGGAATACGCTGGAGAAGTCTGTTTTCGGGAGATAGAGGTATAAAAGCAAAAAGGCCGGTAAGAACCGGCCTTCCCCTCAGCGATAAGTCAAATTCGGCTTACGCCATCAGCTTCGCGGCATCTCTCAGACTTTTCTGACATTGACCGCTTGTGGTCCCTTCTGCCCCTTTTCTATCTCGAATACTACTTCCTGGCCTTCGCTCAGGGTCTTGAAACCCTGGCCTTCAATGGCGCTGAAATGAACGAAAACATCCGGTGCGCCATTCATTTCGATAAAGCCATACCCTTTTTGCTCGTTGAACCATTTCACTCGACCTTCCGCCATTGCAGATTCCTTTCACATGATTGATAGATTAAAGCCTGGTGCGTTATTGGAGCAACTTGCGGAAACGTCTTGCAAGGCGAAAGACCGATTCTCCAGCAAACCCCAAATACCGACTTCAAAAGCACAGATCACGCCATTTTAATTTTCTGTGAGATAAAAATCAACAGAAACAACTGATACAAATTTGCATTCACGAAAGCATATAATGACACTATTCCAAGGTGTGTGCCCTATACTGGATATAAGCATCTCTCATAGCGATATAGGGGTCGAGCGAAGCTTTTTTCAGTTCCTCGTATTGACCGATTTGGAGTGAAGCAAGGTTTATGAATTTTCCGGTCTGAGCAGAAGTGCTCACCCACCACGCCGCAGGGATCCAGAATAGCGGGTCCATCACCGAATCCACCAGGAAGCCGGTAAAGTCTCTCTCATTTGACGGGCCGAGCACCGGGATAATCAGGAACGCACCTGAACCAACGCCCCAAATGGCAAGCGTCTGACCGAAATCTGACTCATGGTTTTCGAGTCGAAGCTGAGTTTGGGCAAAATCGAACAAGCCAGCCAGGCCAAACGTCGAATTTATGATGAAACGGACTGCTTCACTTGTTGCTCTATCCGCTTTTGCCTGGAGTACAAAATTGACGAAACGGGAGGGGAAAAGCATATTGTGGAACCCGTTTCTGATCGCCTCGCGAAGCTTGGACGGAAAACAGGCTGAATACCCCCTGGCTACAGGCTTGAGCACGTGAAAATAGAAGCGGTCGTTAAAGTCGAAGACTCGCCTGTTAAAATGTTCGTTAGGATCATTCACCTTCTGTTCATTTTGATCCCCTTGCGGTGCGACGGTTTGCGCCGCAGAGGCAAGGGCCATATTGAATCCTGACTGACCGGTCATGATTGGAGAATTCAAAAAGGTGAACATCAAAAAAGAAATTAACCCAACCTTGAGATACCAGCCTCTTATCTTCAAAGTTTGCCTCCTCATTGAATTTGCGGTCATTGGCACCTATATTAATAATACAATCCAGGAGTGCAAGCAAATTATATGCTCAAGCACACGTTTGACAGCCGCAGTGACAGAACATGTTCTGGTGTCGCACGTACTTAATTCCATATATCGGATTGCATAGGCCCTGAGCTGTAATATATTTTAATGAGTTTGATCCGGAATATGTTGGGACCCAGGTTTTCCTTACCAGGGAACGATCCCCGACAGAGCTGAAGGCTCTTTTCTGCGGCAGTAAAAGAGGGGGCTGACAAAAATGGCGAATGACGAACAGAAAGACCCTCTGAATAAATTTATGAATCATTTCAGAGGACCGTCGGGAGATGGAGGTAAAAAACAGGGTCAGCGCAAGGTGCATTTTTCAATCTGGTACTTCATCGGGGCCCTGCTTGTGATCATGTGGTTTCAGACCTTCGTAACCGAGCAGCAGGCAAACCGGGTCTCCTATTCCGAATTCAAGCAGTTGGTCAGGACCGGGAAAGTGGAGTCCGTAACTATCGGTCCGGATAGAGTCACTGCTGCTCTAAAAGATGCTCAAGAACCCAACAAATCTGTCACCGCCTTGCGGGTTGAAGACCCCGAACTGGTAAAAGACCTTGAAGCCCAGGGAATAAAATTCAGCGGCTCTTCCGACAACAAGTGGCTGGGCGTATTGCTTTCCTGGCTATTGCCGTTGGCTATATTTTTCTTTTTCTGGAGTTTTCTGATGCGCCGCATGGGAGGCGGACCTCAGGGAGTGCTCTCGGTTGGCAAGGCCAAGGTGAAGATTTACGCCGAAAAAGAGATTGGAGTAACATTCGCTGATGTGGCTGGGATAGACGAGGCAAAGGCTGAACTTGAGGAGATCGTTGAATTTTTGCGGGACCCAGGCAAGTTTCAGAAGCTTGGAGGCAAAATCCCCAAGGGGCTTCTGCTTGTGGGCGCACCTGGAACCGGTAAGACTCTGCTTGCGCGCGCCGTAGCGGGAGAGGCCGGAGTGCCTTTCTTCAGCATGAGCGGTTCGGAGTTCGTCGAGATGTTTGTTGGCGTTGGCGCAGCGCGTGTCCGCGACCTTTTCGGCCAGGCCAAGGATCACGCTCCATGCATCATTTTCGTGGACGAGTTGGACGCTTTGGGGAAGGCACGCGGCCTGAATCCTATCGGAGGCCATGATGAAAGGGAGCAGACACTGAACCAACTCCTGGTTGAGATGGACGGTTTCGATCCAAGGGCCGGAGTAATCATAGTGGCCGCGACAAACCGCCCCGAAATACTCGACCCGGCATTGCTGCGGCCCGGTCGTTTCGACCGGCACGTGGCAATCGACAAGCCCGACATTAGAGGCAGAGAAGCTATTTTGAATGTTCATGCAAAAGGGGTCAAGCTGGGTCAGGACGTCGATCTAAAGAAAATTGCGGCCATGACGCCAGGGTTCGTGGGCGCCGATCTTGCCAACCTCATCAATGAGGCGGCTTTGATTGCGGCAAGACGCGACCGGGAAGAGGTCACGATGGCCGACTTTCAAGAAGCCGCTGACCGAATAATCGGCGGTCTCGAAAAAAGAAACAGGGTGATGAACCCCAAAGAGAAGGAAATCGTCGCTTATCATGAATCCGGCCACGCGCTTGTGGCAATGGTCCTTCCCAACACTGATCCGGTCAGCAAGATCTCCATTATTCCACGCGGCATCGCTGCCCTGGGGTACACCCAGCAGCTTCCAACCGAAGACAGATACCTCATGACGCGCGGCGAACTTCTTGCCAGATTAAAGGTACTGCTCGGCGGCAGGGTTTCAGAAGAAATCATTTTCGGCGACATCTCGACGGGCGCTCAAAACGACCTTCAGCGCGCAACCGACATAGCGCGCCGCATGATCATGGAATACGGAATGAGCGAAAAGCTCGGCCCCCTTACCTATGTCAGCGAGCCGCGCTCTGCGCACCTTGATCTTGGTTTGGGTTCACGAGACAGGGAGTTCAGCGAAAAGACCGCCCAGCAGATTGACGAGGAGATAGCCGGCATAATCGAAGAAACGCACCAGGATGTGAGGAAGATTCTAACTCAACGGCGGAGCATGCTTGAGAAACTGGCCAAAATCCTGCTTGAAAAAGAATCCATAGAAGGTGAGGAGTTGGAGAGATTCCTGGGCGAAGTGAAGGCCAAGATAGCCGAAGACGATTCCAAACAGGTGGCCTGAATTTAGCGGTTGAGGGATTTAGAGATTTAGAGTTTATATATGGGGGGATGGACGATTAATTCCTGCAATTTCCGGATCCTGCTTGACATCTTTGCTTCATCAAGTGTATATAAAAGTTTTTTCACATCCTGACCGGTGAATCTCAAGGCATCCCGCTGACGGCCCAACGCGCATGACTCCCGCCTAAAGGCGGTAAGGGGAATGACCAGATTAAGACCAGATTATTATCGCTAAGGGATGCCCGCGAGAGCATTTCACCATATGATCGTTTAGTGTAGTTAACAAGTCTGTCATACGAGGAGGTTTTGATTGGCGAACCATAAGTCAGCTATCAAGAGGGCGAGACAGAGCGAGGAGCAGCGGGTGCGGAACCGCTCCCGAAAGACGAGAATGAAAAACGTGATAAGGGACCTCGAGGAGGTCATAGGCGGCAAGTCGCCCGAAAATGCTGCCGAACGATTGAAAAAGGCGGTCTCCGTGATTGCGAAAACCGCCTCCAAAGGCGTTGTCCATAAGAATACGGCCTCACGGAAAATTTCCCGCCTGACCCGCGCAGTCAACGTTCTTTAGTTTCTGTGCTGTATTACTTTTTCGTGCCCCAGATGTGTGGCGGGGGGCTTGTTGCTGTCCAGGCAAAGATTGAGGACCAGTTCTTCGAGCAATAGCTCGGGGGGAGTTGACGTGCTCTTGATCGCGATGTCCGTCTGAGCGATAGCATCAATGACTCTGTACAGGTCCGCGTCCGAAAAACGAACGGCCTGTTCCCGCGCCTTTTTGACCACGAAAGGATGCGATCTTAGCCGTGCAGCCAGTTCGGCTTCCGATATGCCCTGCCGCAGACCGTCTTTAACCTGCCAAACCATACGAATCTGCCAGGCCAGAGTCGAGAGAATCTTCAGAGGGAGTTCACCGGAGAGGATCAGGCTTCTCAGGGACCTTAAGGCTTTGTCCGCCTGCTGCGCTTTGAGGTGATCGAGCATGTCGAACGCGGAGAAACTTCTCTGTGAGCCGGCGGCTTCGAGGATATCCTCACTCTCGATCCGATCACGCTCCCCGACGAAGGTGCAAATCTTCTCCAACTCGGATGCGAGAGTTTGGAAATCGCCGCCGACCATCTCAACCAGGAGGAACGCGGCACGGTGGGAAAGAATTTTCCCGAGTTGCTTCCCTCTTTCGGTCAACCAGCGCAGGGCCTCCTTGTCACCGGGAGATCTAAACTGGACGACCTTGCCTTTGGTTTCGACCGCCTTTGCAAGTCCTTCGATGTTTTTCCTGTCTGAGGCGGTCATAACGAGGCATGCCGAGGGAGGAATTCGCTGCACGAAAGCCTCCATGGCTGTACGGTCCCCTTTTCCCCATGCCTCGACATTGTTTACCATGATTAGTCTTCGCCCCCCGAACATGGGAGTGGTGGCAAGCCGCTCGATGACGTCTCCTGCTTCTGTTTCCCTTGCCTGTACCCGCTCCCCGTTGAAGTTTTTGCCTCGCTTCGGGAGCAAGCTTGAAAGCAGCTTCTTCCAGGCTTCCTCCATAAGGAAAGCGGACCCCCCAACGAAAAGATATACCGGATCGATTTTGCCGGTGTCCAGCGCTTTGAGGAAATCTTCGGCGTGCATCAGAAGTTGCTCAAAAATCTGTCATGGATGCGTGTTGCCATCTCATCGGCTAGAAAGCTGAGTGCGCCCTGCCTGTTTTCAAAGCCGGTGATCGGATCGGGCTTCAGCGTATTATCGCTCACCTGGTAGATTTTGAAGTAACGGAAAGACGGGTCGGCCCATAGCACTTTGTGTGATGCCTTATCCTCGCATCGAATGTCCAGGGTCACAAAGAGCCTGTTTTCCACTGTAATCCGATTGGATACAAGATGAACGGGATTATGTGCAACCGCCTGAATACCAATTTGCTTGATGGTCACTTTGAATACAGCTTCCGCATCTTCGATGGGGACTACCTTCATAGTGCCCTTGCGTATAAATTCCTGTCTTAGCGCCCCGGCGAAAATCGCCCCGGCGTCGGGCTCGGAGGTGTTGTTCTTAAATACCGGGATGGCGATATACCTCAGCCCTGGTTTCGGCCCCTGGCCCTCGCCGGAGAAGTGATAGCCGCATGAGACAAGGCAAAATAATATGGAGCTTATTATCAATATCCGTTTGAGATTTCGTGCAACCATGGCAAGCACCCCGCACTCTGCTATAAATCTGAAATTTTGGAAACTATCCTCGTATGGTAGACTTATATAGTACCCCACCGAAAAAAAATAGCCACTTTGCGTCGTGCGAGCGCGTAGCGGGCAGGCCGACCGCGCGACAAGTCCATCTGGCGCGTTGGGCGTTCGCGGGAGGCCTGGAAAGAACGGCATAAGCCTGTTTTGGTGTAACATTGCTCTTCCTAGACGACAATATTTATAAGCTTTTTTGGCACAACGATTACTTTCCTGACCTGCTTTCCTTCGATGAAATCTCTGACCTTGGAATCCTTGAGCGATATACCTTCCAGTTCCTTATCGGTGGCGTCCGCCGGAGCGGTTATCCTGCTCCGCAGTTTTCCATTTATCTGGACGACGATGAGCATTTCCTCGGCTTTGAGCGCCTGATCGTCCCATTTGGGCCAGCCGGTATTCAAAAGAAGCTCTTCATGGCCCAGAATTCTCCAGAGTTCTTCGGAAATGTGAGGAACCATGGGCGATGAGACAATTGTTGCGGCTTCCACGGCTTCCCTGACGACCGGCCATAGCATGGGGTCCGCAGGCCGGTTGTCGAGCACCTGGTAGATAAGATTCACAAGTTCCATAATGGCGGCGATGGCCGTGTTAAAGTGGAACCTTTCGCGAATATCCTCTGTAACCTTCTTTATTGTCTGGTGAGTCTTGCGGCGGAGGTGGGCAAGATCTTCGGTCAGAGGGCTTCCAGGCCGGTAAGGATCAGCGGACTTCAGTGCGTCGAGGTTTTCGGAAACCAGCCGCCACATTCTGGAAAGGAACCGAAAAGAACCTTCCACCCCCTGGTCGCTCCAGTCGAGGTCCTTTTCCGGCGGCGAGGCGAACAGGCAGAAGAGGCGCACCGTATCCGCGCCGTATGCCTGAATCATATCATCGGGGTCCACCACGTTTCCCTTCGATTTGCTCATTTTGAAGCCGTCTTTTATGACCATTCCCTGTGTGAGAAGGTTCACGAAAGGCTCATCGACCTGTAGATATCCCATGTCGCGCAGGACTCTTACAAAAAATCTCGAATAGAGCAGATGCAAAACGGCGTGTTCTATTCCGCCGATGTACTGGTCAACGGGCATCCAGTAGTTGACCCGTTCGCTGTCGAGCGGGCCTTTGTCGAAGTCAGGACAGGCGTATCGGGCAAAGTACCAGGACGATTCCACGAAGGTGTCCATGGTATCGGTCTCACGGCGTGCATCGGCCCCGCATTTCGGGCAGGTGGTCGAGTAGAAAGGCTTGTGGACGGGCAGAGGTGAGCCGCCGTTTTCCAGAAGTTCGACATCCAGGGGAAGCACAACGGGCAGGTCCCGCTCGGGAACCGGCACAACACCGCACTTCTCACAGTAAATGATCGGGATGGGCGTGCCCCAGTAGCGCTGCCGCGAAATTCCCCAATCGCGGAGCCGATACTTCATGGTCAATTCTGCAAGCCCTCTTTTTGCCAGGGCCTCGGTTATCGCAATCCGGGCGGCGTCGGACCCCATCCCGGTAAACTCGCCGGAGGCAACCAGAACACCGTCTTCCTCAAAAGCATGGGTTAGGTCTTGTGCCAAAGAAGCCTGCTGAGCCTCAGCAGGTTTTATGACTACCTGAATCGGAAGGCCGTATTTTTTCGCAAACTCGAAGTCGCGCTGGTCGTGTGCCGGGACCGCCATGACTGCGCCTGTGCCGTAGGCTATGAGTACGAAGTTAGCCACGTAAATCGGCATCCTTTTCCCGGTGACCGGGTTGATGCAGCAGCTTCCGGTAAATACGCCCTCTTTTTCGAGCAGATCTGCTTCGCGCTCATCCCGCTTCGAGCGCTTCGCTCTTTCGACAAAATCGAGCACGGCGGCCTCTTCAGGCTTTCCCCGGCACAGGCTGGCTACCATCGGATGTTCGGGGGCTATGCTCATGAAGGTAGCCCCGAAAAGCGTGTCTGTGCGGGTCGTGAAGACAGGAATGTTTCCCTCGCCCGATTCGAGTGGAAAGAGCAACATACTTCCAGTGCTTTTACCTATCCAGTTCTGCTGCATGACAAGCACCCGCTCGGGCCAGCCGTGCAGCTTGTATGTATGGTCAAGCAGTTCGTCGACATAGTGGGTAATCTTGAAGAACCACTGCTCCATCTCCTTTTGTACGACCGGAGTGTCGCAGCGCCAGCAGGCGCCGGCTTCTACCTGTTCGTTTGCCAGGACGGTCTGACACCTGGAGCACCAGTTCACATATGAACTCTTTCTGTAGGCCAGACCCCGGTCATACATTTTGAGGAAAAAGAGCTGCTCCCACCTGTAATAGCTGGGATCGCACGTTGCAAACTCCCGCGACCAGTCATAGGAAAAACCCAGTTGCCTGAGCTGGTTTCGCATGTAGTCGATATTGTCGTAAGTCCATTTCGCCGGGTGGGTCCCCGCTTTTATTGCAGCATTTTCGGCGGGCATTCCGAAGGCATCCCAGCCCATAGGATGGAGCACGTTGTATCCCAGCATCCGCATAAAGCGGCCAACCACATCGCCTATGGTGTAGTTGCGGACGTGACCCATATGAATGCGGCCTGAGGGATACGGAAACATCTCCAGCAGATAATATTTTCCCTTGCCCCTGTCTTCACCAACTTTGAAAATCTGGGACTTATCCCAGTATTGCTGCCATTTTTGTTCGATGGACTTAGGGGAATATTTTTGTTCCATAGATTACCTTTTTGAAAAGCCTAGGATTACAATTGCTTTATGGACTCAGGGATTCAGGGATTCAATCCCCCAATCCCTCAACCCCTCAACCCCTTAATGTTCAAAAGTATATTAAATACCAGATCAGGTGGGAAATTGGAATAAAACAGAGGGCGGAAGGCGGAGGACAGAGGGCAGATGACGGAGGCGCGGAGAAGGGGAGAGATTTTTGTCTCCGCGTCCTCTCCTTGACCGGACTATACCCCGTAATCTGTTCAATCCGCTTGCAGCTTGGATTCGCTCATTTTAGTGAGCGCGCTGTCGAAAGAGAAAAGAGATGTATTGGGACCTGAAGCTTTTACGCAGAGGATGCAATCGACAATATCGATATTGCGTTCAGAAAAGAGAGTCAGGGCGCGGATAAGTTCTCTCCGATCGAGGTTTGCAATTCCTTTATAGTGAAGGATGTCGATCAGGCTCTCGGCCGCCTTATTCTTGGGCGCCTTATATATTTTTGTGAGAACGTAAACGCACTCGGCAATCACGCTCTCGAGAATGACGGCCCTCGTGCTCCCTTCTTTCACCTTGTCAAAGAATTCCTTTGCTCTTACGTAAAGGTGTTCATCATCTCTCGTAAGATATCGAATGAGAATGTTCGTATCAGGCAGACTTCTTACCGGCTTTCTCATGCACCGCCTCTTCCCATGCTCTATCTTTCTTCTGCTTCATGGAGACATCCGGTTTTACGTTCCTGGCGTATTCGCTGAGAGACCCGGCGGCATCCCTTACCGCCCTTACTACTACATCATCGTCGATAACTTCAAAATAGACAGCCGTTGCCTTGAGTCTCTCGCGAATCTCTTTCGGGATGGTGACTTGCCCCTTCCTGGTGATCTTCACCGCTTTTGTCGCCATAACCGCTTACCTCATCCATCCAATGTGGTATTACACAGTAGAATAGTAATACTTGTTCACGAATGCTGTCAATAGAACTCAGGTAAGGATTTATTTACACCTCGGCGAGAAGGGGAAATTAACCCGAAGACGGGGGGGATTTGTCGTCAATGCTGTTGAAGTTAGGAATTGAGGAATTACGGTTTTTCAATCCATCAACACTGACCTGATTAAAAAGATAGTTGGAATCAACCGGAATAATGTCTCAAGTTGTGCGCTATGCATCCAAACCGCATTATCGGGCCGGATTCTGCCCGGAAAAACTTCTTGAACAACCCCAAAGCCCGCAAAACCATGCAATTTCGCAGTCGAACATGCAAGCTACAGGCCGATGAGACTGGCTTTTGCTTGCTGTCGTTCAAGGAAATCGATCTCGAGTGAATCCGGAAATCCTGGAAGTGTTGCAGATAAGGGTCACGCTGCTGGCGAACATGGCGAAGGCGGCGATCATCGGATTTAGAATGCCGGCGGCTGCAAGCGGAATCCCAAAAACATTATAGAAGAAGGAAAAGAAAAGATTCTGCCTGGTGATTTTGAAGGAAAAGCGGGAAAGTTCGAGCAGTTCGGGTATCTTTAGCAGATCGTCTCCGAGGACCGCAGCATCGGAGCATTCCCGGATCAGATTTGCGCCTGCTCCGAGCGTTATCCCAAGGTCTGAGCGGGCGAGGGCCGCCGCATCGTTTATTCCGTCGCCGGCCATCGCAACTCGTTTTCCCTGCGCCTGGAACTCTTCAATTATCCTGACCTTGTCCTGCGGGCGCCTTTGGCCGGCGAAGTCGTCCGCCCCCGCCTGAAGCGCAAACGTCCTAGTGGTTTCCTCCGAATCCCCGGAGACTATCCATACCGAGATGCCCTCGGCGCGGAGCCGGGATACGATTTCTCGCGCATTGTCCCTCAGCCTGTCGCCAAAGACAAAAAACCCTCTGACAGCGCCGCTCCAGGCGAAAAAGACGATTGTCGATCCGGCGGTCTCAAAAGCGTGGGCCCGGTCCCGGAGCACATCCGAAAATTCCAGCCCATAGTGGATCATCAGCCGCCGGGAGCCGGCCATCACCTCGCCGGACCGTGTCAGGGCGATTAGCCCCAGCCCCTCCCAGGCTTCGAAAGACAGGACCTCCTCGAGATCCATAGAGCGATGGCGAGCGGCCTTCACGATCTCGCGGGCCAGAAAATGATCCGATTTAACTTCCGCCGAGGCGACCCGCCGCAGGGCTTCATCGGCGTTTGCGTCAAGGGTGATTGTCTCGCGCAGAATGTAGCTGCCTTCGGTCAAGGTCCCCGTTTTATCGAAAATCATCACGTCCAGGCGGTCGGCCCGTTCGAGGGCGGCGGGGTTGCGGATGAGTATGCCGGAAGCGCGCGCCCTGGCGATTGCGGCAACCCTGGCAAGAGGGGTGGCTATTCCGAGAGCGCAGGGACATGTTATCACAAGTACGGCTAACGCCCGCAAAAGAGCTTCGCCCGCCGGCACGGAGGAGGCGAGAAGAAAGATGAAGATGGAAGCGCAGAGCGCCAGCACGGCCGGGACCAGGACCCGCATGAGGCGGTCTGCGAACAGCTCGAATCGGTTCTTGGTGGAAAGCGCTTCCTGAATCAATGTAATTATCTGGTTGAGGGAACTCTCGCCCCCCGCACGGACGGCCTGAAATTTCGCCTCTCCATTGAGCACGAGCGATCCGGCAGACACGTCGGCCCCGGGTCCCTTTTTTACCGGACGCGATTCCCCGGTTATTACGGATTCGTCCAGAACGGCCTCCCCGGAAAAGATACGCCCGTCAACCGGTAAGCGCTCGCCGGGAAATACCAGGAACAAATCGCCCCTGGAAACCTTGTCAGACGCCGTCCAGATTTCCCTGCCGTCCTTTGAGACTCGGGCCTTCCCGCTCGCTGCGTGAAAAAGCGCAGTGATCGTACCGGAAATCTTTTCCTTTGTCCGAGTTTCGATGAATCTGCCGAGCAGAACGAGTGTGACGAGCATCGAGGCGGTATCGAAATATACATGAAGGCTACCCCGCAACGTCGCCACAACGCTGTAGAAATAGGCCGAGAGCACGCCGGCCGCTATCAGCGTGTCCATGGTGGCGCTTAGATGCCGGATGCCCCGGAATGCGTTGCGCAAGATCGGCCAGCCTGCGTAGAAAACGACGGGTGAGGCGATCACCCAGAGCGTATATGAAAAGAGCGCCGCTCCCTCTCGTCCGATCTGCTCGAAAAAACTGGCCCACAGAGCAAATGAGATCATCATTATGTTCATGCTGAGGATCGCGGAAATCCCCAGCCTGACGACAAGGTCCCTGCTTTGGCCCGAATCGGGGGGGGATTCGGCCGGAGAGGCCCTGTAGCCCAGCCGGGAGATGCTCTCCATGATAGTTTTGGGCTGGACCAGGTGGGGCATGTACCTGATGCGGGCTATGTCCGAAAAAAAGAAGATGCCGGCGCTCAGCACTCCGTCCGTTTTGCGCAGAAGATGCTCGATGAGCCACGAACAGGCGACGCACCACATTCCTTCGATCCGGATGGAAAGTTCCTGCGAGAGTCCTTCCTCGATTAGGGCGGCCTGGGAACCGGGACCGCCAGCCAAACTTAATCCCGCTGCCTGTGGCGGCGGGCCGTGGAATGGTTGGTCCCAGGCGGTGGGACCGGCGGAGTCGGGCCGGGATAACGGAGGGGGTTTTTCTCCCCCCTTTTCTAAAGGGGGGCTGGGGGGGATTTCTTCGGCTTCTGCCGATGGAATGAGGCCCGCTGAAACGCAAGCCTTGTAGAGCTCGGTATTTCGGTAATCGCCGGGGACCCCTTCAGGGCTGTTGTAGAGAATCTGGAAGACATACATGCAGCCAAGGCAGCAAAAATGCACCGTCCTGCCGGCAACCGGCTGAAAGATATTCGAACTCCCCGCCGGAAGACCGCACAGATGGCACGTCTTGTCTGAAAGCTGCGTTGACAAATATACCTCTTTCCCCAAAGGGATTTAGGGAACTCGGAGCCTGCAGGAATCAGTTCCTTTCGCAGCCCCATCGCTTTTCCCAGGTACAGGGGGACTAATATCGAGCCGCAGATACCTGTTAACTTAAAAGGATTACAATTTCCACTCCATTTCCTGGCGCCATGGAAAGATCCGTAGGGTGGGTCAAGCGAAGCCCAGCCCACCAAGTCTTTTCGAATCAGGCGCACAGAACCTGCGCTTGAAAACCCATGCCAACTGAATGCTATTGTCTCCAGTTTTCTTGGTCTTATCCCCAAAAATATCGATCCTGAGTTCAAGAGATCACCCAAAGATTTCACCCGTACACGCAAACTCCCCTTTCAGAAGTTGGTCACTTTTATCCTCTCCCTTTGCGCCAGCGGCAAAAGCAAAGGGGTGGACATCAAATCCGGTGAGTTCTTCAGGACTGCGCGCCGTAGTGGACTCTGGCCTGAAGCGGAAGCCGTTCATCGTTGCTCGCTCAGCCGGTCGCGCAAGAAGCTACCATGGAGCCTCTTCCGGGATATCCTGGAAGACGCCGTGGAACCGGCCTACAAACTCTGGCCCCGGGACCCATCCTATCTTTGGCATGGAATGTCGGTAATTGGAGTCGATGGCTCCAAGTACAACCTGCCGGCAACAGAGGACAATCGAAAAGAGTTTGATCCCCAGAGTGGTCTCGATCATGAAGGCAAAGGGCAGTATCCACAGTGTCTGGTCTCAACCGCCTATGATGTGTTCAGACGCATCCCAGTGGCCAGGACAGTGTTGAGCATTCATGTATCTGAGCGGGAGGAGGCCCTGAATCTGCTGCCATCCATCAGGCCGGGAGCTGTCTTGGTTTTCGATCGTGGATATCCAAGCTATCACGTTATCTGCTCTTTGCGAGACAACTACAATGGCTATTTCATTTTTCGCTGTCCGGCCAAGTCCACCTTCCCGGCAGTCGAGGAATTCGTTCACATCGGCCGCCAAGAGGGCTACATTCTGTTCCATCCATCTAATAATTACCTGGAGGGACTCAGCCGCAGACAGAAGAAGGCCAAAGTCATTCAGTTAAGAATCATCCGACTCGTGAGCCCCGATGGAACGGTCTCTGTGCTTCTCACCAATCTCCTTAACCAATCCCTCTTCCCCAGGGAGGACATCGTAGATCTCTATTTCCGGCGCTGGGAAGTTGAAACCAACTACAGAAATGAGAAGGTCGTGCTCGAAATCGAGGAATTCCATGGCAAGTCCGCCAACAGCATCCGCCAGGAACTCTACGCAGTGACCATTATGTCAGTAATTGCTCGGACCCTTATGGTGCTAACATCTCGGGTCCATGGGTCCTCAACCTCCCAATTCCAATTCAAGAGCGCCATTATGACTCTGGAAGGCGTAAAAAGCTGGAGAAGTCTTAAGGTCAACAGCATTGGGATCAGAGCCTGCCCCGGACTTGATCCGGGGTCCGGGGCGGGCTTTAGGGAAATCTTGTGTCTCGACGCTTTGCGCCCTCTCCCTGTCCGGACCATGTCCCGTCTCCGCGGTGAAAAGTTTTTTCCTCTCGTGTCCCAGCATCTCCCCATCCCCGCCTCACTGCGCGGGTTCTTTATGTTCGAGGCAAAGCCGGGCGCAAAAGAAATTGAATTTGGATTGGATCTCCTATAATGTATTTTCGAATGCAGCCTGGAGGGTCCTCTCGTTCAAGCAAGCTCACCTTTAAAAGCCGCTCGACGGAAATTTGGTGCTCTTAGACACTCCAGTTTTGTCTACGGGTGTTCTTCGGGGTTCGAAAGTTCGCTGGAGAAGGCGGTGGGACCCTGCTCGCGGGTGGGTGGGCTGTCGAGATCGGCCCTTCGGCGGTGGCCTTGGCTGAGAGAACGAAAGTGCGGCCGGCTTTGTGACGGAGCTCAGATGATGGAAATAAGGGATCGCGGAGGGCGCCCTCCGATATGCGTGCCCGGGCTTGCGTTTTTGTCAATCTGGGTTGCCCTGCTTATCAGCAGCGGGGTGCTCTCAGGCTGCGGCGGTAAAAAGCCGGAAACCGGGGCCGGTGCGGGCGGCCACGCCCGGATAATTGAAAATAAAGGGTCCGATACTCTTGTAAACCTGGCGCTTGCGTGGGCCGAAGCGTACATGGTGGAGCACCCGGAGGTGAGCATCTCGGTGACCGGAGGAGGCAGCGGAACGGGCATTGCGGCCATGATAAACGGGACGGTTTCGATCGCAAACGCATCCCGGGAAATGAAACCCGAAGAGATAGCGGCCTCGAAAGCCAATGGGGTCAGCCCGGTAGAATTCGCAGTTGCTCACGATGCAATCGCGGTCGTCGTCAGCCCCTCCAACCCGGTTCAATGTCTGAGCATCCAGCAGATTTCAGACATCTACACCGGCGAGATCAAAAACTGGATGGAAGTTGGGGGCGAGAACAGGCCGATCGTGCTGCTGTCAAGGGAGTCAAATTCCGGAACTTATGTCTATTTTCTCGAGAATGTGATCCGGATGGGAAACAGCAAGAGCAAACTTCTGTTTTCGGCAGACACGCTCCTCATGCCGTCGAGTGAGGGGATAAGCAGTGAAATTCGCCAAAACCCGAACGCAATTGGATATGACGGCCTCGGTTACGTGACCGGGGACCTGAAGGTCATAGCGGTATCAAAGAGTGAAAACGGCCCCTTTGTTGTCCCGTCGGCAGAGACCGTCAAAAACGGTTCCTATCCTATTGCTCGTCCGCTCTACATGTATACGGCGGGTCAGCCTGCGGGACAGATAAAGCAGTACATCGAATGGATATTTAACGGTGGCCAAATCCTTGTGGCAAAACTGGGCTTTGTCCCTCTACAATAAGATTTCACAAAGGCATGTGAGCCGCCGTACCGGTTCATCCGAAACAGCGGGCAAACGCTGGACCGAGTTTTTCATCGAATCCACCATCCGCGTACTCGGATTTTCCACGATCGGTTTCGTGCTGCTCATTTTTTTCTTCCTGCTCAAAGAGGGCCTCCCCATATTATGGGAGGTTTCTCCCGGCAACCTGTTTGGGACCCGGTGGTATCCCACCTTCGATATTTTCGGCACTCTGCCCCTGATCCTGGGATCGGCTTACGTAACCATAGCTGCAATAGCTATCGCCCTTCCGCTGGGAGTGACAACCGCTGTTTTTGTCCGGGAATCGGCGCCCGATTGGGCCCGTGAAATACTAAAACCACTGATCGAAGTGCTTGCAGGAATACCCTCCGTGGTTCTGGGCTTTTTTGGAATGCACGCCATAGCGCCTATGGTGCGCACCACTCTAAATGTCCCGACGGGCCTTACGGCCTTCACGGGCGCTGTGCTTCTGGCCTATATGTCTTTGCCCACAATAATCAGTGTGGCGGAGGACGCCCTGGACAGCGTGCCGAAGAGTTACCGCGATGCGGCCCTGGCGATGGGCGCCACCCATTGGCAGACTATCTGGCGGGTAATTGTCCCTGCTGCGCGATCGGGTATCGCTGTGGCCGTGATGCTCGGGATGGGCAGGGCGATCGGCGAGACGATGGCGGTCATGATGGTTACCGGAAATGCGGCCCGGATGCCTCTCAGCCTTGGATCGATCTTCATGCCCGTGAGGACTATGACCGCTACGGTGGCAGCCGAAATGGGAGAGGTTGCAAACGGCAGCGTTCACTATCACGCTCTTTTTGGAATCGGGATCATTTTGTTCATTCTTACTTTTGTCATCAATATTGTGGCTGCAAGCGCAATTTTCAAAAAGAGACAAAAGGGAGGTCTGCGCTGATGGACCGTAATCGGGTGCAGCAGATAGGATTTGCCGTGCTGACCCTGTCGGCGATAGCCGTAGTTGCGCCCATTTTGATCGTGATCGGAATTATTCTGGTTGAGGGTGCAAGAGCCATCTCCTGGGAATTCATTTTTTCGATGCCATACGAGGGCATGAAACAAGGAGGCATTTTCCCGGCCATAGTCGGAACGCTTATTCTGACAGTGGGCACTGCGATTGCCGCCATCCCCGTCGGTGTTGCCGGGACCATTTATCTTGCCGAGTATGCGAAAGACACCTGGATAACAAGGGCCATCCGGCTTGCGATCGTAAACCTGGCAGGCATTCCTTCCATCGTTTACGGGCTTTTCGGACTGGGCATGTTCGTCCTGTTTCTGCATATGGGCACTTCAATCGTAGCCGGCGTGCTGACCCTGGCAATCATGACCCTGCCGGTCATCATCAGCACCTCCGAAGAAGCGCTGCGGGCCGTACCCATGGAATTTCGCACCGTTATCGCAAGTCTTGGCGGCACGCGCTGGCAGGCAATTCGCCATATCGTGCTTCCAGAGGCCCTGCCGGGTATAATAACGGGCATAATTCTGGGCCTTTTACGCGCCGCCGGGGAAACCGCCCCCATTCTTTTTACGGTTGCCGCCTTCTATCTGCCCCGCCTGCCCAACTCGCCCTTCGACCAGGTAATGGCGCTGCCCTATCACCTCTATGTCATCAGCACCCAGGTGCCCGGCATGCCGCTCAGCGTTCAGTACGGCACGGCGCTCGTTCTGCTCATTCTCGTCCTGTCCATGAATGTGGCGGCAACAGTCCTGCGAAGCTATTTTCGCAGGAGGCGACAATGGTAGAGCCTAAAATATTCATCGAGGAGGTAAACTATTTCTACGGAGATTTCCAGGCGTTGAGTAACATCACCCTGGAGGTGCCGCCTAGGTCCGTAACCGTTTTTTTCGGTCCGGCGGGAGGCGGAAAGACAACCTTGCTTCGTCTGATTAACAGGCTAAACGATATGGTCGAAGATACCCGCATGACGGGGCGGGTTCTTTTGGACGGCAAAAACGTCTACGACCCCTGCACAAACGTCGCAAGCCTGCGCCGCCGCGTCGGGATGGTTTTCGCGCTCCCGCTTCCTCTTCCCGGGACCGTTCGGGAAAATGTTACCTACGGGCTGAAGCTGGCCGGGCGGCGGGACGGCGGCCAAATGGAGCAAATCCTGGAGCGCAGTCTCACCCAGGCCGCTTTATGGGACGAGATAAAAGACAGGCTGGACAATCCGGCAAACGCCCTTTCCGGAGGCCAGCAACAAAGGCTTTGCATCGCCAGAAGCCTTGCGCTGGAACCGGAGGTGCTGCTCCTCGACGAACCGACCTCCGGTCTGGACCCGATTTCAACGAGGAAGGTCGAGGAATCTCTTCACCAGCTCAAAAAACTCTATACGATCATCATCGTTCCGCACAGCATACAGCAGGCAGCCAGAGTGGCTGACCAGGCGGCTTTCCTTCTTATGGGCGACCTGATCGAATACCGTCCTGGAATAGAGATATTTACAACCCCCAGTGACAGGCGCACGGAAGATTACGTTACGGGCCGTTTCGGATAGCCCCCCAAAGCGAAGAGATGGAAAAAATCAGGGTAGAACACCTAAATTTTTATTACGGCCAAAAACTCGCCCTCAGCGACATTTCGATGTCCATACAGGATCGACGCATAACGGCGCTGATCGGGCCTTCGGGGTGCGGCAAATCGACTTTTCTACGTTGCCTCAATCGGATGAACGATACTATTCGGGGCACGAAGATGGAGGGCTGCGTCGAATTCGGCGGCCATGACATCTACTCCCCCGGTGCCGATGTGGTTGAACTGCGCAGGCAGGTTGGAATGGTTTTTCAGCGCCCAAACCCCTTTCCGCAGTCCATTTTCGACAACATCGCATTCGGGCCTCGTGTGCTTGGACTTCACGCGGATAAAGGGGACCTTTACGAAATAGTTGAACGAAGTCTTCGCAGCGCCGTACTCTGGGATGAGGTCAAAGACAGGTTGAAAGAAAATGCGCTGGGTCTGTCTCTCGGCCAGCAGCAAAGACTCTGTATCGCCAGAACTATCGCCGTAAAGCCCGAAGTCATCCTGATGGATGAGCCCTGTTCAGCCCTGGACCCGATTGCGACCCTTCAGATTGAAGAACTCATGCGGTCGCTCCAAAAAGATTACTCTATCGTCATTGTGACCCACAACATGCAGCAGGCTTCGCGCGCTTCCGATTACACGGGCTTGTTCTGGCTGGGCGAATTGGTAGAATTCAATGCAACCGAAACCATCTTCACCCGGCCGAGCCAGAAACTCACAGAAGACTACATCACCGGCAGGGCGGGATAAACCCGGTCAAGGCGGTTGCCTGAGGCGCCGTCCGACAATTTAGTCTTATCGGATCGGGCCGAAGCAACGAGACTTTCCGCACCAGAGGAACTTTGATCTCTACGCTCCGCGAGGCGGTTTCATCTTCGTACTACTATCCCGCATTGTCTTTTAGAGATCTAAACCACGGATGGCCACGGACAAAATGATTGACATGGGCGCTTCCACTCAACTTCAAGCACTGTCTTTGGTTGCGGCTGTACTCAAACCCCAGGTCCTTCGTGGTGAATGCTTACACTAAAATTCGCGGTTCGCTGTGCCGCCCCGGAAAAGGATGCAGCATAAAATCGGCCAGCACCAGCAGGGTCATTGCTTCCATGACCGGAATGATCCTTGGAATGGCCGAAATATCGTGGCGGCCTTTTACACTGATGTGGGCGGGTTTGCCGCCTGCATCCACCGTGCGCTGGGGCTTGGAGATCGACGGGATCGGCTTTACTGCGGCCCTTATTATGATGTCCATGCCCGTGGAGATCCCTCCCAGGATTCCGCCGGCGTGATTTGATTCGTAGCCCTCGGGAGTTATCGGATCGTTGTTCTGGCTGCCGAGCATGCCCGCCGCCCTGAATCCTTCCCCTATTTCCACCCCTTTGACGGCTCCTACGGACATGATTGCAGCCGCAAGCCTGGCGTCAAGCTTGTCAAATACGGGCTCGCCAAGACCGGATGGGCACCCTTTGGCGCGGATTTCCACAATCCCCCCTGCCGAATCCCCGGCCGTTCGGAGTTCTTCGAGGCGGACCAGCATCTTTTGCGCCGCTTGCGGGTCCGGGCAGTAGAGCGGGTTTCTATTTATTTCCTCAGGGTCGAAGTCGCGGCATTGCACCCCTGCAAGTGCAAGGGTGAAGGCATGCACAAAAATCCCGCGCCCGTCCAAGAATTTCCTGGCGACAGCCCCTGCAGCCACTCTGGCTGCGGTCTCACGGGCCGAACTCCTGCCTCCGCCCCGCCAGTCCCTTAAACCGTATTTCTGTTCGTACGTCCTGTCGGCGTGACCGGGCCGGTAGAGCTGTGAAATTTCCGAGTAGTCACTGCTTCGCACATCGCGATTGTATATAATCAAGCTGATGGGGGTCCCGGTTGTGAGGCCCTGGAAGACCCCCGAGAGGATTTCAACGGTGTCGGTCTCGGTCCGTGGTGAGGTAAGCGCTCTTCCAGGTCTCCTGCGGTCCATGTCTTTCTGAATGTCCGCAGGGCTCAAGGGGATTGCGGGCGGGCAACCGTCGATGACGGCGCCCAGGGCCGCGCCGTGCGATTCTCCCCAGGTGGTTACCGAAAATAAGCGTCCAAAGCTGTTGCCTGCCAAATTAGTTCTCCGTTCTCAAAATGGACCCGCACTTTTCGATACTGTTACAATGACAAACTGATACATTATATTATAATTGACAAGTATGAGCAGAAGACTTTCCTTTCATTTAATTTCCGATGCGGAGGAAAAGGGATGAGCGATTATCATCCTGACTACAGGGAGGGGCTGGAACAACAGGTTGAACACGAACTTGAACTGCCTCCCATGTACAAAGTCCTGCTTCACAACGATGACTATACTACAATGGAATTCGTCGTTGAAATTCTCCGGCAGGTTTTCCACAAAAACGCCGCTGAAGCCACTGGAATTATGCTCCTGGTCCATAAGACGGGATCGGGCGTCTGCGGAGTTTTTACCGAAGATGTGGCTGAAACTAAAGTGGAGATCGTGCACCATCTGGCGAAAAAGAGCGGGTTTCCGCTCAGGTGCACTATGGAAGAAGCATAAGATGATCAACAGAGAGCTCGAACTCACATTTGCGGCGGCCATTAAGGAAGCCAAACAGCGCAGGCATGAATTTTTCACTTTGGAGCATATCCTTTACGCCATTGTTCATGACGTGACCGGCAGACGTATC
>JBEKQE010000075.1:0-22967 GCA_049520035.1 Syntrophobacteraceae bacterium | reverse complement strand
GGCCATTAAGGAAGCCAAACAGCGCAGGCATGAATTTTTCACTTTGGAGCATATCCTTTACGCCATTGTTCATGACGTGACCGGCAGACGTATCCTCTACCAATGCGGGGCCGATCTCGATAAGCTCAAAGAGCGCCTGGAGAAGTATTTCGATGAGCGTTTGGAAAAACTACCCGAAGGGGCGGAGCAGGACCCGATTCAGACCCTCGCGGTTCAGCGCGTTTTGCAGCGTGCGCTAATGCACGTGCAGGGAGCTGAGAAAAAAGAAGTTGACGCGGGCGACATTCTGGCGGCCATGTTTTTCGAAGAGAACTCCTATGCGGTTTATTTCCTCAAATCTCAGGGAATATCAAGGTTGGATGTGCTTAGCTATGTTTCGCACGGCGTCTCCAAGATTTCCGATCCCGAGGAAGGGGAGTTTCAACAGCTTTCCTCGCCCCAGGACCAGCCGAACCGCAAGGCCGGCTTCCTCGAGAGCTTTACAGTAAACCTGCTCGAAAAGGCCGCCCAAGGTCTGATCGATCCTCTTATTGGGCGCGATGAGGAAATTCTGAGAACGCTCCAGATACTTGGCAGGCGCAGCAAGAATAACCCCATTTTCGTGGGGGACCCCGGGGTGGGTAAAACCGCCATAGCGGAGGGTCTTGCGCTCAAAATCCATAAGAAGGAGGTCCCGCCTGCTTTTTTCAAAGTCGAGATCTATGCCCTTGATATGGGGGCGCTTCTTGCCGGGACCAAGTTCCGCGGCGACTTCGAAGCGCGCCTCAAAGGCGTGATTCAGGAACTCAAAAAGAAGCGCGGAGCGATCCTTTTCATAGATGAAATCCATACCGTGGTGGGCGCAGGCGCCACAAGCGGCGGCTCCATGGACGCTTCCAACATCCTTAAGCCGGTGCTGGTGGCGGGGGGACTGCGCTGCATCGGCTCAACGACCTACGAGGAATACAAGAACCACTTTGAGAAAGACCGGGCGCTCAGCCGCCGTTTTCAAAAAGTGGAAATCTACGAACCTTCGGTCGATGAGACTTATCGGATACTCCAGGGGCTGCGGCCTTACTACGAAGAGCATCATGCGGTGAAGTATACGGACGGATCGCTCAGGGCTGCTGCGGAGTTGGCGGGCAGGTACATAAACGACAGATACCTGCCCGATAAGGCGATCGACGTGATCGACGAGACCGGGGCAAGTCTGAAGCTGAAAAAAGACAAAAGGATTCGAAGGATAGTCGGGGTACGGGATATCGAGACTGTGGTGGCCAGGATAGCCAAGATTCCGGCCCGAAGCGTCACCTCTACGGACCAGCTCAGACTCCAGAGCCTCGATGAGGCGCTTGAGAGGACCGTTTTCGGGCAGGACCGGGCCATTGAGATGCTGGTGAAGGCTATCAAACGGTCGCGGGCCGGCTTGCGGATTCCTGAAAAACCGATCGGGTCCTTTCTTCTCATCGGTCCCACCGGAGTGGGAAAGACCGAAGTGGCCAAGCAGCTTGCCAAGATCCTGGGAGTCAATTTCCTGCGGTTCGACATGAGCGAATACATGGAAAAGCACACGGTCTCCCGGCTTGTCGGCGCTCCTCCGGGGTACATAGGTTTTGACCAGGGAGGACTTCTGACCGACGCCATCCGCAAGCAGCCTCACACGGTCCTGCTGCTCGATGAAATCGAAAAGGCGCACCCCGATCTGTTCAGCATCCTTCTCCAGGTAATGGATCATGCCACCTTGACCGACAATAACGGCAAGAAGGCGGATTTCAGAAATGTGATCCTGCTCATGACCTCCAACGCCGGCGCAAGGGAGATGAACGTGCCTTCGATCGGGTTCGGGGGCGGCGAGCAGCAGGACACGCGGGTGGCCAAGGGCATGAAGGCCGTTGAAAACCTCTTCAGCCCGGAGTTCCGCAACCGTCTCGACGGTATTATTCCCTTCAACGGTCTTAGCATCGGGATAATGGAGCGGATCGTCGACAAGTTCCTGAAGGAAGTTGAAGAGCAGCTAGCAGAGAAAAATATCCGTTTCGAACTTAGTCCCGGCGCCAGGAGGTGGCTTGCTGAATCGGGCTATGACTTCAATTTCGGCGCGCGGCCGCTCGCAAGGTTCATCCAGTCTGAAATCAAGGATATTTTGGCCGACGAAATCCTGTTCGGAAAGCTGCTCAAAGGCGGCCGGGTAAGGATTTACAGGCCCGAGGATGCACCCCCTGAGGACTCGGAGACCCTGAGAACCGAGAACCTGGTCTTCCAGTTCCCCGACAGGAGTTTGGCGCAAAAAGTCGAACAGGAGCTGGCCACTTAAAGAAAAGCAGTGAGCAGTGAGCAGTGAACAGAAAAAGCAAACCGATCACTCTTCACTGTTCACTCTTCACTCTTTACTGTTCACTCAATATGCCGGTTTACCGCCTCACAGACGAACTCATCTTTCCGCATCCATCGCTGGCCGATCCCGGCGGTCTTGTGGCCGTCGGAGGTGACCTCTCGCCGGAACGGCTCCTGCTCGCATACGCCCATGGGATTTTCCCCTGGTATTCGGACCCGAGTCCGATACTGTGGTGGTCCCCCGACCCGCGGCTGGTCCTCTTCCCCGGCGAGTTAAAAATATCACGCAGCCTCAGGCGGGTCATTAAAAAACAGGTTTTCACCGTCACGATGGACAGCTCGTTTGGCGAGGTGATCCGCGCATGCGCTCAGACCCGCGAAGAGACCTGGATAACCGGGGAAATGATCGACGCCTACACAGCGCTGCACGAACTTGGATATGCCCATTCATTTGAAACCCGGCATGAAGGCAGGCTGGTGGGAGGACTATACGGGGTAGCCCTTGGCAGGGCTTTTTTCGGCGAGTCGATGTTTTCAGCCATGAGCGACGCTTCAAAGGTCGCACTGGTATTCCTTGCGCACTTGCTGGCCGGCCTGGGCTTCGAATTCATAGACTGCCAGACGGCAACCGAACACCTCAAAAGGTTTGGCGCCAGGGAGGTCCCCAGGAAAGAATTCCTGGATCGCCTGGGAAGGGCGCTGGACGACGGAGACGCGGAGACGCGGGGACACGGAGACGCGGGGAGATTTTGACAGGATTTACAGGATTTACAGGATTGAAAAATCTCCATTTCAGGAATTTAGGATTTTCGGGATCTAATTCCTCAATTGGGCAATTTCTCAACCCGTTTTTAAGGTACAACGGGAGAATTCTTCATCTGTGCAAAGGGAGAATTCCTCGTCTGTGCAACGGGAGAATTCTTCATCTGTAATTGTTGTTTTCCTGTTAATCCTGTTAATCCTGTCAAAGGTCTTTTTGCCAAGGGTTCCGAATGATCGAAAAAGTCATAATCGTTGGCGCGGCCGGACGTGATTTCCACAACTTCAATGTCTACTTCAAAGGGAATCCCCGCTACAGGGTAATCGCTTTTACAGCCGCTCAGATACCCAACATCGAGGGGCGGACATATCCCGCCGAGCTGGCCGGAGAGTTGTACCCCGATGGAATCCCCATTTGTGCCGAACGGGACATGGCCAGGCTCATCCGTGAGCGGCGCATCGACCTGGTGGCCTTTTCCTACAGCGACGTTTCATACGGAGAAGTGATGCACAAGGCGGCCATAGCGATGGCCGAAGGGGCCGATTTCATACTTTTGGGCGCCACCTACACTATGCTCAAGTCAAAAAAGCCCGTCATTGCGGTCTGCGCGGTGCGAACCGGGGCCGGAAAGTCCCAGACCACCCGCAAGATCGCCGACATACTCAAACAGCAATTCGGCAAAAGGATTGTCGTTGTACGTCACCCCATGCCCTACGGCGATCTTAGCAGACAGGTGGTCCAGCGCTTGTCGGCCTATGAGGATTTCGAGTTGAACAAATGCACCATAGAAGAACGCGAGGAATACGAACCTTTGATCGAGAGAGGAGTGGTGGTCTATGCGGGAATAGACTACGGCCGGATTCTTGAGCGGGCGGAGTCAGAAGCCGATATCATCGTCTGGGACGGGGGCAATAACGACACCCCGTTTTACGCCCCCGATCTTCACATAGTGATCTTCGACCCTCACCGGGCGGGCCATGAGCTGCTCTACTACCCTGGCGAAACCAACATGATCATGGCCGACGTGGCGATCATAAACAAGGTTGATACGGCCCCGGAGACCAAAGTGGAAAAGGTCAGGAAAAACATCGCCGGCAGCAACCCGCGCGCAACAATCATCCTGTCGGAGTCTCCTATCGTGGCCGATAGTCCCGAACGCATCCGGGGGCAGCGCGTGTTGGTCGTTGAAGACGGACCTTCGATCACCCACGGCGGGATGCCTTTTGGCGCCGCAACAATTGCCGCCCGCAAATTCGGAGCGGCGGAAATCGTGGATCCGCAGCCGTTTGCAGTAGGGTCCATCAAGGACACTTACCAACGCTACCCTCACATCGGAAGCCAATTGCCATCCATGGGCTACTCGGAGCAGCAGATAATGGAGTTGGAGGCGACGATAAACCTCGCCGATTGCGACCTGGTGGTTTTTTCGACCCCGGCGGACCTCAACGGCCTTCTTCACATAAATAAGCCGGCCATCCGGATTCGCTACGAATACAAGGACCATGGCCCGCCTTTCCTGAAAGACGTGCTCACGCACAAGCTTGAGAAGATCGGGATTCTGTAGACGGGAAGGATGACGGATACTTGCCCGCAAATTCCGGATATGAAAATACAACGCGGCCTATTCTGCTGGTTGCGCTTGGCGGCAATGCGCTGATCCGCAAGGGCGAGAGCGGGACAATAGAGGAGCAGTTAGGAAACCTTTGCGTCCCTGTGGCACAGGTCGCGCGCCTCTCGAAGAAATATCGCATAATAATCACCCACGGAAACGGCCCCCAGGTCGGACGTCTCCTCCTCCAGCAGGAATGCTGCCCGGAAGTTCCCAGGCTCCCGCTGGAAATTCTCGTCGCTCAGACCCAGGGGCAGATCGGCTACATGATCGAATCCACGCTTGATAACGAGCTGACCGAGATGGAAGGAGAGCACCAAAACCTGATCGTGACTGTGCTCACCTATGTACTGGTCGATGAGAACGACCCCGGCTTCTCCACGCCCTCAAAACCTATCGGGCCTGTTTTAAGACAAGATTATGTCTCGCGGGTCTCATATCCTACGGTGAAAACGCCCCTTGGCCTCAGGAGGGTAGTCGCTTCTCCGAAACCAGTCACTATTATCGAGAAGCGGGAAATCAAACGGTTGATAGACATGGGATTCATCGTGATCGCGTGCGGAGGAGGCGGAATTGCGGTCATCCGGCATGGGAGAGCTTTTCAGGGTATCGACGCAGTAATAGATAAGGACCTGGCCAGCGCAAGACTTGCCGCAGAAGTCGGAGTCGAGGTCCTGATAATCGCAACAGACGTTGAAGGGGCGGCAATTTCATACGGTACGCCTGAGGAGATGTTCCTGCGCAAGATGAGCCTCGCTGAAGGAGAACGCTGCCTGAGTGCCGGGCACTTCCCGGCCGGCTCGATGGGGCCAAAGGTGGAGGCCGCACTCCAGTTCATCAAATCAGGCGGAAACCGCGCCGTGATCTGCTCGATTGATTCCATCGAAGAGGCAGCGGCCGGAAACGCGGGGACCGAAGTGGTGAGATGAGTCCTCTGACTTTAAAGAGGCAGTGGTCCACGGATTCACCACCAAAGAGATTGCGATCTATGAAACTTTCCGCTCAAGATGCTGATTTGTACTACAGGTTGAGTCTAGCTGTCCTGTCCCACACGAATAGGAAGCTGAAACTTTGCCCAGGTGCTGAAACGCCTGAAGGGATAAATAAATTGCCTCTCGATGAAAGAGTCATCATCCGAAGCGCTCTTTGGGATGAACTCGATCTGCTTGAGTCATTTCTCAATGAAAATCCGTATAGAATGTCAGGGGAGGAGATGAAGATCGTTGGAAGCTGGAAGCATCTTGTCCGAGGGCGATTTATTTTGGTGTGCCATCTCAAAAGTCATTCTATTTTTCTGAAAGAGGACGAGAAGATAGCGTACGGAGTTCTCGCCTTACGTGATGACTTCGAAACAGTTTTGGGTCCCGATCTTCCGATCCTTTTGGAGACTGTGCTTTTGCCGTTCAAGGATCGGATAATTTACGATGGACTGATGTCTGCCTATCGAATCGGCTTTGGAAGAGGATTTCGGGCTGGCATCAAGGATTCCTACCAGCAAGCCAAGGCAAAATACGGGATTGTCACTTCGCTGCCGTTCTCCGGCGAATCCAGAGGACAAAGCGATGAGGAGTTGCTCAGATTCTATTTAAAGACCCGGCAGAACCGTGACCGATACTGGGAAGACATATGGGGACTTATCGGAAAGAAACCAGCCCTCCGGCTGCTCTATCACCAGGAGATGGGGAAGGTCCATGCACGGCACTATAAAAAGAAGTTCAACGAGATCGGGATCAGCAAAGGATGGTTTGCCGTGCTGGAAGGCATGGTTGTAGCAAGTGGAGGGACAAGGGATGAGGCAGAACAGGCTATGAAGAAAATCGTCCCCTCCGAAAAGAGAGCGTGGGTGTATTACTTCCAGTCGGGGAAGTGACACGACATTATCGGACAGCAGTGAAAAGAAATAGGCTAAAAGGCAGTTGAATTCATTGCAGAGACGAGTCTCCCTTTGCCCTTCGTGTGTAATTCCGATAGTTAGAATTCTGAGATTTCCCCGTCATCAAAAGGGATTACCTGCTCGGCTCTCGTCTCCTGTCCTGTTTTGTAGTGGCTCAGACCCTTTCCATTACCTCTCCGGGCGTGACCGTTCCCTTTCTTCTCATGGACTGCAAAAGCTTTTGATAGACTCTTCGCGGTCTTCCTCGGCATTATTTCTCGTCTTGCCGATTCAGCAATTTTAATACTCCGATTCCCGCTCGAGCCGTCGACCAAGGACTTCAGTTCTTCCACAAATTCCTTCATATGACAGGCCTGAGCATTCATTTCCTCAGACGCTGAAGCAGATTGCTCGGCATTTGCAGCGTTTTGTTGAACCACCTTGTCCATATCGCCGACTGCCTTATTTACCTGCTCAATACCCTGCGCCTGCTCAAGGGATGCGGCCGAAATCTCGTCAACCAGTTGGCAGGATCTTCCCACGCTGACTGCAACCTCACGGAACTTCTTGTCGGTTTTTTCTACCAGCTCCGATCCCTCTTTGACTTTCTTTACAGTGCCTTCAATCAAATTGGCGGTATTTTTTGCAGCTTCGGCAGCCCTCATGGCGAGGTTCCTGACCTCATCGGCCACGACGGCAAAACCCGCTCCCGCTTCACCCGCTCGTGCAGCCTCCACTGCAGCATTCAAGGCCAGCAGATTTGTCTGAAACGCGATTTCATCGATTGTCTTGATGATCTTGGATGTCTCTTCGCTGGCTTTTGATATCTCCCCCATAGAGGTGGTCAGCATTCCCATCGACTGACCGGCCTGTGAAACGGTCTCTTTGGATTCCGTCATCAACTGGTTGGCTTGTTTTGCGTTGTTCGCGTTCTGCCTGGTCATGGAGGACATCTCCTCGAGAGAAGAACATGTCTCCTCTATGGCCGCTGCCTGCTCCGAAGCTCCCTCCGCCAACCGATGACTTGAGGATGAAACTTGGCCGGATGCGGCTGAGACCTGGCAAACTCCTTCATTGAGACCTGCAATGAGGTTTTTTATAGGGCGGGTAATGCTGCGGATAATAAAAATACATGCTAATGCGCCGAGAGAAACGAAGGCGGCCGTAAGAATAGCCGCAATTTGTTTCGCCCGTTCCGCCAGGGCCCGGACATCATTTTCCGTTTCAGCCATCCTCTTGTTGCTCTCACTGGAAAAATCTTTCGCTGTCTGCTCGAGCGCGTGGATTGCGTCTTTGTAATGAGTAATTGCAGCATTGCCCTCTTGGGGCGTTTTTATCCGGCCTTCCTGAATCTGGCTGAAAACCTTTGTGAAACCATCTTCGTAGCTGGCCAGATTGGTCCTCATTGTTTTGACATTATTCTTGTCCTTCTCAAGAGTGGCCGCCGTTTCGATATCGTTTAGCCGGGCGAGTAGATGCTCTCTTTCGCCTCTCCACTGTTCCAGGTATTTCGCCACTGTTTCCTTTGAGTCGATATTGAGAAAGATGTCTTTTTCGAATCTCCTCAAACCGAGGACGTCGGACCTGGCGCGAGCGGCATGTTCGAGAACGGTCGCATCTGTACTCAACAAGGTTCCAAATGCTTTGGAGATATGATGGACGCTGTAATAACACGCCAGACCCATGGCAATCGAAACAAACAGCACGGCGCCAAAACCGAATCCCAATCTCTTGCCGATTGTTAGCCTTGATCCTTTCATCCAGTGGCTCCTTGTCCGAGCGAAGTAAGTGCGGGCAGTCCGCATAGAATATTATCGACTTCATGGGGTGAAACTTTAGAAAAATTTAGCAAATGGGGTTAACAAGGAGAAAATCATGGAATCGGAGCTGCTGATGCTCTGTAAAGTGTTCGCCAAGACACGCTGAGCGATTTTGCCACATTGTCGGAGCTTTCCTCCTGCCCTATCAGCTTACGGGCATGGGCTGCCTGTTGCGCGGATAGCAGCCGCTTGCGGCCCATCCGCACACCACGGGCGACAGCAGCCTACCGGCCCGCCTTTGTTCTTTCCTGAATCAACGACCGTCTAAGCTCTGCAAGAATTCCGATCATCAGTAGTTTTGTCAATTGTCCAGCAGGATTGCGACCTTGCGCGTATCGGATTTGGCCTGCAGGAAAACCTTACCCCCTCAGACATCCGGCAACGGTACTTCGAGGGGCGCACCGAAGGCTATCGTGCCTTGCAACGGATACATTTCGCCCCGGCTGCGGCGAAATAAAGAAAAAAATCATACCAGTTTGGAATCTTGGAAAGCTCAAAGAAAATAAAGTGGGTTTGCGTGTCACAAATGTTGATTTTTGACTCGGAGGCTGGGCGCCTTTGAACCGAATTCGGGAATGGTCAGCGTTGCCGAAAAAAACGGCTCACCATCGTATAAACTGCGGCTAATCCGGCAAGGTTTGAAAAATTGTCGAGATGGTCACGCCATTGACTAAAACCGCGGAGCTATGATAGTGGTTGATACGGCTCTTTACTGACCGTCAAAAAACATAAGGAGACCATTTGTGCCTGCCGGCACCTGTTTTCTGACCGAGGCTGCAAAAGGGGTCGGGGTCGCCCCGATCACCTTGAAACGCTGGCTGCTGGAGGGTAGATTCCCCGAAGTCAAACGAGACAGGAACGGGTGGAGAATCTTCACCCAGGAAAACATTCTAAGGATCAAAGCGTTTGCTGAAAAACAATCTTTGCACGGCCCTATTCAACTCTCTCTTTATCAGAACAATGGATCGGCGGTTTACGAAGACAATGCAGCGTCTTTCAGGGATTCCGCATTCAACGGCAACAAAAAACTACCCTTTCACCGCTGGGTCCCCTGGATTGCCGGGTTCTCTTCAAACTTCGTCGAGGATTGCTTCCGGAATTATCTTGATCCCTCTATCCCGGCATCAGATGTAACCGTCCTTGATCCTTTCGCGGGAGTGGGCACTACCCTGACCGAGGCGGTCATGCATGGCTATAACGTGGTCGGGTTTGAGATTAACCCGTACGCTTACCTGGCCTGCAAAATCAAGTTGTCGGCAAGGGGTTTGGACGCGCGCCGCGTAGACGAACATCTGCAACGGTTCCTGCACTATTATGCCGTCAGGGTGGCGGACAAAGACTATAGACCAAGAAGCCGCCCACCCGATAAGTTTGGCACCAGGATAGCTTTTTTCAGCCCGAAGGTTCAAAGAAAGGCGCTCACAGTAATTGACTATCTGGCTAACATTAAGGACCGGGAAGTGAGGGAGCTGTTCCAGCTCGCCTTCGGCACAGTGATGGTTAGTTTCTCTAATTATTCATATGAGCCAAGCCTGGGGAGGAGAGAATCTTCCGGGAAAGAAAATATTCTGGACGCGCCCGTTGAACAAATTCTTGCCGCCAAAGTCCGCGACATGTCCTCGGATATTAAGGAATTCGAGGAACTCTATGGAGAAACGGCAAGCAACAGCAAGGCCCAGGTTTTCAATGAAACTTTTTTTGAAGCTCTGAACTATTGTAAGGAAGAGACGGTTGACCTGCTGGTAACTTCACCTCCGTACCTGAACAATTATCATTATCTCAGGAATACCCGGCCGCAGCTCTTCTGGCTCGGGATTGCAACCGATCCAAAGGAGCTTCGCACCATCGAGCATCAAAGCTTTGGGAAGTTTTGGCAGACAGTCCGGGACCAGGAAACGATACCGCTTGAGTTTCACCATGCCCTGCTCGAAAAAGAACTCGAACTTCTCAGGGAAATAAACCCCGAAAGGAAAACATACGGCGGGCAAGGTTGGGCAAACTATGCGGCCACGTACTTTAATGATGCGTACAGATTTTGCGAGCTCCTCAGCAAGCTGCTGAAACCCGCAGGTACGGCCGTTGTAGTTATAGGCAACAGCATCCTTCAAGGGGTGGAAATCAAGACAGACGAAATATTCGCAGATATCGGCGAATTGACAGGGTTGAGAAAAAAAGACATTATCCTTCTGCGGACGAAGCGAACGGGGTCAAGTATCGTGGACTCTTCAGTGCGTGCCGCAAAAACCAAAAAACAAACCCCCCTCTATGAAACTGCCGTTGTGCTGGGACGATAATCAACTCTTTCGCCTCAACTTCGCATACGCATGGATCTTCTTTACCGGATCATCATAATCAGGCGGCTTTCCCATACATCTCCCCGCCCAGGGTGCAGAACGTCCCAACCCGATTTTGCCTGGTTGAACCGGCCTTCCCTTGGCGTATGGTTGCCGAAGCCGTCAATGATCGCGTTCCATAAAGGTTGAGACTTCCTAATAAGATGTGCCTCCACGGGGCCAATGATTCCGCTCTCATCACCATCAAGAATGATATATCTGCATTTGAAATCGTTTGGGAAAAGGTTTTCAGCTTGCTGAATATTCCGGAAATGTTCACGTATCCGGTTAAAGAGGAGAATAATTGGTTTGCTGAAAACATCAGCGGTTGAGAGGACACACCTCAAGACACCTCGAACAGGTGTACATTCCATGATCGTCCACGCCGACCGTGTTTAGCAAGGTGTCAAACCCGAATTTGGCTTTAATCTCCCGGTCGGCCAGAAGATGCGCCAAAAGAGGGTTGGCCCCCGAATGCCTGACACATAAGTTATGATCGACTTTGCCGCCTCGATCTATGGCGCCTGGCGGGCAAGACTCCCGGCAAAGAGAACAGTCGGATGGACACATTTGATCAGGCGGTTTTCCGGTTTTTTCCAAAGCCGCTGATGTAATGACTCCGCCAAAAAGGAGTCTTGTGCCGAACCGGGCATTGGCAACCAAACCGGACCTTGTGAGTTTTCCAATACCGCATTCCTGCGACAGGTAAGCCAGGGGTAGAAGACCATAAAACTTTTTCCCGCAAACTTTCCATGGGAAGCAGGAGTATATTGGAGCGGCAAGATGGCCCTGGGCCTCGAGGAGCATGCAGATCTCGTTTGAGACGGTATCCAGGAATCTATAGGTCATATTGGAAAAACGCCAAAAAAGCGCGGAGGAATCAGTTTCGGCGTGCAATATCCCTTTGGGAATCGGGGCCGCGTAGCAGAGGACCGATCGACAATCTTTCAAAATGCTCCGAGGAGAGAATTGCGCTGGTAGTTCGGCAAGTTCCTTTGGTTCCGAGATTCCGAAAAGCGAAATGCCCCTCTTGCCCAAAAGACTCATTATTTCGTTTTTCATAAGTGCTCTCCTGCCTGCATCGATCTCTGCCCAGGCGCCGCTTCGTTCACCTTTTTGTTTTGCCTGGCTGATCACCTATGATCATCAGGACCTTCGGATGAGCTTTCGGCGCAAATTTACGACAAAATCCTGCGTATTTGTAAGAATCGATCTAGCGGTGAGAGATCCCCGGTCGGCCAGCTTGTTTGCCGCAAACTCGGACATATCTATGACAAAGAAATATACGGGGCGGACCGTGCCGTTGTCCATCACCCTGTATGAAGGGGTCATGTTTCCGACCGCGATGGAATGAAGCTGGGTAGCCATTGCGATTACCGTGGTCGCCTTTCGGGCCAGCTCACGCATGGCGTCCTGGGCTTCACCGGAGTCTGCGATGACTTCGGGCATGGGGCCGTCGTCCCGGATGGAACCGGCAAGTACGAACGGCGCCCCTCGCTTTACAAGAGAAGCCATAATCCCGTCTTTGACCATCCCCTTTTCGACGGCTGCTCTGATTGATCCGGTCTCCCGAACCAGGTTGATCGCGTCCAGGTGCTTATAATGGCCCAGGTGGGCGTGCTTTTTCGTGTAAATGTCCTGTCCGAGTGCCGTGCCAAAGATCGCAGCCTCGATATCGTGAGTCGCCAGGGCGTTTCCGGCGAGAACTCCGTGGACGAACCCCGCGTCGATAATGGCGGCCATAGAATCGCGCGAGTCCTTGTCGAAGGCCACTGCGGGGCCAAGCACCCAAAGCAGGAACCCGTTTTCGCGATCGTGTTCGAGCAGGTTGTAGAGTTCATCGTAATCATATGAAAAAGAAGTCTCGCGGGATATCCGCGTCCGAAAGGCAAACTTTTCCGAAACCGCGTATTCCCATCCGAAAGCCTCTACGTGGACGAAGATACCGTCTTCCCCATTTTCGCGCCGGCCGCATGCGACAAGATCTCCGGGTTTAAGAAGGCGGAATTCCCGAACCACGACTGTCCCGTCGGGCGCCAGCACCGCCACACAGTCCATGCGCGAGTGCTTTGGAAGGACCCATTGTCCCTTCCGGACCTGAAAAAATTCAGGGTATATGGAAGTTGCGTGATAGCCTTGCGGGGCGACGCCGGCCATTTGGACTTCTTCGAATTGCACCGCAGGGGCGTCACAAAGAGGTGGTAGAGTGAAATCGGGTGTGCGAAATTCGGGCAGCTTAAATGATGACATTTTTAATTCTTGGGTTGGCCCCGGCGTTTTGCCTCCCTGTAAAAACTAAGGAAGTAGTCCAGGGCGGATATATAGCCAAGAACGAGCGAAATCCACAGGAAGGAGACCCCGATCAGGCTCAGCGTGGCTTGAATGCTCGGAATCGCCGGCAGGAGAAAAACCAATGCCAGGGTCTGAGAAACCATCTTGTTTTTCCCCATCCGGCTGGGGTTGATGATCAGTCCGTGTCCGGCGGCAATCGAGCGCAGACCGGTCATACCTATCTCACGGCCGACGATGAGGAAAACCATCCATGCCTGAACTTTTGGAATCAGCATTATGAGCACGGCTGTGGTGAGGAGCTTGTCGGCCAGTGGATCGAGCAGCTTTCCAATGGAGGTAACCGTATTGGAGCGCCGCGCCAGGACGCCGTCAAGGCAATCGGTAAGCGCGGCGATGCAATACACCATGAAAGCTAGATTTTGCGAAAAACCTGAGGATGGAGGTATCAGCAGCGACACTATGACCGGTATGGTGGCCATCCTGAAATAGGTCAGGACGTTGGGCAAAGTCGTGAGGCTTTGCCGCGAGAGGTCGCTTCGGTTCAAAACGAACATAAACTCAAACTCTCATGTTTCCCTGTGCTGTCTTTATGGCTTCCCGCTCCTTCCACATTAGTAACGGTACCGATCATAAAAGTCCATAACTGTCTTAACATAAATTTGGGTTTCGTCAAAAGGCGGAATTCCCCCGTGTTTTGTCACAGCCTCCGGACCCGCATTGTAGGCGGCCAGCGCAAGGGCCGTGTTGTTGCCGAACCGATCGAGCATCATCTTGAGATACCTCGCTCCACCGTCGATATTCTGCATGGGATCGAAAGGATTGATCACGCCGAGGTCCCGCGATGTGTCGGGCATGAGCTGCATCAAGCCCATTGCGCCTTTTGGGGATACGGCCTGCGGATTGAAGCCCGATTCAGCGCGGATCATCGCCTTCACCAGATTACAATCCAGGCCGTAGATCTTGCAGGTCAGCTTTATATGCGGATCATAAGCAGCCTGATTGGCCAAATTTGACAGGGGAAAAAATCCCGGACGAAGTCCCCGGGATGCCATGTATTTTGGGAAATATTTCTGGAAGGTCGCCTCGGTCAAGGGCGGCAGGCTCACAGAGGTTGAGTGCGCATAGACGGGGGTATTAGTGTAATGAACTGCCCCGTCCTTATCGATATACTTGAAGATTTCCGCACACGGGATTATTGGGCAGGCAACCGTCAAAAAAATGCTAATCACGGCCAAGAGGAGATACCGGGTCCCCGTTGCCATTCGCTTCATAGCCCCTCCTGTTGACATAGCACAACTTAAACATGGGTCCTATTCTTCCACTTTTTTCCAATCTTGCAAGAATTTTTCTATTCCCAGATCGGTCAATGGATGGCGCGCAAGCTGTTCAATGACCTTGTAGGGAATGGTAGCAATATCCGCGCCTAAACGCGCGGCTGTAAGCACATGCACAGGATTTCTGACGCTGGCCACGATAACTTCAGTTTCAAAAAGGTAATTCGAAAATATATCGAGAATTTCGCGAACCAGGCTCATGCCCTCCTGGGATATGTCGTCGAGCCTGCCGACGAACGGGCTGATATAGGTTGCCCCGGCCTTGGCGGCAAGAAGCGCCTGAAGGGGAGAGAATATCAGCGTCACATTTGTTTGCACCCCTTCCTGGGACAGTGTTTTGACGGCCCTCAGGCCCACTGTGGTCATAGGGATTTTCACGACTACGTTGGGGTCTAGTGCGGAAAGTTCCCGGGCTTCCCTAAGCATGCCCTCAAGGTCACAGCACACACCCTCGGCGCTCACCGGACCCTGTGCAATCTCACATATCTTTCGGATATGGCTCTTAAAAGCGTCCCTGCCGGTGATTCCTTCCTTTGCCATCAGGCTGGGGTTGGTCGTAACCCCGTCGAGGACCCCCAGATCGTAGGCGTCTTTTATTTCGTCGAGATTGGCCGTATCGATAAAGATTTTCATACCGGAGTCCCCCCAAAAGTGTTGTCTTAATCGTGGCTTCGGCTTTTGAGATACTTGTCGTAGCATCGCTCGCTGCAAAAATGGATCACCTGGCCTTCAACCACCCCTTTTACCCCCTTTTGTTTCAAGAAATAAGCGCCGCATTGAGGATCGCGGATAAGCTCGGCGTCGGAAGCAGGGCCGCGCGACTGGTCCCTGGGACTCGAAGGGGCAAAAAGCGCCTTGCCGATCTTTTTTACAAGAAAGTAGGCGATCCACACAAGTACCGCGTAGACAAAAAAACGTCCCATCTCACATTTCCAGTTTTTGAATTTCCTGCCGGTCATCGAGTTCAAGAATTCGATTCAACATTTGATGAACGGAGAGCCCAAGTCCCGGATGCACCCAGTCAAGTTCTATTTCGGCCAGGGGCGCCAGAACAAAGAGGCGTTTGCTCATCAGTGGATGAGGTAGCTTGAGTACGGGCAGATGGAGTTGGATATTTTCATAGAAAAGAAGGTCCAGGTCCAGGGTCCTCGGGCCCCATTTTACCGTCCGGACCCTTCCGAAGCTCTTTTCCACCTCGATCATGAGTTCAAGGAGCGCCTGCGGTTGAAGCCGGGTCTGCAGAAGGACGGCCGCATTGATAAACCGGTCCTGCTCCACCGGCCCAACCGGGCTGGTTCTGTAGAGCGACGAAGTCCTCAGGACATTAATCGCCGGGTGTTTTCCCAACACGTCAAAAACCTCCCGGCATATCCGGACCGAGTCCCCCTGGTTACTTCCTACTGCGATTGCGGCTTTTTTCACCGGACGGCCGATTTTCCAGATCGAGTTTGCAGATTCGCTCAACAGCCTCCCGAATGCGCTCCCTGGAAACGGTGAGCGCCATTCGCACATAGCCTTCGCCGGGATCGCCGAACCCGCTGCCGGGAGTGGTCACTATGCCGGCCTCGCGGAGCAGAAGGGACGTAAAATCCTTTGAACTAAAGCCCGGCGGGTTTGGGCACCACACGTAGAATGTAGCCTTTGGGATTTGCGGATGAAGTCCTGCCTTTCTGAGACCGGCGATGAGAATATCGCGCCTTTCCCGGTAAATGTTCTGCATATCGGCAACCGACCCCTGGTCACCCTCCAGCGCCGCGATGCCGGCCCACTGGACAGCGTTGAAAGCGCCCGAGTCGATGTTGCTCTTTATCCGGCCAAGCGCCCCGATCACGCATCTGTTGCCTACCGCGAATCCCAGCCGCCATCCGGTCATATTATAGGTCTTCGACAGAGAATGAAACTCTACTCCAACCTCCTTTGCGCCGCGGACCTCAAGGAAGCTCATCGGGCGATACCCCCCGAAAGCCATTTCCGAATAAGCTGCGTCATGGCAAACGATTATTCCATGCTGCGCGGCAAACCGGACGACCCGCTCGTAGAAGTCCCTGTCGGCCGTAGCGCCGGTGGGATTATTCGGATAGTTTATGAACATAAGCCGAGCGCGCCCGGCCACTGAGGGCGGAATGGCGTCCAGGTCCGGCAGGAACCCGTTTTTCTCGATGAGCGGCATGAACCAGGACTCGCCGCCCGCGAACATGGTGGCAATATGATATACGGGGTAGGCGGGAGAAGGGACCAGCGCCAGGTCTCCCGGGTCGATGAATGCAAGCGGCAGGTGAGCCAATCCCTCCTTGGAGCCTATCAGGGTGAGCACCTCGCAGAGCGGGTCCAGCTCGACTCCGAATCTTCTCTTGTACCATTTGGCCACGCTGACCCGGAAGTCGTTCATACCCGAGTAAGAAGGATACTGGTGGTTGGCCGGGTCTTTTGCCGTTTGAGCCAGTCTTTCGATTATATGAGATGGAGTCGGTAAGTCGGGATCGCCCACCCCGAGGTTGATTACGTCAGTTCCCCCGGCGATCAGTTCGGCCTTGAGCCGGTCGATCTCGGCAAAAAGATAGGGTGGAAGCCGGCGCAACCGTTCAGCTTCTACAACTGGCATTGAAACCTCCGCAAAAAAGCTATAGGTCCAATAGGACTTATAGGACTTATAATTTCTTTTTTTCCGTTATTTGATACCAAGCACATCGCCCATGTCGTAGATCCCTGCGGGCCGGCCGATGACCCATCTGGCTGCGCGTATCGCTCCCCTGGCGAAATTGTCGCGGCTGTGGGCGCGATGAACGATCTCTATCCTTTCGCCAAGGGAGGCGAAAATGACGGTATGCTCGCCCACGATGTCACCCCCTCGAACGCTCTGGATTCCAATCTCAGCCACGGTACGCTCTCCGATCATTCCGCGCCGCCCATAGACACCAACCTGCCCGAGGTCTCTGCCGATGGCCTCCGCGACAATTTGCCCGAGCTTCATGGCCGTACCGCTTGGCGCGTCTTTCTTGAACCGATGGTGGGCTTCCACTATCTCTATGTCGCAACTGTCTCCAAGCAGCCGCGCCGCTTCGGCCACCATTTTGAACATAATATTGACACCGACGCTCATGTTGGGAGAAATTACACACGAGACCGCGCTCGCAAGCCCGGCGGCCTCATCGAGCTGCTCGCGTGCAAATCCGGTCGAGCCTATGACCATGGATATGCCGCGAGCCGATGCGACCCTGAGGTGTTCAAGCGATGACGAAGCGGTGGTAAAGTCGATTATTACGTCGGCGTCCCCCAGCACATCTTCGATTCTCCCCCCGATAGTCTTACCGGTGGGGCTGCCTCCGATCGCTTCGGCCAGATCTTTTCCAACCAGAGGGTGCCGTGAAAACTCAAAGCCGCCGGCCAACTCGATCCCCTCGGTCTGGCCGAGGAGCTGGGCGACCCTGGATCCCATTCTTCCGGCAATTCCAGCAACCGCAGCGCGTACCATCTTTTGTCTCCTCCTATGAGGCCCTCGTCCTTTTTTCAGCCGATTCAGGTAGAAGACCCTGAGCTTCGAGAATTTTCCTCAGGCGCTCCTTGTTGTCTTCTCCCATAGTTACCAGCGGGAGCCTCACCTCTTCGGACCCTATTTTCTTCATCATGGCCAGGGCTGCCTTGACCGGGGCCGGGTTGGTTTCGATAAAGAGGCCGTGAAGCAGGGGCAGGAGCTTGTAATAAAGCCTGCGGGACTCTTCAAACTTACCATCGAAAAAGAGATTGCAAAGATCGGCCATTTCACGCGGGGCAACGTTTGATGCAACCGATATAACCCCTTTGCCTCCAACGCACATCAGCGGGAAAGTGAGGTAATCCTCGCCGGAGACCACAATGAAATCATCGGCGCACAGGGCTATTATGTCCGTGATCTGCTTCATTGAACCGGAAGCTTCCTTAACGCCCACAATGTTGTCAATCTTTGACAGGCGCGCAATTGTGGCAGGTTCGATGTTGGAAGCCGTGCGGCCGGGTATGTTGTACAGGATAATCGGAATATCGACAGCTTTGGCTACCTTTTCAAAATGCCGATAAAGTCCTTCCTGCGTCGGCTTGTTATAGTAAGGGCTTATCATGAGGGCTGCGTCGGCACCTGCTTTTTTCGCATGGCCGGTCAGCGAGACAGCCTCCACGGTACTGTTGGAGCCTGTTCCGGCAATGACCGGAATGCGTTTTGCCGTCTGTTCGACTGCGATTTCAACCACCCGCTCGTGCTCCTTATGCGACAGAGTGGGCGATTCGCCAGTAGTCCCGCAGGGGACTATGCCGCGCGTTCCATTTGCGATCTGGAACTCGATAAGTTCTCTCAATCCGGCTTCATCGATCTTGCCGCCTTTAAAAGGCGTAACAATCGCCGCTATTGCGCCGCTAATCATTGCAGCCTCCTTTCCACTTACCCAAGGTCTCGTCCCAAAGTTCGGCATCGTAAACCACCTTTGCATCGCCTTCCAGGCAAACGTCTGAGAAGCTTATTCCACCTTCCTGTGAGATTTTCTCGAAGTGAATAACCAGCGTTTCCCCTCCCCCGGTCAGCACTTCGACCGGAGAGGCGACAAAATTCTTTGCCGCTGCGAGCAGAGCGGCTGCTATGGCGCCCGTGCCGCACGCGAGGGTTTCGGCTTCGACGCCGCGTTCGTAGGTCCTGATGGAAATGTGGCGGGGGCTGCTGACAAAGACGAAGTCGGCGTTGGAACCTGCCGGCTGAAAGCGCTGGTGAAAGCGTATGCAGCGCCCCAGCTCAAAGACGTCCAGCTCTTCGAGTTGTGCCTGGGAGTCGGCGAAAAAGACTGCGTGCGGGACCCCTGTATTGATGAAACTGAGGTGGAGAAGACGATCACCGAGTTCGACCGGGAAGTCGATTTCCATGCCGTGGGGCTGGGGCATACGGACTCTGGCGCGTTCGCCCCAGACCTGCGCTTCGATAAGGCCGGCAAGCGTGCTGAAAGAAAGCCGATCCTTGTCTACTATACCTTTCAGCCGTGCGAATCGGGCCGCGCAACGGGCCCCGTTCCCGCACATCTCCGCTTCGCTCCCGTCGGCGTTGAAGAATTGCCACCGGAAATCAGCTTTGATATCATTTTCTATTAGAATCAGGCCGTCAGCCCCCACGGACACCTTTCTGCGGCAGGCAAGCCGGGCCAGTTCGCGCCCGCGCTCCTTTGGCAGCTTAAGTGCCCGATTGTCTATTATGATGAAATCGTTGCCGCTGCCGGTCATTTTCGTGAAACGGATTCGATGCCGGGTTTCGGACAATTCCGACTCCTATTTAAAGAAAAATCTACCGCAGAGACGCAGAGGGCGCAGAGTGGCAAAAAGACCCTTGACAGGATTTACAGGATTAACAGGAAAAGAACAGGCCCTTAAAAGGATTTAGGAATTGCCTAATTGAACAATTGAGGAATTAAATCCCTAAATCTCCAAATTGACGATTTTTCAATCCTGTTAATCCTGTTAATCCTGTCTAAGGTTTTCTCCGCCGAGAAAATCCGGAACGGTTTCGGGCCGCACAAGGTCTTCCAAGGTTTCCCTTTGCCTTATAACGAAATATTGCCCGCCTTTTACGAGCACTTCCGGAGCGCGAGGGCGCGAGTTGTAATTGGAGGACATACTGAACCCGTATGCCCCGGCGCTCATCACGGCAAGATAATCGCCCGCCGCCGGCATGGGGAGGCCGCGGTCCCTGGCCAGAAAGTCGCCGGACTCGCAAATGGGACCGACCACGTCAACGATTTCCGTTTCCTTCAGACTCCTGAGGACCGGCTGGATATAATGATAAGACCCGTAAAGGCTTGGCCGGACCAGATCGTTCATAGCCCCGTCCGTTATGACGAAATTCTTCGCTTGGTTCCGCTTTGTATAGAGTACTTTGGTCACAAGAACGCCTGCGTTTCCCACGATAACCCGGCCCGGCTCAAAAATCAGCGTGCAGTCGATATCTTCCAGCTCGCCCAGCAGGGCACTTGCATATTCATGCGGCTGAGGGGGCGCTTCCTGGTCGTAGACTATACCGAGCCCGCCGCCCAGGTCGAGATAACGAATATGGAACCCGGTTTGCCTCAGTCGGTCTATGAGAGAGCGAAGCCGTCTCAGCGCATCGACGAAGGGTGTGACATCGGTAAGCTGGCTGCCTATATGGCAATCCAGCCCGACGATCTCGACGTTCTTGAGGTTTTTTGCCTTCTCGCTGGCCCGCAGAGCGCTGTCGGCCGAGATGCCGAATTTGTTCCTCTTCATACCGGTGGAAATGTAGGGGTGCGTATTCGGGTCGATATCGGGATTGACCCGCAGGGAAACCGAGGCCCTGGTGCTCATCGCTCCGGCCCGGTGGTTGATCTGCTCAAGTTCCTGGACAGATTCGATATTGAACAGCAGAATTTTTTCGCGAAGCGCGAAATCGATTTCTTCAACCGTTTTGCCCACTCCGGAATAGACGATGCGCTCAGGTGGAATTGCGGCCCTGCGGGCACGGTAGAGCTCGCCGCCCGATACGATGTCCGCTCCGCCGCCCATCGAGCCGAACAGTTTCAAAATTGCGATATTGGAGTTGGCTTTTACAGAGTAACAGGTAAGGTGCGCAACACTTGCGAAAGCAGAGTCGAAGGTCGTGAAATGATGGCTGAGCGTAGCAAGACTGTATATATAACACGGGGTCCCGATTTTTTCGGCGATAAGCCGCACGGGGACCTCTTCGCAATAGAGTTCGTCTCCTTTATACTGAAAATGATGCATCGAAAAAATCCTCGCCGTCCATACGCATATCAGATATCAAGTCAAGGCCTCAGATATCCTTTCGCCTATTCAGTCACCAGGTTTCTCACCTCGGTCCACTTGGAGAGCAGACCCTCTTTATGGTCCGCCTGGGCGCTTACCGCCGATACGGCGTAAAAGTAAGTCACCCCCTTCTTGGCGTCTTTGTCCACAAAAGGCGGGTGCTGTACCGGACTTGCAGTCAGCCGGATAATTTCTTTTCCTTCCCTGCGATATACATGATAGCCGCCGGTTGTCCCATCGCTCTCAGTCCAGTGTATCTCAAGGGCCCCATGCGCCGGAGTTATCCAGACCCTTCCGGGAGGAGGGGGCTGGACAGATTCGGGCCCTTTGGCCTGGACCGTGGAAGAGGGAACCCCCAAAATGGAGACCCCATCTGTAAACAGGGCCGCAACGACCCGATAGCTGTAGCTCTGCACGGGAGCAACCGACTGGTCCAGATAGGCATTGCCTTTTAAAAGTAATGGGGCGGCCTTTTCCCAGCCCTTCTCGCCCGAAATCCTTTCGACGCGGAAAGACACACTTGACGCATCGATATTATTTCCTTCGAGGTCCTTTAAGACCGGTTTCCACTGAATCAGAATCCCTTGCGGCTGAGTGGCCGCAGCAAGGTTTACAGGCGCCGCCGGTCCAGGGTAGACTTTGGCTATCGCGGGATTGGAAAGGCTCAAAGGATCGCCCTTTTCGTCCGTGACAGTTACCTGGTAACGAAAAGCCCGGCGGTAGGAAATATTGGTATCAACCCACCGTAACTTGCCGTCGTTGCCCGGTTTTGCGGCGTCGGCATCTATATTCTGGACCCGCTGCTGTTCGGGGGGGGGACATTCAAGGCAATTGCGGTTTTCCCATTTCAGCTCGGACCTCATGATCGAGTATCCAATCCTTTTGGCCGCTTCCACAGCGACCGGACTCCACGAAAGCTCGACTGCTCCAGGCATAACCTGAGCGCTCAGGTTCTTTATCTGCGGAGGGGGCGCCCCCCCCAGAGGTTTTGGAAACTTTTTCGTGCCACAGCCTGAAATTATAACGCTCAAAACACAAATAGAAATGATTCCCAGGCACCAATATTTCGCCGAATCAGGCAGGATTCGCATAGGCCCCCTACTTTTCCGGTTTGCGGTTTTCCCTTGAGTATGGTTTGCAGGCTTCCAGCTCTTCCCTCGCCCGGGCAATGGCTTCTTTTACCCGTGAGGTCGCGGTGCCACCAACTGATCTTCTTCGGTCAATTACGCTCGAAATCTCGAGGTATGGAAAAACGTCCTCATCGAAAGCCTTGTGGAAAGTTTTGAACTCGTCAAGCGTGCAGTCGCTCAGCTCCTTGCCGGTCCGAATGCAGTATTGAACGACCTGGCCTACAACATAATGCGCTTTGCGGAAAGGAACATCACGTCCGACCAGATAATCGGCCAGATCGGTGGCGAGCGTAAAGTTATGCTCGGCCATACGGGCCATTGTCTCCCGATTGATCCGGATCTCGGGGAGCATTTTGCTCAGCAGGCGCAGAGTGGCAAGCAGAGTATCCACAGTATCGAAAACCGGTTCCTTGTCTTCCTGCAGATCGCGGTTGTAGGCCAAAGGCAGCCCCTTGGTCACGGTCAGAAGCGCAATGAGGTTTCCGTACACCCGGCCGGTTTTGCCGCGCATCAACTCTGGCACGTCGGGGTTTTTCTTCTGGGGCATGATGCTGGAACCGGTGCAAAATGCGTCACTTATCTCGATGAAGGCGAACTCCGGGCTCGACCAGATGATAAGCTCTTCGGCCATGCGGCTCACGTGCATCATTAAAATAGCCGAAGCCGAGCAAAATTCGATCAGGTAATCGCGGTCCCCGACCGCATCCATAGAGT
>JBEKQE010000074.1:0-23266 GCA_049520035.1 Syntrophobacteraceae bacterium | reverse complement strand
AATTCGTTCAGTTTCATCCTACCTGCCTGTATCATCCGGCGGCTAAAAACTTCCTGATCTCCGAAGCGGTCCGCGGCGAGGGAGGCAGACTGATCGACCGCCATGGACGGACCTTCATGGAGAAATATCATCCGCTCAAAGATCTGGCGTTCCGCGATATTGTGGCGCGCGCGATAGACACGGAAATGAAGACGACAGGAGATGACTGCGTTTTCCTGGACATCAGCCACATGGACGGCGAATTCCTCAAAGAGCGTTTCCCCAACATCTACCAGAGATGTCTGTCCCTCGGCATCGACATCGCCAAAGACCCTATTCCGGTCGTTCCCGCCGCCCACTACATGTGTGGAGGGATCGTCACCAACCCTTCCGGACGTTCAACGATCCGGAACCTCTATGCCCTTGGCGAGTGCGCCTGTACCGGGTTGCACGGGGCAAACCGCCTTGCCAGTAATTCGCTGCTGGAAGCCATGGTTTTCGCGCACGTTGCGGCCGCAGAGTGTTCCGAACAAATCCACTCCTGGCGAAGCCGCATTCTTCCCGACGTGCCTGACTGCTCCGCAAAAATCGCCAATCAGAATTCATCAAACAATGAGATGGTCATGATAGCGCATAACTGGGATGTCATCAGGCGGCTGATGTGGAACTATGTCGGTATCGTGAGGACGGACAAGCGGCTTGCCCTGGCTTTGACCCACGTCCTTCAGATAAAGATGGAATTAAAAGAGCACATGCCGAAAATTCCGCTGAACAGCGACCTGGTAGAACTTCAGGGGCTTGCTCTGGTGGCCGAACTTATCATCCGGTGCGCCATTGAAAGAAAAGAGAGCCGGGGGTTGCACTTCAATGTGGATCATCCCCAAAAAGACGATTCCAATTGGCTGAAAGACACAGTCGTAAGAAAAAATCCGGCGGAAGAGTTCGTTTCATCTGTGCGGTTCAGGACAGATGAGCACGCTTCTGAGCGGGGGCAGCCTCTTGGGTTTCTGCATCGATGACGGGTTCGGCGGACGCTGAAAAGGGGGCTTCGAGAAGCTTCGGGGCGTTCGGGTTCTGTTCTATCCTCATAGTGAGCATTCCACCCATTATGCTGATTTCGTAGTTCCTGTCCGCTTTGCTAAACGATTCGCTCATTCTTTTGAACTGCTTTTTTACTTTCCTGTATATATAGATCACGCTTGCCGCAAAGAGCAGAAACATGATCAGGAAGACCCAGCCTGGCGTCGAAATCACCTTGCCGATAACCATGATTACCCCCATGATCCCAAAAACAAACAAAACCTGGAGCCCGATAATCATGTAAACGTAATAGACGCCCTGTTCTATTGTAGGTTCGCCATCTGCCCCGTGTCTGGCCGCCCCGGATTCGTGCTCTTCATTTTTTGTTCTCAGTGAGCGGCGGAACCACATTTTTCAATGTTCCCCTGATTTAAGAAATCGCGCCCGAGTCTCCTCACCAAAGGAGGACTTCGCCATATCCGCTTAGGATTGCCGGAATCAGCCATAAGATAAGCATGGACATGACTGGCGTGAACCCGACACCTGGAGATGAAACCAACAGGCATTCCGGCAGCCGGCAGAATCCAGGCCCGGTAGTTGAACGGCGCCGGCTCCGAGCTCACCGTTCTCACGCCGGGTCAGGTCGAGGAAAGCTATCATTGCGTCATGCAGCCAGTCAAACAAAAACACCCGACCGCAGTCCTCAGAACACAAAACCCCCTCAAGGCAAAGGACCTTGCAGGGGGCTTCTCTTCATCAAGCTGCTGGCAAAAAAGCCTAACTATGGTTTGCGGCCGGATAAATGGACCTGGGTTCCCGATTTTGAGCGGTTTCCATCTCTTGAGAATACCGCCGGTTCAAGGTGCATCATTGTTTCATAGAGTTAGCCGAAGCTAGATCCGGTTAAGTTCCTTTTCCCTCGGGAAAAGAGGAAGATACCTGTATGAGAGCGAAATTATCAGCACGCAGTATGCAAGCATTGCAAGGATTGGCGCTGTTTCATAGATAGTCGGAACATAGACTTGCCATTTGTCGAAAGGCATCACAGGGGCCGCGATGGCAGGGATAGTCATTACAAAACGATTGATCGACACGCCGATAATGTCGAGCAAAAAAGCGCTGAAAAGCAGGCAATTGTTCCTTCTGCCTGCTGGCGAAAGCAGGATAAGGGCCGGAAGAACGCCGCAGACGCCAATCTCGGCGATCAGTAGCCAGATTCCGTATGGGCCCCAGTAAAAATCACCCAGGGTCAAACCGAAACGGGGTGACTGAACGAAACCCCAGTAAGCAGTATCGGCAATCTTGAGCACCATGTAGATGCCCAACAGCACGCCTTCGATCTTGCCGATCAGCTCATAGACGCTCCTGTCCACCAGTTTTTTCCTCGAGACTCTTTCGATGGCCCGGCAGATAAGGGCGGTGAAAGCCGGTCCGGAAGCTATTGCAGAGAGAATGAAAAGGAAGAATGTCCATGGCCAGATAAAAAGACCGGCTCTGTAAACATAGGGCCTTGAGAACAGAACGCCGGCAACGCCGCCCAGAGATCCCTGGTGGAAAAAGCTCAGGAATGTGCCGGTCAGGGCGAATATGGCCATTATGTCGTGCATGCTGTGTCCGAACACCCCAAGAGGCTTCACTTCGCCCAGCTTGCGGTTCTCGAGGATTATCGGAACATATTCGATGATCAGCACAATAGCATAACAACTGATGCAGAAAATAACTTCCGTCAGCATTGAGTGGACATTTGCGTGCCAGTACCCGAACCAGCCCCGCAGTGGCTGCCCTATTTCGAGCAGAAGGATCGCCAGCGCCCCCGTGTAGCATACGAACCCCACCACAACCGCAAGATTTATTATTTTTCCGAGTTCCTTAAGCGCAGGAAAGAAACGGGACAGTCCGTAGTAGAGAAAGCCTGAAAAGAACGCCCCGGCGCCGAGCGCAATAATGGCCAGGTCTGCTGTAATGTAGGCCCCGAAGCCGAAATAGTCATTTAGCCCGGTTAGATTCATGGCCTTCAGAAGCACCATGCCTCCAGCCAATACGCCCCAGCCGATCACTCCAACCAGAAGCAGTGTCCAGAGCCCGAAAACCGGAAGCGGGCAACGCTTCAATCCTTCTGGAATCAACGCTCTATCCATTCTCTACCCCTCGTAGCCAAGGAAATCAGATTTGGGCTGATTTTCTATCCTATGATTCCTGTGTAACGGCATTATCTGAAAGTTTCTTTATCCAGTCCTGGGTGCTGATATAGTAAACCTTTGGCTCGGTATTGAGCTTTTCAATAATTCGAAAAGCGTTCGGGTCCTTTGACAACCTGGCCACATCAGAGTGTGGGTCCCTAAGGTTGCCGTAACTTATGGCCTTCGCGGGGCATGCATCGGCGCAGGCTGTGGTGTATGTCGCCTTGTCAGGATCGGTCCCGTCCTTGTATGCCTTTGAGCGCGCCTTGAGAAGCCTGTGATGGCAGAATGTGCATTTCTCCACTACGCCGCGCATCCGGGTGCTTACCTCCGGACTCAGCATGCTTTCCATAGGCTCGGGCCACTTGGGGTCCCACCAGTTGAAAGTCCTGGCATGATACGGGCAAGCGACTATGCAGTACCTGCATCCGATGCAGCGTGGATAAATGTGCGTAACGATCCCGTTGTTCTCGTCCCGCGTCGTCGCATTGACAGGGCAGACGAAAGTGCAGGGCGAGTGGTGAGGGGAGTCGCAATGCATGCACGGACGAGGCAGGAAGGCATATTTGTAATCAGGATAATTCCTGCCGTTGTTTAACTGGAATATTGACATCCAGGTTATGGAACGCAGTTTGTTCGATTCGTCCGGCCTGAAAGATATATTGTTTTCAGCCTGACACGCAACGCTGCATGCGCCGCAGCCTGTACACTTGTCCAGGTCGATCACCATCCCAAAACGAACACCGCCTTCCGCATGTTCTTTTTCGCTCACAGATTACCCCCTTACACCTGACGCAGTTGAGCGCGGCAAGCCCACACAGTCCCCATGCCGCTCACGGGATCCAGTTGTACTTCCGTCAAACTGTTCGCATTTACACCCTTGTTCTGAACGTAGTTGTCGTATGCCTTGTGCCCCAGCCCCACTGGCAGGTAAACGACTCCAGGGCGAGCCGCCGCAGAAATATTTACCCGCACAGTCGCTTCTCCCTGAGTCGTTTTCAGGGAAACGAGCTCGCCTTGCGAAAACCCGAGTTTGGCAGCCGTATCGGGATGCAATTCAGTGAACACGTCCCCACCCTTCAGGACTGAATTGGGAATCAGCTTGTTCATGAAAGGCGGGTTCGGCAGGTAGCCGCCGGCGGTAAACGAGGGCTTGTAGGTAACCAGCAGCAGTGGGAACTCGCTCTCATCTCCCGATGGGTTTATAAGTTCAAAGTGAGGCAGATAAAGCTTATCATCGGCAACGGCACCCTTGGTCCCGATTGACTGGCAGGCAAGCTCGAGTTTGCCTGAAACGGTCTCGAAACCGGCAATTGCGGCAGGCGCGTCATACCAGCAATAACCGGCTTTGAGTTTTTTCCAAAGCTCCGCGGCATCGGTGAAATTCGGCTTAACGGCTTCACCGGCGGAAAGCTTGATGATTTGGACATCAGGCTTATCGGCGACCGCTCCTTTCCGAGATTTGGCAAGGCCCTCAACCCTGAATTTGAGGTATTCTTCATAGCTCTTCCACGGCATGGAAGCGCCCACCGAACCTCCAATTCCGCCTGCCAGCGACAGAAGCACCTCCCCAGTGTGCCTGGTATCCAGTAGCGGCTTCAGTATGGGCGTGCTGACAGCATAGTACGAAAAAGGCGCCCAGGGAACACCCACGACGTCATCGCAACGTTCGAAAGCCGTGTGGTCGGGAAGAATAAGATCGGCCTGGGCCGCTGTTTCGTCCATGAAAGAAGAGAATGAAACAATCGTGGGCACCTTCTTCAGGGCTTCCTCGACCAGCTTGGTTTCCGGCATGCTGTACAACGGGTTAGCCTCATGGACCAGCAGCATCTCGATGGGCTGTTTTGATCCTGCGCGAACGCTGTCGAGAAACCCGTAAAGGCCGTTCCGGGTCGCCTCGTCCGCTTTTTCCTGCTTTTGGACCGGCGGCAGGCCGGCGAGCGGAACTCCGGGAGCGAGGGTTACCAGCCCGTTGGGCTTCAGATTGCCCTTCAGAGTATTGAGGGCCGCGAATGCCAGTTGGTGATAGATGCCGTTGACGCTGTCAGGCTGGCCGACTGCCCAGATTGCCAGGGCTTTTGGCTGTACGGCAAATTCCTGCGCGGCCTGGTCGATTTGAGCTGCTTCAAGACCGGTCACTTTCGCAACCGCTTCAGGAGAGTAGGCGGTTGAACTCACTAAACTCCTGAACCCCTCATGCTTCTTTCCCGTGCCGTCGGTCCAGTCTTCGAAACCAAAGACGTTGCTTTTCACGAAATCAGCATCATAGTGCCCGTTGCGTACCATCAGGTGAGCTATCCCCATGGCGAGGGCAGCTTCAGTGCCAGGCGCAACGGCAAGGAACCGATCGGCCTTGGAAGCGGTCATCGAACAGCGAGACTCGACCTGAACGAGCTTTACGGATCTTTTCCCTCCCTGGGTCCATTGGCGCAGGGCGGGGAATACCGCGCTCGGGGCGCCCGCGCCTTCGAATAGATTCGACCCGAAACTCAGTATGTATTCGGCATCTCCAAGTGCGAAAGCAAACGGCGAAGCCTTGCCCGTTGTAAGCTGAGCAGCCAGTTTGAGACCATCGGCAGCAGATGGCATCCTGAACAGATTAGTAGAACCGTACGCCGTGAAAAACTGAAGCCACAAATCGGCCATGCTGCTCGGCCTGCTCGAAATGATGCCGGCCGCCGCGTGCGAATCGCCCTCAGCCTGCATCTCGCTCAGCTTCTTTCCAAGCTCGGCCAGCGCTTCATCCCATGAGATAGGCTGAAAACCCGACACGTCTCCACGGCTCTTCGTCTGCTTCATCGGCTTTGAAATACGGTACGGAGCGTATAGGAACTGCAGCCCTGACGCGCCAAGAGCGCAAATACCGCCTCCAGTGAGCGGATTTGCCGGATTTCCCTCAATCAAAATGGCCCTGTTTCCATTTACCAGGCGTGCCTGTATGGCACAGCCTCCTTCGCACATCGTGCATATGCCGGCTGCTTTTGTGATCTCACCGCGTTCGGGGGAAGGACGCCATGACCAGTTCTGGGACCACCTTGCAGAGTCGGCGGCCAATTGCCATGGCAAGGGTGAAAGCAACGAGCCGCCGACTGCTCCAGCAGCGAACTGTAAGAAAGCTCTCCGACCAAAATCCATTGCATTTCCCCTCTCATGAAAACCAGTGACCCAGAAATCATTCCGGAGTCATATAAACACTTTAAATCACTGTTATTCGTTACTTTACTTGTGGCACATCTCGCAATTGTTCGAAGCCCCCTTCAGGGCATGACATTTCTCACATTCCACCATCTTCATGGTGGATATGCTATATCCGGTAATCAGGTTCTCCCTGTACGGGGGAACCTTCTCCTCATTTGAGACGTCCCTGTGACAGCGGGTGCACTCCAGACCCTGTCCCTTGTGCGGAGCATGGGAGAAATAGACGTTGTCGGGCTGCCAGGCATACACTTTCCAGGGCAGTTCCCGGTTTTTCTCCACATAGTCGCTTACAAGCTTGGCCTCAGCTTCGCTGCTCCCCTGGGCGGATTCATGGCACTCCTTGCACCTGTCTATCCTGGGTATCCCGCTATAGGTGCCATCGGCGCGCAAGCTGTGACAGGACTCGCAATCTTCGCTCTGGTGCGCTACATGGCTGAAATCAATAGGTTGAGCTTTTTTAGAATAGAGCAGGTTCGGAAAAACGACCCATCCGACGGCCAGGGCGCCGACAAAGCCCAATAGAAAGAAAATCACCCCCAATGGCTTCTTTGCAGAAGAGCTACTTTTCTCTTGGTTCATAGGACAGCCTCGGTATTTCCGTGAATGGATGCAATGGTCCGGCAAAAATTGTGCTCTTTATGCATCTTAGAGCAGTTCCCGCAAGTGATAAAATTAACATGCGTGGACAAGACTTTAAGGTAACTTAACCAGAATACGCAGCCACTTAAACGCCTATCCAGAATCTTGTCAAGCGAAAAAAAAACGGAAACCCGCTAATGAAAATCAGATTTGAGAGACTCTGGAATAATAATAATAGCGAAAACATTCACAAATCCCAGACCACCTGCCAAATCCAGTCCCGTTGAACGGCAATAAAATTAGAAATAAAAAAAGATGGGCGTGCATTTTTTGTGGTGCTCGAAATCGCCTCACCAGGGAGGCGAGTGGGTCGGTTTCGTGGAAGAACGGACCGCCAGCGGGCTCCGGACCAATCAAGCCAAAAAGATCTAAGTGTCTCAGCCGAAATGCACGAACTTGCTAACGATCGCAGGGCTGTCCAGTGCAATGACCTTCGGCTCTATGCGCCGGAGTTCGTGAATGTTCCACTGTCCGTCTTTTTCGATTAGCTCAAAAGCCTCTTCTCTGGATTCGGCTAAAACGGCTATCTCGGCCTGAAGATAATTGTCTCGATAGATGTGCGGTTCGTCGAACATCGACCAGCTCGAAAGAAATTTACTGTGGCGCCAGATGAAGATTTTCATGGTGTTTAAAACTTTCGGCTTCAAACGCGAAAAATGCGAGCCGCATTTTTCCCGGAAATGTAGTCTATATCGAGATCGGCGAGGCCGGACTGCCTCATCTCCGTAAAATAGCGCTTCGGAGAGATCAGGGGATAATCACTGCCAAAAAGAATCTTATTGGGCCCTGTCACCTGAGTTGCCACCCTGTAGATGTCACTCCTGTACATAAAGGGGGAAGCCGCCGTATCGTAATAGATATTTGCAAAAAGCCCGGGGTCTTGTCTCTTCAAAAGTTCGAAAAAGAGCAGACCACCGCCCCAGTGCGCAAGGATGAGTGTGGCTCCAGCGGCGGCCCTTGCCATCTCATAGTAGAAATCAAGGCCGAATGGAGCTTTACCGGGATATTGACGCCCGACGGGTTCGTTTGCGTGGGTGAGGAGCACGAGGTCTTTTTCACGGCAAAGAACGGCAATGTGCTTGAAATTGTCGAGAACAAGGTCCATATTCCCGCCGGCGGTGTAAACGGCGAGTTCTCCGAAGCCCCGGACACCATTGAGGAGCATCTTTTCCGCCTTCTCGACGCAGCGTTGCGAGAAAAGGTCAAGACAGCCCAGCGGCAGGAGGCGGTCAGGGAATCTTGCAGCGGCATCCAGCACATAATCATTGTGACGCGCGAGCAGTTCAGGGGTTCGCCATGGAAACCCGAATACTACCGACCGGTCTATCCCGTTTTCATCCATCGATTGGATGAGCATTTCCGCAGATGCCATTTTCGAATCGGCGGGGCCGTATAGAAGTCGGAATTCACGCTCGCCCCTAAAGAAAAGGTCGCGCCCGCGAATGATGTCGGGCGGGAAAATATGAGTGTGGACGTCTATAATCAAGGTTGAAGAACGCCCCGTTCGGCTTTAAATGAGGTGCGATGCCCGGGAGGTGGATATCTTCCCATCCCCTGCATTTTGTATCCGATTTCGGCTTTGCATGCAAGCCGGTAAGAAGGTCCCCAACACTCTTTGGAGAGACGATGCTCGACAAAATGGAAACCGTTGCGCGAAAGATCATCTTTGAGGCTGGAGAGCTTATCCAGCAACACATCGGACAGGTGGCCGGCTCCTGGGTCCATACCAAGGGTCCCTCGGATTATGTGACGGAGATCGATAAAAGGTGCGAAACTCTGATCATCGAAGCGATCCGGGAGAATTTCCCCGACCACCACATTATGGCCGAAGAATCGGCAAATGAGGGTTTGCAGCCGGGGTACACATGGGTAATCGACCCGGTGGATGGTACAACCAATTTTATCCACGGCTTTCCGTTTGTTGCCGTTTCCATCGCAGTGTGTCTGGAGAAAAAACCGGTTTTGGGATTAGTGCTGGACCCTGTCCGAAACGAGCTCTTTTCGGCAAGAAGGGGCGCAGGGGCTTGGCTGAACGGATCGAGACTTCCGAGCCGCGAAAAAGTGAATCTCGATCAGGCGTTGATTGCGACCGGGTTTCCATTCAGGGCCAAACAGCACCTCGATGACTACCTGATTGCTTTCAAATCGATTTTTATGCGCACAAGCGCAATTAGGCGGGCTGGGTCCGCAGCGTTGGATCTGGCATACCTGGCTGCGGGACGAGTGGACGGCTTCTGGGAAATTGGCCTGAAAGCCTGGGATATAGCCGCCGGCGCGCTCCTTATTACGGAGGCCGGCGGCATAGTCAGCGATTTCCGGGGCGAGGACAATCACCTGTTCAATGGAAATGTTGTAGGAGGCGCACCGTTGGTCTACCAGTTTCTGCTCGAGCAGGTGCAGAAATGGCTGCTGCCTGCGCTGGAAGCATAGAGTTGATCGATCAGGCCGCTTGGCTCGGGGGGACAATGTTCATAGCCATCAGTTTTTTGCTGCTTTCGAATATGACTTCCATCTTCCGGGGGGAGATCACTTTGGTAACTACGCCAATCCCGAAGCCAGGGTGCAGCAGCAGAGCGCCTTCTCTGTAGTTGTCCGAGATCTTGTATGCAGGGATACCCTCCCTGCTGGCATCGAGCAGCAACTGTCGCCAGTCGTCATCTGTTTTTGGCCTGGTGATCCCTTTATAGAGGACCGATGGAAGCAGGTCTTCGTCGTCTTCGCCTTCTTCGAGCAGCAGGTCGTCCTCGCCGGCGAAGTCAAGCTCGTCGGTTTGCTCGAACTCAAGTCCGGAATCGTCTTCAAAGTCATCCATCATTTGGTCGCTCTCCATATCTTTCTTCGGCATGATTCAGTTCCCCATCTTGCGCTGTTGTACGATGCAGTCCCGTTTATTGGAACTGTGATGAAAGGTCAAGGTTTTTTCCATATTCAGTCCGGATAATGCAAACCATTGTTCCGGAATGTTAAATTTTACTTATAACGCTTCGAATTGTTCGGGGAATAGTCCTGGAAGAATTTTTTTTGAAACCGGCGCCAAACAACTCGGGTTTCTGATGCTACTGCCCTAGACTTTTCAATTCGTCCTCAGTTGCAAGTCCATATTTCAGAAGTCGGTACCGGAAGGAGCGGAAGGAAATCCCGAGCAGTTGAGCGGCTTTCAGTTTTGCCCCGCCTGTCTGGTGCAGAGCTTGCTGAAGCAGTCGCTTTTCGATTTCGGCCATGTGCTGGTCCAGGTCGAATCCCTCGATTGGAATTTCTGAAACATCGGAAGCGCTTGCCTGTTCCTGCTCTTTTCTCCTGTACATCGAAAGAGTAAGAGAGTCCGGCAGGATGATCCTGGAAGATTCCATCGCCACGCCGCGTTCGATTATGTGTTCCAGTTCTCTCACATTTCCCGGGAATTCATAATTGCAGAGTATATCCATGGCATAGGAAGAGACTTTGTGGATGTCTTTGCCGAAATCTTTTGTGAACTTCGATAGAAAATACTGGGCAAGAACAGGGATGTCCTCACGTCGCTCTCTCAGAGGCGGGATGCGGATAGGAAGCACATTGAGCCGGTAATACAGGTCCTCACGAAAGGTCTTGTCCATCACCATGCGTTCAAGATCGCGGTTGGTGGCCGAAATGATCCTGACGTCAACCAGGATATCCTCGGTCCCACCGATCATTCTTATCGTTTTATCCTGGACGAGCCTGAGAAGCTTGACCTGAAGAAGAGGGGAGAGTTCTGCTATCTCATCCAGGAACAGGGTGCCCCCCTGGGCGGCCTCGACGAGCCCCATTTTATTTGCCCCAGCGCCGGTGAAAGAGCCTTTCTTATGGCCGAAAAGCTCGGTTTCGATCAGGTTTTCGGGGACGCCCCCACAGTTGACAATCACTAAAGGTTGGTCGCGCCTTGCGCTCTGGCGGTGGATCGCTTTCGCTACAAGCTCTTTGCCCGTGCCGCTTTCGCCGATGATAACGACATTGCTGCTGGTCTTGGCCACCCGCTGAATATTCTCATAAATCTTGCGCATCGGAGGGCTTTCTCCGATAAGGCAGCCGAAATAGAGAGGCCCTTCCTGGGGCTTGCTCAACGTCTGATCGTCGCCCCTGCTGCGAAGAGCATTGGAAATCACCGAGAGGATTTCCTCGTTGTTGAACGGCTTGGGAAAGTAATCGTAGGCGCCTTCGTTCATCGCCTCTACGGCGAGTTCTGTGCTGGCGTAAGCGGAGATCATTATTACAGTGGTTCGAGGGGAGATCGTCTTGCATTGCTTCAGGACCTCCAGCCCGTTCACAGGTTGCATTCGGATATCTGTTATAACAAGATCGAATGGTTGGCTGCGGATTAAGTCGAGCGCTTCGACGCCGCTTTCAGCGCACTGAACGTCGTAGCCGTGCTTGAGCAGCAGGATTTCGAGCAGCTCCCGCATGCTCCTTTCATCATCCACGATAAGAATTTGGGGGGGGCTAAGATCCTGGGGCATTCTAAGCATCCGGAAACAAGATTATGAGGCGGAAAAAACCACCCTGCCTTCCACAAGCGTCATAACCGCTCTGCCTTGCACTTCGAACCCGGCAAAGGGGCAGTTCCTGCTCTTCGATTTGAATTGGTTGACATCAATCGTATATTTCACCTCTGGATCGATAAGAGTCAAATCGGCAGCAACGCCTTTCCGCAATGTGCCGAAGGGGATTGCAAGGATTCGGGCAGGGTTGCGCGACACCTTTGCGACTGCTTCCAAGGGAGTGAGCACGCCTTCGCGTATGAGCCGTAAAATGAGAGGCAGGGAGGATTCCAGACCAATCATGCCATTTGCCGCATATTCGAATTCCAGATCCTTTTCAACTGCGCTGTGAGGCGCATGATCCGAAGCAATAACATCGATGGTCCCGTCGTGCAGCCCGGCCTTTATTGCCTCGATGTCCTCGGGCCTCCTTAGCGGTGGATTGACCTTGTAGACCGGGTCGAATGTGCACACCAGCTCTTCGTTAAGACTAAAATAATGGGGTGCGGTCTCTGCGCTGACGGGTACGCCCCGTTTTTTGGCCTCGCGTATCAGCGCCACAGACCCGGCAGTGCTGATATGAGCTAAGTGAAGTCTGCTCCCGGTAAGCTCGGCCAGAAGAATGTCGCGGGCCACCATAACCTCTTCAGCAGCTCTCGGTATGCCCCTCATGCCGAGCCTTGTCGATACGGGACCCTCATTCATCAGACCGGCGTTGGAAAGGTCCAGGTCTTCGCAGTGGCTTATGACAAGCAGGTCGAAAGTTTTGGCATACTCGAGAGCGCGCCTCATAAGCAGGCTGTTCATGACGGGCCGCCCGTCGTCCGATACGGCTGCGGCGCCTGCGGCGCGAAGTTCCCCGTATTCAGAAATGTTCTTGCCCTCGATCCCCTTGCTTATCGCCCCCACGGGAAATACTCGGCAAGACCCCTCATCCCCGGCTTTTTCGAGAATATACTGGGTTACTGCGGCGCAGTCGTTTACCGGGTGAGTGTTGGGCATGCACGCTACCGAGGTGAATCCTCCCGCAACGGCAGCCTGCGTTCCCGAGGAGATTGTCTCCTTGTATTCTTCTCCCGGTTCCCGCAGATGAACATGCATGTCGATCAGGCCCGGCACTATCCATTTGCCGCTCGCGTCGATTTGCTCGAATTGCGAGAGCTTTTCGGGGCCAAGTTCGATCTTCGCGCTCATTTCGGTTATATTTCCGTTCTCAATGAGAACGTCAACCACAGCGTCCAATCCCCGCGCTGGATCGATCACCCTGCCATTTCGCAAGACAAGATTAGCTGAATTTTCCTTCGTTGCCATTATCACTCCGGGAAAAGGCAAAAGCCTGACAGGCTATCTTTGTGCGAGCAGATAGAGCAGCGCCATCCTGACGGCAACACCGTTGGTTACCTGCTCCAGGATAACCGAACAGGGGCCGTCTGCGACTTCAGGGCTGATTTCTACCCCCCGGTTCATCGGGCCGGGATGCATTATCAAAACGTCTTTTCTTGCCTCCTTGAGCCTTTCGCTGTTTATGCCGTACAAAGTCGCATATTCGCGCACTGAGGGCAACAACATCTGCTGCTGCCTCTCCTTTTGAAGACGCAGAACCATGATCACGTCGGCATCAGGGATGCACTGTTCCAGACGGTTCGACACCTGAACGCCCATTGCCTCGATATTAGGGGGAATGAGTGTAGCAGGGCCGCATACCACTACCGTGGACCCCATTTTTGTCAAGCCCCAGATATTGGAACGTGCCACCCGGCTATGGTATATGTCGCCCACGATAACGACGTTCAGGCCGTCCAGTCTGTTCTTGTTGTCAAGGATTGTCAGCATGTCGAGCAGCGCCTGGGAAGGGTGCTCGTGCATCCCGTCCCCGGCGTTGATGACCGACGCCGTGGTGCGGCTGGCAAGCATCTGAGGAGCGCCGGAAGCAGAATGGCGTATTACGAAGACATCGGGTCTCATGGCCTCCAGGTTCTTGAGGGTATCGAGCGCCGTCTCGCCCTTGACTATCGAACTGGTTGAGGCGTTTATCGAGTAGGTGTCAGCGCTTAGTCGTTTTGCAGCGATATCAAAGGAGGTCCGCGTTCTGGTGCTCGGTTCGTAAAAAAGGTGAATGATCGTTTTGCCTCTAAGGGTGGGTACCTTTTTGATGGACCTCTCATTGATTTCCTTGAAAGAACGGGATAAGTCTAAAAGGTATTCAATTTCGGCCACCTCCAGGTCGCGAATTCCCAGAAGGTCTTTCCGGTTGAAGCCCATAAGAGTCCCTCACGAGGTCCTGGAGGACCGCTTCTAAGTCACCGCGTTCAGTCGCTGTTTGGGGGATGCACGGCGCCATGTGCCGGTTCCTGAATTTTCAACCTGTTAGTCTATCACGACCTCGGCGCCTGAGGGTAATTCAAAATCGGCCCATGCGAAAATTGAGGCTAAATTCTCTATATGATTCCTGCACTTTTTGATGAAGTTTTTTCAGTTTTAGTATTAAAATGTATCTGAGATCAGCCGAGAGCTGGACAGTCCGTGCTGTTCCGCGCCAGTTGACATGCGCTTGCTATGACGCTAAATGGAACGGCATATTTTATTTTGAAAGGAGTTGGAATGTCGAGAGTTCCCATCACCAGGGATGGATATAAGAAGCTTATGAGTGAATTAAAACGCCTGCAAAAGGAAGACCGTCCCTCAGTCATCAAGGCCATAGAGGAAGCTCGCGGGCACGGGGATATCTCGGAAAACGCCGAGTTCGAGTCCGCCAAGCAGAAACAGGGCATCATCGAAGGAAAGATTCAGGAATTGACCGAAAAGGTCGGCAATTCGCAAATAGTCGATTTGCCAAAGAACGTGGATGGGAAGGTCGTCTTTGGCTGCGTAGTGATCGTGGAAGACCTCCAAACCGGCGAGGTTAATTCATATCGATTGGTCGGTCCTTATGAGGCCGACGTCCTGGCGGGAACCATATCTGTTACATCTCCCATCGGCAAAGCTCTCATCGGCCGGGAAGAGGGCGATGAAGTCAAGGTTCAGACACCTAAGGGCATCCGGAACATCGAAATCCTCGAAATTCAGCCATGAAATAACCCTTGGCGCTCACTTGTTTTTAATAAGGCGCAATTGTCACTGCGGACGGCGTCATGTGCTCAGCAATGAATATTGTTTCCTGCTTAAGCTGCCGGGTTTTTTCAAATTGTCGTTGCTATTCCCTGACTCACTGCTTATCATATTTTAAGCTCGAAATTAATTAACTTTCCAGGGAGCCATAAAGCATGAAACTTCCGAGGCTGGTGGCAGCGATCCTGTTTGGCGTCTCCATGAATATGGCCGCGTGCATCGGTTTCGCCCTGTCCGGGGGCGCGGTCTTCGCTCAGACCCTTGACAGCGCCATGCCTTCTTTTGAAAACCGCTACGAAACGGACCACTTCGTTCTCAAATGGACAAACAAGAGCAGGCATTCGAGTGACAATATTAAGGACCCGGAAATTATAAAGGAGACAGCGGGATATCTCGAGCAGGCGTGGACAAAATATTCAGATCTCTTCGGAAGAAAACCCTATACGGCCCCTGGCCTGGACAAGATAGAGGTGGTTTTTCGAAACATTGACTGCTTTGGAGTTGCCGATCCTCCAGAAGGGCCGATTCAGTTCGATTCGGTTGCCTGGATAAACAACAAAGGCATCCGGCAGCCTACCTCGGCACACGAGTTGTTCCATAGAATGCAATACTCCTACGGATACAAAACCAAGTGGATGCCGCGAAAACCATACCAGTGGTTCACGGAGGGTACGGCAGCCTGGTCCGAGGTCTTTGTGTGGGGAAAGGTGAGCCGGAACTGCAAGGTGGATGCACTTTTCAAAGATACCAGAATGGACCTTTATCAAGCAGACACTACGGCGCTGCCCTTCTGGATATATTTTGTCCAGGGCAACCACGAGCATCCAAATGATCACCTCATGGTGGAGTTTTTGGAAAAATGCGAACAGCTCCAGGATCCAAAGCGTGCCCTGGACGAAGTGATAAAGGAAACATATGGATCGGTTGACGCCTTCTTTATGACCTTTGCAAAAGACCGAAAAAATGGATTCTGGGGCGATGTCTGTGCAGTCCCGTACAAGTGCATCCTGGGACCCGAAGGGGAGGACCTTGTTGGCGAGGTTAAAAATATCCAGAAAAGATGAAATAGAATGAGAGGGGATTAAATTCTGCTATTTGACTTTTAAGGAAAGCCATATCGGCCTGACTGATTTATCAGAACCGATAGGATTTATTGTACCTCGAAAAGTCCGTAGCCGTAAGCCCTACGTTGAGCTTCACATCGGTGAAAACATAGTCTTCGAACATTTCGTCCTTTCCATCATAGAAAACATCCCCTACGGGAAGGAGCAGTTCTTTATCGATGTGCATAATAAATCGGGCGCAATAGTATTTTCTGCCCCCATGCGGCAGGAATCTGCCCTCGACCACGGTCGCAGGTCTCTCATTGAAGGTATCATCGGCCAGCCGCATAATTTCGAGTTCACCGGCCCGGATAGCCGGTTCGAAATTACGCCTGAATTCAGCGAGTAAAAAACCAAACCCGAGTTCCGTAACGGGGTGCCGATTCCGAGACATTGCCAGCGAACCCTTAGGGTCCAGGGAAAATGTCATGAACTCCAAAATCCCTCCCCGCCTCACAAGCAGCTTATTTTCGTAACCGCCTTCCACATAGAGTGCCTCGGTTCCCGTGGAGGGGCCGTCGATAAACTTCATATAGACTTTGAAGGGCTTTTGGAACTTGAAGAGTGCAGTCTCCGCCTCATTGAGCTTTCCGCCTATTCGTTCCTGTTTATGAAAGACTCCCACATAATCGTTCACCCTGGAGTAGCTTGAATCCATTTCATCGAGCAGTGTGAGCATCTCCCTTGGATCGAAGGCGCCAACCGATGGCACACCAATGCCCATGCAGAGAGATCCCAAGAGCATGACAAGACAAATCGAGAGACCAGAAATCGATCTTCTTGGCAACATCATCTCCATTTCGCGCTTCTGAGATCTGAAACCCAATACCGCGAGCTCCAACTTCAATGACCCTCATGTTGGAAAGGTGTTTGTGAACGAGATCCAATGCTGCAATAAGCGCCCAAGAGACAAAGTGGTTCCGGTAGTGTGGCCGGTAAACCCTTTTATTGTCCCGTCGAATCGTTCAGATGTGACGAAGAGTTATTCGATATACGGCGGTTCGCCCTGAATCGATTGAACCAGCTTGAGGGCCTCGGTCACCTGTTCCATGGTCCCCCTGAAAACGAGCCAGACCGAACCTTCTGCGCCACCGATGCCACCAGCGCTGCACTGGAAGGCCGTCGCTCCAGTAAGGATGCTTACGGCCTCCAGCTCCGTTACGATCTCCCCGGTGAGGAGAAACATGGACTGAAGACCGTTCAGGCTCTCAAGGGGCTCGCGCATTTTCAGCGTCAGGTCCACAAGATCCCCGGCCACCAGCTTCTCAAGGCCGACGGGGATGACCAGGTAAGCCTTCCGGGCGACTACGTAGGGCATGATGACTCCGGTGGTGCCACCGTCTGGAGCTGCAATATTTACCCCTGCGAGTTTGTTTTTATGATCGAGGGCATTGGCTCCCTTGATAACCACGTCGCCCTGCTTCAACTTCTTCACCGCCTCGGCAAGTGGCAGATCCACAACTTTCCCCTTCTCAAGGACGACTTCAGGAACGGCCTGCACATCGGGAAGTATCTTGCCCCCCTTTGCAGGTTGAATTCTCCCCCGCACAAAGGCTGCCTTTTCGATTTTCTTCCCCGTAATTTCTTCAGCCACATAGGCATTAGTCGTTCCCTTGACAATGATCACCATACCGTTTGTCAGGGCGTTCTTGACGATGGGCATCTCTTTAACGGCCTTGGCGATAAGCCTCTTCGATTCGGAGACCGTCAGAATGGCTTGGGCCTGGACGATCTTGGCGGGTTCCGCTGCCACCAAGAGTCCCGGAAGAACAAACTGGAAGGTCATTACAACTGCGCAAAAGAGAAAATACCTTCTCAAATTATGTTTTGTCATGACGGTCTCCTCCTTTAATACATCAACCTGACCAGCAGCGAATCTCGAAGGGCATTTTGGGTTCATCCACTGCTCCAAAACCCTCTCAGGACACCTTGTAAGCCCATAAAACCTTCCCATATACGAACAAAAAACGCAAGAGAAAGGTCAACGCGATAGGTTTTGGACAGTTTCGGGACGCACCACCATCCCCGCAGTTGATTATCTCGTATACGCCCGCCGTGTTGGAAGAACTAAGGCGAATCAGACGTGAAGCATCAACTTAAAAGTCGAAAAGGGGTCGGGCGAGCTAATCGGATAAAGTTGCTCGATAATATGCTAAAATCATGGCTTATTTTGGCCTTAGAGGTGTATTTTTGGCAAAAATAACCGTTTAACCAATATAGGGGCAAGTTGGCAGACAGCGCCGGAGCAAAAAACGCCAGTTCCTGCCCGGATACGCCTGGCATATAACCCACCGGGGCCATAAGAGAGAATGATCCAAGAAGCGAGAAGCGGGGAGCGAGGAGCGAGAAGAGGGAAGTACAGTGAGCAGTGAGCAGTGAACAGGAAATCCAATTCATATTCTGCCCGCAGTGCCTTGCCATTTTTCCATCACGTTCTCTGGTTTCCCGCGGGCAGATCATACCAGGGCTGACCCCTTTATTTATTTTTTATGCATGCCCCGCCGCTCGATTCTGCCCGCTGCCGGGCGCGACAGTTTGCCGGTCTTGCCCGACACCAGGGATGAACCGATCCGGCATTACACCTTCAACGAATCGGGCCTTTCCATCATCCGCCAGCATTGCGCGTCCTTAATTTCCGCCACCTCCCAAATAATCTCCAGGAAGCGGTGAAGCGCCGGGTTTTCATCGTCCGGACGCCATATGACGGCCAATTCAGTGGTGGGCGCTGGCGCTCCCAGAGGCCGGTACACCACGCCGGTTCGTTGCAAACTTTGCAATGAGGCCGGGACAATAGACACACCCATGCCCACCGCGACGAGGCTCACAATGGTTTGGGTCGTGCGGGCTTCCTGGACGATCTTCGGGGAAAATCCAGCCTGGGCGCAGATGTGCATAAACTGATCGTAGAACCCCCGTGCAAGATGGCGGGGGACCTGAAGGAAAGGTTCCCCGGCCAGCGCCTCCACGGGGATCTTTCTTTGCCTGGCCAGGCGGTGCGTGCGTGGCAAAACGACCACCAAAGGCTCTCGTCCGATCACATGCATAATCAGCGATTCCCCAGAAGTCACCGGGGGGCGTATCAGGCCGACATCAAGCCGATAGGCTTTAATGGCTTCCACCTGCTCCTCGGTGCTCAGGTCCTGCAAAACCAGCGAGACATCCGAGTATCGGGCTCGCATGAGACGAAAGATTGAAGGAACTTTCCCATAGACGGCGCCACTGACAAATCCCACCTGCAATTCCCCAATCTCGCCTCGAGCAGCACGCTGGGCCGCATGCACGGCTTGATCTGTCAGGGCAAGGATCTTTCGGGCTTCGTGCAGAAAGACCGTTCCGGCGGCGGTGAGTTCCACATGCCGTTTGGTTCGCAACAGCAGCAAGGCGCCGATTTGCTGTTCCAACGCCTTGATCTGCTGGCTTAGCGGCGGCTGGGCGATGCCTAATCGTTGGGCAGCGCGCCCAAAGTGCAATTCTTCGGCGACCGTTACAAAATATCTTAAATGTCTTAGTTCCATCCCAGGGCTCCGTGGATTTTGTAATATATAATAGATATCGAATATTCAATTATAATATATTTGAAATCTTAATACGGCAACGTTAACATACCTCATGGGATGATAAGTTCAAACGATTTGGAGGGATACGTTGAAGATTGCACAGGCCCGATGCTCCATAACCGGGCTTGCCATACCTGTTCGAGCCGCCGTTGGCAGCCGGATGGGCGCCTTGACGGCCTTGTTTATCTCCGGCTTCGGCACGTTTCTTCCTCTCTATGCCACTCAACCGCTGCTGCCCCAATTTCGGCAGCTCTTCGGGGCATCCGAATTGATGGTGAGCCTCACCGTGAGCGCTCCAGTGCTGGCGATAACGCTGACGGCGCCACTGATCGGTATGCTGGCTGATGCCGTGGGACGTAGACGAGTTATCGTTACCGCGATGCTGGGACTCACTCTTCCGACGGTTCTGGCGGCGACGGCGGCCAACCTGGGGCAGTTCATCGCCTGGCGTTTTGTGCAGGGGATCTTCATTCCAGGCATTATCGCCGTCGCCATGGCGTACATCAGTGAGGAATCGCCGGACCAGTCGGTCGGTTCCACCATGGCGATCTATGTGACCGGTACAGTTGTCGGCGGGTTTGCGGGACGCTTCATTGCCGGTTTAGCCGCAACCCACTGGGGTTGGCGTTCGGCCTTTATTGTTCTTGGCGCGGTCACTTTAGCAGCGGCCCTGAGCACATGGCGGCTCTTGCCGCGCTCCACGAAATTCGTACGTCAAACCAATGTCCCGGCGGCCTTTGAGTCCATGTGGATGCATTTGCGTAACCCGCAGCTTCTGGCGACTTACGCCGTTGGATTTAACGTTCTGTTTTCCATGGTCGGGGCGTTTACCTACGTCAACTTTTACCTGGCAGATAAGCCTTTCTTTCTTGGGCCTGCTGCTCTGGCTTCAATTTTTGCCGTCTACCTGATTGGCGCAGTGATAACCCCGGTCGCCGGACACATCCTGGACAGTATCGGTTACCGCCGGGCCTTGGTGGGAGCTGTGGGAGCGTCCGCGTCGGGCATGTTGCTGACTTTGATTCACCATGTGCCGGTCGTCATTGCAGGGCTGGCGCTTCAGGCCACGGGAGTGTTTATCTGCCAGTCGGCATCGTCGAGCCGTGTGGGTAAGGTTGCAGGTGCGGCCAGGTCTTCCGCTGCCGGTCTCTACGTTTCCTGCTACTACCTCGGCGGCTTTGCCGGTTCGATTCTTCCCGGTTTTTTCTGGAAGCAGGCCGGATGGCTGGGTTGCGTGGCAATTATCATTTTTATGCAGCTTGTCACTTTCCTGATCGCGAACAAATTGTGGCGGGACTGACGAGCGAAAGACTTCGTATAATATACTTACATAGTACCCTATCGAAAAAAATAACCACATTGCGTAGTGTGAGCGCGTAGCGGGCAGGCCGACCGCGCGACACGTCTATCTAGCGCGTTGGGCGTTCGCGGGAGGCCTGGGCGCTTCCGGGCGGTTGTTATGAAAAGACGGCCGGAAGCGGGCACATGAAAGTGGCGGGAGATGACTTGAACCTCCAACTTCGCCCGCAAACATATAAACGATTGCAGCAAGCCCTAGTTTTGGCGATTCGGCTTCCATTCTCTCGCAAGGCGCTGTGCCTCGGCGATCTGGGCAGGTGTCATATGCCCGGCGAGTTCGTCTCTTGACTTTTTGGCTTCCGAATCGCCCTTTGCTGCCGACAGGTCGAGCCACATGTACGCTTGGACAAAGTCCTGAGGAACGCCATCTCCCCGCGCATAATGCCATCCCAGATTACGTTGTGCCAGAGACAGTCCCTGGTCCGCCGCCATACGCCACCACTTTGCAGCCTCGGCATAGTTCCTCTCTACGCCTTGACCCTTATCGTGCATCGCTCCCAGATTAAGTTGCGCGTCGGCATTTCCCTGGTCCGCAGCCCTGCGGTACCACTTCAATGCTTCGGAGTAGTCCTTTGGAAGGCCCTGGCCCCTGGCATACAGCGCTCCCAGACTACGTTGCGCCTCAGCGTCTCCCTGGTCTGCGGCCATACGCCACCACTTTGCAGCCTCGGCATAATCCTGTGGAACGCCCTGGCCCCCGGCATACAGCACTCCCAGATCATATTGTGAGCCGGCATGTCCCTGCGCTGCTGCCTTGCGGAACCAATTCGCCGCCTCCCGGTAGTCCTGCGGCACGCCTTCACCACGGTAATACATGGAAGCTATAGCAAACTGTGCAACAGCATCCCCCTGCTCCGCCACACCCTTAAACTCTCGATAAGCTTTTTCATAATCACCTCTGTCATAAGCCGCTTTGCCGTCATCCGAATCCGCATAAGCGAGGGCAGCGAATCCGGCCATTAAAGCCACAAAAAGCAGGAATTTGAATCCTGTCATTTGGCCTCCTCGATTTGGGCAATCAATATTTTGGCAGGTTTTGGAAAAATTTTCTCACACGGATTCTCACACAGAAAAGCTGCCTCTGAGCCAGCAGGTCAAAATCAGCCAAATTCAGCAACCAAGCGCTTCTTTAAGCCATTCCTTTAATTCCTCGGTAATGGCGTAAACTCCAACTCCGGGCTTGCGTCCAGCCACGTCAACCGCTCTGCGGACCATCTCGGCAGGCACGAAAATTTTTGCGATTTCATCGGCCTCTTTCATGGTTCTGCGGATCAGGGTAACCTGAGCAGGCTTTTCCCAGTCATAGATTACAAAATAGAGGGCTTCCTGACCGGGATACCTAACAAAATCATCCCTGCGAGTCCATCCGGTCCCCCATTCGAGATAGGTTTCAACAGCCTTTTCCGGTGTCATTTCCCAGTCCAGACGATCAACTATTTCCCTGCGGATTTTTAGTTCTTCCAGTCCCCACATGAGGTTCCCTCTGCACACAAACTATTTGACAGGCATCCATTATACTACTGATTTTGAGTAAATCTCCCAAAATGGTCTGACAGGCATTCCCACTTGCATGTTTTGATTGGGATATTTATAATCTATACCTCATCGCTAACCATTTGAAGGAGGAAGGACATGAAAGTTTTTATGGGTGGTGTCGCCTCGGCGTTCCTCGGTCTTCTGGGCATCGTTATCTGGCATCATGCTGTTTTCAAAATTATCATGGGGGCGATTCCCCTTATCCTGCTGTTCGGCGGATTGATGGCCGCATATCTTGGCTACGATGATGTAAAGGAGAAGCTCCCCTTCCATAAAGCCAGGGAAACCCAGGAACCCACAAGCGATGCCAGACTTAAAGAGGAAGCCGAAAGATACAAACAGGAAGCCGAAAGACTCAAGAGCGAGCTGGACAAGACCAAAACCAGCTGATGCAAGTTGCGTTCAAGACCGTTCGCCCTGAGGTATCGAAGGGCGGGTGCTCTGGTTCGTCCATGCTTCGATACCTCAGCACGAACGGACAGGACATGCCACCTCCTTCAATCTGCTCATAATAAAATTAAAGCCCGACCCCCAGGAATCGAACAATCCCCGCGCCGGTGTCCGGCCAATGGTCTTGAGGGCAGGCCTGCTCCAGGCTCAGTCCGCGTCGGGGGCCATGTCAGAGTCCACATCGAAGAAAGTGTAGCGGTCCTGCCGGCACGTGAGGGTCAGAGAATCGGCCGTGGTCTTCAGGTCCGTGTGCAATGGTTTCACGGACGCCACCCGCGCGACCGTGGCGCCCCTTTGCAACATGCGCAGCGGGATGCGATAGTTGCCGTCAACGCACAGCGCCGCGTCAACACCGGCGACAAGGTACATAGTGCAGCCATCCGGTGTTTCATTCTGAGCAGTGACAGCGGTATTGCCGGGTAGATCTACGAGGGTTGTCATGCTGTTCCAGTTGAAGAAAATGCCTATTTTGTAGAGGTTGGTTTAGGAGACCTTCAACACCGTTTTTTTGTTCTTGTCTAGGATGTAATAGACGGGTGTATCTTCGCCTTTGACCCCGATGATAGTCACTCCATCACTGTATGCTTTGATGAATCTATCTGGCGAGACATCGAGTGAAAATCCCTTTTCCCGGTCCGAATAGT
>JBEKQE010000073.1:0-23316 GCA_049520035.1 Syntrophobacteraceae bacterium | reverse complement strand
TGATCAATAAAATCAAGACCCTCAAAAGGCAGGCTTACGGATTCCGGGATTCTGAGTACTTTAAACTACGGCTCTACCATCTTCATACACAGAGGTACTCGTTAGCCGGATGAACCTTTTTTAATGACTGGTCTTGTGTTTGATAGATCGATTTGAACCCGTTCGAGGACATTGCACCGACATCTTGAAGAACAAATCGGCCCTTTCCGCTGCCAAGCCCCTTCTCGCCCAAATGCAAAAACGCATAGATGAAGTAAGGGAGGTATTCGCGAGCCCGCCCAACCACGGTTAACCCGAATTCAAGTTCTCCTCCCGATGGAACGATCCTCACATCGGAATCCGGCGGTTCAATGATGAAAGGATGGGGCGCTGATGGATATAGTCGCATCATCTCGGCATCCTCCGGTGGTGGCGTCTCAAAAAGGTATAGGTAGACGCAACGGGTCCTGAGAAGGCATGTCGGGCATTCTTGGCGCTTAAGAGCGCACGTCACGAGTTTTAGCGCATGCCCGAAGCCTCCTCTTAGGGTCGACCCCTTATAGGCCGGCAAACGCAAATCCTCTTCGGCCCTCAATGTCAGTTTGAATTTCCCTATGGTAATGTGACTGAATGCCACCAATTTATTCCTCCCCCAAAAGGAAAAGACCTGCGGCCGCAAGCCGAAGGAAGGTATATTGATCCTATAAACCTGTTCAGGAGATAACGGGGAAAAATTATTATTCCGGCAAACTTTCCGGAAAGCTTACCGGGTTCGTTTCCAGGGTTTACCCTCTGCCCCAATTATCTTGAAATTGGCCACGCGGAGCTTAATATCATGCCCAGTGTGGATCTTGAGCTGCTCCGCGAACCTGTTCCTGCCGACCGCCGAGTAGATGGCATGGTTTATTTTGCTGACGCAGGGCCTTATACGATCACGGAAATCGGCCATGTCACGAATCTTTTCCCAGGCGTATTCTTCCTGTTCTCCAGCCTTATAGCTGTCGATTCGTCTCTCCAGATCGGCAATGACCTGCTTTCCGTCAAAAAGGTTCTCAAGAGACAGACCCGATGGGGAGGCAGATATTGTGATGAGCAGAAATGCATAGACAGCTAGAAGCTGTCTTGAAAGGGGAAAAGTGAAATGCCCGACTTCGACGTTACTTTTGTGAAGATTTACAGTGAGAATCGGCGGGGTCTGAAGATAGGTTAAGATAAGCTGGGAAGATTCAACGGCCTTTACCAGACCTTGTTCGAGCGGCAGTTCACCCCCGATCAGTTCCCGCAACCGTGGAAAGGGTATTTCGGCAAGATCGATCCTGGCCTCATCGGAGGAAATCTCGATTTGGATCGCTCTCTTTGATTCATCTATTCCGACGAATTTTGGATATATACGGGATTCCGGGGGAGGATAGTAAAAGTCTGGGACGCCTGACTCAAAAGCCTTTGATACCAGGACATGGTAGAGTCTGTCCTGCATACGGCCGCAAAGCATTATCGCCATGCTTAGATAGATTCCGAGCGTCTTTCGCCCGCCCGCCACCGAGCAGTAAAGAATTTCATCCTCTCTTTTTGTCCATTCCCGGATCAGAGAAAATACCTGGTCGGCGGCGCAGACATTGTCGCCGCTGCTCCTGATGTCTTCAAGCTCAATGCCATTCTCATCGGTGATTACATGGACATTTTTAGGCGAAAAGGCTATTCTTCCTGCCGGAATGCGGTAGTCGCAGCAGAACTGCCCGAATTTGCCCTGGTCGCCGAAAAGAGCTTTCTTCAAGGTTGTGCAGCCGCTTGCCGTCGTTATAACTCGGATTTCGTCTATTTCTATGTGGTGTTGTTGTTCCAAAGGCCAAAGCGTTTCAGTGATTATTTGCGGCGTTTGCCCTGAAACGGCCACTAATACGGCCCTTGTCTTTTGCGCCTTTTGGGGCACGGCCGACTCCGCCGAGGGTGAAAAACCTGATTATTCATTTGCAGCGTGGATTTGGATTCCGTTGCATCCGATCCATATTAAGCCATACTGTCTTTTCATTGTCCATGTTGATTGTGAGATCTTTGATAAGAAATAGCCATGAATTGTTGGAACCAGGAAACCACAAGGCCCAGGGTGTGGGGAATGGGGAGCGGCAAAAAGCAAGGAGCGGTGAGGATAAAAAAAAAGAAGACCAGGTGGAATGAGGGGGAGCCACCTGGCCTTCTCGGAGGAGGAAAGATGTTTTCTTTCCAATATTAATGATAACCTCACGGTCAGGTGAAATTAAAGCCGGCCTAAAATATTATTTTAAAAAATTTCAATATGCGAAGAACACCGCCGTGCGCCCTCATAAGGGGTCGGACGCGAACTTGAAGCGTTTAAGATCGGCCGCAAGTGTTAGCGCGAATCCGAACGAAGTGAGGGTGCGTCCTCACAACAGATCGGACGCCGAACTGAACGCAGCATAGACCGTTTGCGACGTTCAACGCGAATCCGAACGAAGTGAGGGTGCGTCCTCACAACAGATCGGACGCGAACTTGAAGTATTTAACAAGGGGCCGAAACGTCAACGCGAATCCGAACGCAGTGAGGGTTCAAGGCGGCGCACCCTGAGAAAATCTGTCTCGAAAAGACACTGGATTCCGGCTCTTGATCCCGGCTCAAAAACACTGCCGGGACTGCCGGAATGACGAGAATGTAGCCCCGCGCCTTTTCATGGTTTCAGGGTGTCCCGAAGGGACGAGAAAATCGCTCAGAAAACTCCGAAATAGGCCTGGCGCAATTCGTCTATCAATTCAGCGTCCGGTTGGAAAGGAATGCATGGCGGGCAGGGCAGGGGTATTCTCAGTTCGTGGAACGGGGTCTCACTGACTTTCATGTTAAATGCCTGCACCATCAGGGTTTCGAGGTTGACCGTATCCGCCATGTTATAGGCCAGAAGCGTTTCCAGGGCTTTTGCACTGCCTGTTTTCCTGTATTCGCGCCAGAGCAGCACCGCAAAATAGCCGTCAACGCCGTTGAGTTCGGCCCTGTCAAGCCCAAGGCTCTTCTCGCAGCGCTTCAACCCGCCGCCGTAACCGAGACTGCGCAGCAGGTACCGCAGATCGATGTGGATATGGTCAACTGCCAACCCGAAGTAATTCCTTATAAACGGCAGATCGAAACAACTCCCGTTGTAGGTGATAAGAATCTTGTATTTTCGGAGATCGAGGGCAAAGGAATCCAGGTTATCGCCATGTATGTAGTAGAATACCTCCCTTCCGTCATAGAGCGCTGCGGTCGTAATGTGATCGTAGGGCCCGCCAAGCCCGGTAGTCTCTATATCGAGGAAGGCGGCGCATTGCCGAAAGTCTGCAAAAAGCCTCCAGAGATGCTGGGGCGCCAGGGCGCCTGCAAAATATGCCGGATCGAGGGCGCATAGCCTTTCGCGGCATACTTCGAGACGGCCTCGCAGAGCGTCGTACTTTTTTGGGCCGAAAGGCGTCAGCATCCAGGCATTTTCGTCGTGGAAAAATTCCCAGGAATGAATTCCGTTTTGCCAGAGAGAGCGTTCCGTTTTAAGACCGATCCCCGGCAGATGGACAAAAGTATGTCGCAGCATCGCTATCGGGAAACTCCACAGGCTTGCATTTTCATAAGTGTTCACCACAGAGACGGATGGACAAAAAACTCTCACCACAGAGACGCAGAGGGCACAGAGAAAAGCTTTGTCAGATGGGATTACAGGATTAACAGAAACCGCTATGGATTAGGGAGTTCAGGAATTTAGGAATTAATCCCTGAATCCCTCAATTCTCAATCCCTTAATTACTGGCTGTTTCCAGGTCCTGAGAATAACGTGAAACACTTTTACTTTCCTGTTCATCTTGTTCAATTTTGGCTTTCTCTGCGTTCTCTGTGCCTCTGTGGTGAACGTCAGGTCTCAGTCGCTACGCCTTCCGAATATACGGAGCAAAAGCAGGAACAGGTTTATAAAATCGAGGTAAAGCCGCAGAGCGCCGATGACCGCTCCTTTTCGCTCCTCCTCCGATCCGGAAAATCCGGCATAGGCCATTTCCTTTATTTTTTGGGCGTCGTAGGCGGTCAGCCCGACAAAAATGGCTATACCCGCATAGGTTATGAGCCAGTAGATAGCGGGGCTGCTGAAGAAGAAATTAACGAAGGAGGCAATTATTATCCCGATGAGGCCCATCATGAGGAAACTGCCCATCGAAGTCAGGTCGCGTTTGGTTGTGTATCCATAAACGCTCATTGCGGCGAAGGTTCCGGCGGTTATGAAGAAGGTATTTGCAATCGATGCTTTTGTGTAGACAAGGAAAATGGTCGATATTGTCAGGCCGTTTAGAAACGAATAGGCGAAAAACATGAACATGGCGGTTGAGGACTGGAACCTGCCGATTGCGGCGCTTAGCGCGATCACCAGGCCGAGTTCGCCGACGATCAGCAGTATCATGATGATTGGATTTCGAAGAAGAGATAAAACCAGCCCACTGTTGACGGCATAGAGAGCGACAATCGCGGTGACCGCCAATCCGAGGGCCATCCAGTTGTACACGCGGCGAATGAAATCTGTTTGGACAATTACCTGGTCCCTCTGAAAAACTGTGCTTCTTTGCATTGCCTTCCCCTTTCGGAATGATTTTATGAGTTCTCTATGATTTCACATCTTAAATTATAACTTATTGTTTGTGCCCTGGTATTGCAAATATTTTAAAAAACCGCCTCCCAACCCCCGGAGTCAGCGATGAAAGAACTGTCACAATACCGAAGTGAGTTCCCCATCACCCAAAATTTTTGCTTTCTCAATAATGCCGCCGTCTCGGCGCCTCCGTTGCGGGTGGCAAAGGCCGTGAGCGACTTGATGCTCCAGTTCGCCAATGAAGGCTTCGTTCGTTATCCGGATTGGATGAAAACGGTGGACAGGACCCGCTCACTTTTTGCAAGGCTTATAAACGCCGACCCCTCAGAGGTCTGCTTCACCGCAAACACATCCGAAGCTCTGAGCATTGTGGCCGGCGGAATTTCGTGGAGACGCGGCGACAAGATCGTTGTGCCCGTACCCGATTTCCCGTCGAACGTGTATCCATGGGTGAATCTGGAGCGCGCCGGGGTCGAGATTTGTTTTGTGCGAAAAAACGAGGGCCGTTTCGACCTTTCGGACATCACGGCCGTGCTTCGCCCCGGAACGAGACTGATCGCTGTGAGTTCGACCGATTTTACCACCGGGTTCCGATGCGATCTGGAAGAATTGGGCGATTTTTGCCGGCAGAATGCTATCCTGCTCTGTGTAGATGCGATACAGAGTCTGGGGGCCGTACCTTTCGACGTGAAAAGGTGCGGCGTTCACTTCCTGGCCTGCGGCGGTCACAAATGGCTACTGAGCACAATGGGAATCGGAGCGCTCTACATCTCGAAGGAGGTAAACGATCTGGTTCACCCAATCCGGGTCGGATGGCGAAGCGTCGAGAATGAGGAGGATTTCTACAACCTCGAACTGAAATTGAAAACCGATGCCCGCCGGTTCGAAGCCGGGACCCTCAACCTTGCAGGAATCACGGCTCTAGGAACGGCGCTGGAAATGCTGCTGGAAATAGGAATCGAGCGCATATTCGAGAGGATATCGGGCCTGAACGACGTGATCTCATTGGAGCTTGGAAGGAGGAATTTCCGAGTCGTCAGCTCGATGGAACCCAGGCACCGGTCGGGAATTCTGAGCTTTGTGCCCGAGGATGCGGGGAGACTTTTCCGCTATCTTCTAAAAAGGAAGGTGCTTGCCGCTCAAAGAGGAAATGCGGTCCGGCTCTCACCTCATTTCTATAACGATGAAAGCGACATCGAAAGGCTGTTTGAGGCGTTGGACAGCTACTGAGCGGGGCAATTCCGACGCGAAACGGGAAAGGCCCCAGGATCGGACCAAACCTGACCCCGGAATGATACTGACCCCTCTCACACACACTCTGAGTGAACTGCGAAGTCAAGGTGGATTACCAAACGCGGCCGTGCGGAATTCATTGAGAATCCATCACGGAGCCCGGATGAATTCATTTATCTCTACCCGCCCCATGGCCGGGCGGGCGTATAGATCTTGGGGTCACCGTTTGACAGGAAAAAACTATCAAACGGTGGCGCCGATGAAGGATTGACAAAGTCCGGCAGATTTTCTATGCTTCGCTGGGACGTCAAAAAGGGTTCTTTATGAATAAACACCTGTTTCTGGATATTCGCTTTTTGCTTCCGGGCCGGCGCCGACCCGATGGGGCTGTTTTTTCGTCCTTTTCGGGCTTCTTTTTTTTCTTCTTCAGGAGTGTCCACCTGGGATATTAGCTCATCGAAAAAGGCCCCAGGGTGGAGCAGGAATCTTCCCCGGGGCGCCTGAGTCCTAAGCCCCGAGGAGTTTTCTTCGGGGTTTTTTTATTGCAGTCAACTCAAAATCTGATCGGAGGATTTGCCGTGATTCTCGTACTCGGAAAAGGGATTACCAGGGAAGAAGTTGAAAGGCTCAAAGACGTGCTTCGTTCCGAGGGCCATATGGTGAAGGATATAGGAGGGGTGGAAGAACGAGTCCTGGGAATTGTCGGCAAGACGCCAAGGGAAAGCGCATATTATGAATCGTTGCCCGGTGTGGAAAGGGCCGTTCCCATATCCAAGCCTTACAAGCTGGTGAGTCGCGAACTGCATCCCGCTGCTTCCATTATAAAAGTCGGAGATGTCGCCATAGGCGGGGACCGCCTGGTAGTGGTCGCCGGTCCATGCGGTGTTGAAGACAGGAAGACAACTCTGGACATTGCGCGCATCGTGCGTAAACACGGGGCAGTGCTTTTCAGGGGCGGGGCTTTCAAGCCGCGGACCTCGCCCTATGCGTTCCAGGGTCTGGGAGAGGAGGGGCTGAAGATACTCAGTGAGGTAAGGGAAGAGACCGGACTTGGCGTTGTTTCGGAGATGACCTCTCCGAGCCAGGCCGACCTGATGATGAAATACGTCGATGTTGTCCAGGTCGGTGCTCGAAACATGCAAAATTTCGAACTGCTGAAGTCCGTCGGCCGAATCGGCAAGCCGGTGCTTTTGAAGCGGGGATTGTCGGCGACTATCGAGGAATGGCTCATGTCCGCCGAATACATTCTCTCGGAAGGAAACGACCAGGTTATCCTGTGCGAACGCGGGATTCGCACATTCGAGCGCTACACGCGAAATACTCTGGACCTTACAGCCGTTCCCGTCATAAAGAAGCTTACCCACCTGCCGATTATAGTGGACCCGAGCCATGCCACGGGAATCAGGGAAAAGGTCAGTCCCATGGCCCGCGCATCCATAGCCGCGGGCGCCGATGGTATCATAGTGGAAGTGCACACCGAACCGGACAAAGCCTTGTCCGACGGGCCCCAGAGCCTCTATCCGGAACAGTTCGAGCAGCTCATGAGAGACCTTTACGTAATTGCTCCGGTTGTGGGAAAACAGCTCGACTACGCTTACCTCGACAAAGCCACTGTCATGAGACCGCGCCGGGGCGAGGGCAGGGCGCCTGCAACGGTTGCCTACAGCGGCGTGCCCGGTTCTTTTTCTCACAAAGCATGCACGCAGTTTTTCGGCAATGAGGTCCCTCTGCGGAACAGTTCTTCATTCAGAGAGGTCTTCGATCTGGTGGACAGCGAACAGGCGGCCTTCGGCGTCGTTCCTGTCGAAAACAGCCTTACGGGCAGCATTCATGAGAACTATGACCTGCTGCTCGAATTTGAACTCAAAATAGTCGGGGAGTTGACCCTTAGGATCAAACATAATCTATTGGGGCAGGCAGACGCGTCGATCGAAGGCCTGGAAAGAATCTACTCCCATCCTCAGGCCTTTCAGCAGTGCAGGGAGTATCTGGAAAAAAATCCCGGCTGGGACTTGATAGCATGTAAAGATACTGCCACGGCCGTTGGAAGGGTAAAAGAGGGCTCCGATCCCAAAGAGGCTGCCATAGCAGGCGAAGGAGCAGATCAGGTTGCCCGGCTGGCGATTCTCAAGGAGGGCATAGAGACCAATCCCCGCAATTTCACTCGATTCGTGGTTATATCCAGGAATGAATCTCTTCCAGGCCCTCAAAATAAATCCTCCCTGATCTATTCGGTAAGCGACAAGCCGGGGGCTTTGTTCGAGACGCTCCGGATTTTTGCACTGAACGATATAAACATTGTCAAACTCGAATCGAGGCCGATCCACAGCAGGCCCTGGGAGTACCTGTTCTATGTGGATTTGGAAACCGACGTGACCGAAGAGAGCCGGAGGCACATCATGGAGGAACTGCTGGAAAAGACCGAGTTTTTCAAATTCCTCGGAAGCTATAACAAGGGCGCCCAGGCGTGAAGGGGGAAGCGGGGAGCAGGACTGAGGACTGAGTAGAGCGAGAAGCGGAGAGCGGGAAGGGGGAAATTTTCACTCTTCGTCGCGTAGCGATAGAACCAATAGGATTTATTTTTTTCTGAGCACGGCGATCGTGGCGCCCCAGCCACCTGCCCCAGGGCCGGCCTCGCTGAACGAAATCACCATGGGATGGCTCTTCAGGACCGCATGGACTGTCCGGCGCAGGATCCCTATGCCCTTTCCGTGAATTATTCGAACTTCCTCGAATCCCTTCTCACTCGCCGCTTCCAGGTAGTCGTTCAGAAGGTCTTTCACTTCGTTTGGCCTGAAGGTATGCAGGTCGATCGAGTCTTCGATGGGGTATCGGATTACTTCGTCTTGTTTCATGGTCCGCCATTATTCCGTTATTGAATGGCCGTTCGCAAGAATTTTCTGGTAATTTGCGCCGAATTCTGTTTTGAATACCGGGCGCAATCGGCTGGTGTTCACTCACTGAGCAGGAAAGAGGAAGGAATTGCATGCTGACAAACCTGGTATCTAATTTCGCAATATCGTGTCTTCAGGGGGCAGGGTATCTCGGCGCGGGCTTCCTGATGGCGCTCGAGAGCATGATCGCCCCGGTTCCAAGCGAGGCGGTGATGCCTTTTGTCGGATTTATGGTTGCCGATGGCAAATGGGACCTCTGGGCCGCCATTGTTGTAACCAGCACCGGTTCGGTAGTGGGGTCCGCAATCTCGTATGCGATGGGCTACTACGGAGGCAGGCCGTTTGTGCTGAAGGTCGGCAGGTACCTGCTTCTCAACCCGCACGACCTTGAGCGGACAGAGGATTTTTTCAGCTGCCGCAAGGGGACCCTGACTCTTTTCCTCAGCCGGTTTATACCCGTTGTGAGACATCTTGTTTCCATTCCCGCAGGGACAGGTAAAATGAGGCTTTTCCCTTTCCTCATGGCGACCCTTGTCGGTGCGACCCTCTGGAATTCTTTCCTCCTTGCCTGCGGGATGTACCTCCGTGAGAGATGGGACATTGTTCAGCTCTATTCCCATCAGGTCGATATTGTGATCTGGGCGGTCCTGCTTGCCGGAGTGGTCTTTTTTGTGAAGTTCCGTTACAAAAGCGCATTGAAAAATTAATCAAATCTGACATCAAACGTCTGTCTTCAGCGTCTTCGCGCCTTCCCGTGAGTCATCCGTAACTTCCTGCTCCTCTAAAACCGCCCTGCTTTCATTTTCGGAAAGAACTCGAATGACGCTCTGCGCTACCTTCCGGGGGATGCCGGCTCCTTCGAGCTCGGAGGCCGAGGCTTCCTGGATTGCATCCAGGCTGCCGAAGCGCTCGAGGAGCATCTGCCTTCTGCCGGGGCCTATTCCCGGAATGCCGTCCAGCGCCGAGGTGAGAAGCGAGACCCTGTGTACGTTCTGATAGTGCGATATGGCGAACCGGTGGGCCTCGTCCCGTATTCGCTGGAGCAGATGTAGAATGTCCGGACTCCGGTGCAGGAAAAGGGGGTTCTTTCGACCTGGCAGGTAAATTTTTTCGTATAGTCCTTTTCCCTTCTCCCCTATGTCTGATTCGCGCTCCTTGGCTATGGAGACGACCGGGAGCGGCTCAGAAATCCCGAGTTGCTCCAGCAGGCGCACGATCTTGTTCAACTGGCCCTTTCCGCCGTCGAGAAGAAGCATATCAATGCCTGCGGCAAGTTCCCGGTCGTTTTCAATAAGCCTGCCTATCACCTCGGCCATCATTGCCGGGTCGTCGGGTTCGCTCTTGAGTCTTATCCGGTAGCGCCTGTAGGAAGTCTTATCCGGGCGTCCGTGTTCAAAAACAACAATCGCCCCGACAGCGTGCTGTCCCTGGATGTTGGAGATGTCCACGCAAGCGATTCGGGCGGGCGTTCTCGGCAGCTTGAGGAGGCGCTGAAGACCGTCTATGAGCGCCGTATCTCGCCTCTGCCAGCGGCGGCGGCTGATGAATCCCTCGCGGGCGTTGGTTTGCGCCATATCGAGCAGATGCTTTCTGGCGCCTCTTTTTACCGCCCATACCCTCACGTGTTTTTCTTTCTTCTCCGATAGCCATTCTGAGAGAACCGTTTCGGAATCGAGCGAAATGGGAACCAGCACCTCATCGGGAATGAAGGCGTCTTCATAGTAGTATTGCTGAATGAAGGCCGACATTAGCTCATGCTCATCCCCCTGGGCCTCCTTGAGGTCGAAAGCCCTCTGGCCGGAATGCACTCCCTGCCGGATAAAAAGAACCACCAGTTCGCTCCGGTCTTCCTCCTGGTAGATGCCCAGCACGTCCTGGTCCAGGAAACGGTCGGATACGACATGTTGCTTTTCGATTGTGGCTGCGACGTTTCGCAACCGGTCGCGGTAGAAGGCGGCCAGTTCGAACTGCATAGATTCGGCGGCCTCCTGCATCCTTTTTTGAAGCTGTCTCTGAAGGATGTCGGTTTTTCCTTCCAGGAACAGCACCACTTCCTCGACCATCTTCATGTACTCTTCCCTGGAAACTTTGCCTGCACAGGCGGCGAGACATTGACCCATCGAAAAGTTGAGGCATGGACGTTCCCGCGGGATGAGCTTTCTACCCCTGCAAAGCCTTAGCGGGAAAAGCTGGTGCAGGTATTTGAGCGTGTCGCGGGCCGCTCGAGCCGATGGATAGGGGCCGAAGTATATCGCTCCGTCTTTTTGAAACCGCCGCACTATGTCCAGCCTAGGGTAGGGGTCACGAGGGTCGATCCGTATCGAGAGGTAATTTTTGTCGTCGCGAAGCACGACATTGTAGCGCGGGCGGTGTTTCTTTATGAGGCTGGCCTCGAGGAGCAGCGCCTCCTTCTCGGATGATGTAACGGCGTATTCGACATCGGCGGCTTTGGCGAGCATGATCCTGGTCTTGATATCTACCGTGTCGCCACCCCGGAAATAATTGCCGATCCGTTTCCTCAGGTCCCGGGCCTTTCCGATGTAAAGGATAGTCCCGCCTTTGTCCTTGAACATGTATATGCCGGGCAGGTGCGGAAATGCGGATATCCGGCCCGCAAGGGCGGCGGGTCCGGACGGCGCGGTTTTGGACTTATCCTCGATATCAGGCCCGGCGGGTCTTTTTTGGTTTTCGACTTCAGGTTCAATCATTTTTATATCTGTTTCCAAGTTACTGGAATTTTGATTATCCCGATTTCAACGACTTAAGTATAAAATCTTTAATTCCTCATGATCAAGTCCCAATTCCCCTTTAGCGTCCTTGCAGCACCGCTCGATAACCCGTCCAGGTTCCAGGCAAAACAGCATTAACGATCCTCCTTGCTGACGGGTTTGGAGATGCTTAGTGAAAGTGTATTGGATAGACGCTCTATGCAACGCCGGAAACTGGAGGATCGAATTAACGGTATCGTTACGCAGGGCAAGGCGCCGACCCAGGTATCTTTGGAAAATCAGCGCAAAGACATCTTGAGTCGCCGGTAAAAGAGCCGGATATTTTTTAGGGTAAGGTGACACCCTATGCAAGTGAAAGGAGCAAGACATGAAGAAAATGATCCAGGCGAAGATGACTCGCCTGTTGTTCGTAACGTCGTTTCTTGTTGGGATGGTCACCGGTGCGGGATTCGCCGCCGCCGGCCAGGTAACCCAGGAGGGTAATGCTACATGCTTTACCCAGTCGGAATCGGAAGCATCGCAGCCAATTGATTTCGCGAATGCCAAGCCAGCGCCCATGCCGAGAGCGGCTGTCCCTGCGGTCGGGCCGTTCGAGGGGGGGATTTCTACGGAGAGTCTTGGAACGCCTCGGATGGAGCCCGGCGCGATCGGCACCGGCAAGACAACTCCAGGCGCGACTGGCGCCGGCGAGACGATTTCAGGCGCCACCGCGACTCAGACTGGCGCAGAGGAACAGACATCTGCGGATAGTGAGGAAAAGACCCCGGAGGAGTTCGGCACGGCAAACATTCCTTATACCACCTCGCGGGTGGATCTTACTACGGCGCATAACGAATCGAAGTCCTACCCTTACAGCGCTGCCGGCGTGCTGTATCGCGTGTTAAACTCGACTACTGCGGAATATTGTTCGGCTTCACTGGTCAAACGTGGCGTAATTGTAACGGCTGGGCATTGTGTGGCTAATTTCGGCAAATCGCAATTCTACAGCGGCTGGGTGTTCTGGCCGGGAGCGTCCCAATCGGGGCCCACCTATACCTTTCCTTTCGGGCAATGGAAAGTGAGTAAAGCCTGGGTTTTGACATCGTATTATAACGGAACGGACCCATGCGAAGAGGCAGGTGTCGTCTGCCAGGACGACGTCGCGGTATTGGCCATAACTCCTCAGAGTGGTAAATTACCGGGTACGGCCACGGGCTGGTTCGGATACGGAGTTAACGGCTGGGGATTTACTTCCACGAACATCACTCAGATTACCCAGTTGGGCTATCCGATATCCCATGACAACGGCCAGTTGATGCAACGAACCGACTCCCAGGGGTTCGTGAGCAGCAGCATGTCCAACAACACGATATGGGGATCGAGGCAGACGGGCGGATCGAGCGGTGGTCCGGTGGTTGTGAATTTTGGAGTCGCGGCCACCCTGAGTGGTGGTACAACTTTTGGGACAGATTCGACGTTCAATCAGCTAGTTGGTGTCACCAGTTGGGATACCGATGCAATCAAGGAACAGGGCGCCAGCCCTTTCACCTCCGCCAACGTCGCTTACCTGGTCGGTCAGGCTTGCACGGCCTACCCGGCAAACTGTAAGTAACTGTTTTCAGCGTGGAGCGGGGAGGAAGGAGGACTTACGATAAGAGCGCGGATTGGGAAGGTGACTCGACTGTTATTCGTGGCGTCACTTTTTGTCGGAATGCTGACTGGTGCAGCGGAGGACTAAAAGTGCCCCTCACCCCTTCTGCGTGGCGAGATAACCCTTAACAGGCCTCGTTTCGGGGCCGATACGCTCGTCTGCCAGTTGTCGGCAATGTCGGATTCGGGGACCCACGGAGGCAGAGTCAGGCGAAAATGCGTTGAGAGGGCAAAAAGAAAAGGCTCATACATGCCGCGCAATTCCATTAACTTCAGGTCCGCTTCATCTCCCGCCCGGGGTCGCAAACCGGCCGCCATTAACCTGGATCTCAAGTTCGTCAGTTGAGCGGGTGGAAGGCGGTCAGGCTCCGGCCATCGGGGCGTAACCCCGAAAATCAGGCTAAGATCCACAACAGCATGTCTCGCCATGGCGAAAGTCAGTTGCGCCTGACGCACGCAGGCCCCTTCCAGGCCAACCATTACGAATGCGCTGGTATCCAGAATGGCGGCGAGCGCGGCAAGCCATGACTGATTATCGTGTTGGGACCTGTAATAGGCGAGCACCGGATATGACAGGTGGCTTTCGAGCAATTCTGCAGACCATCTCTCCCACTCATGCAAAAGCTGCCGGATCGATTCCATGCCATACTCGTCGTTGTGCCTGTAAAGCATTTCGGCCACCGTAGGCGGCGAACCTGCTCGGGCATCTAAAAGCGATATGTTTACCTCGCGTCTTGAAAAGGACTGATTAAGACCCGGCAGGTAGCCGATTACAATCGCCAGAAAACCAAGTCCCGTTCCCGCCTCTGCTACGGTCAGCAGTCGTGCGAAAGCCGAGAGCGGCCGCACATCGCCCAGTCCCAGTGTGAAGAAAGTGGTTCCGCTGTAATAAAGGTTTGTGGCGAAGCTTTGCCGGTCCTCCGATATGGCTGCGGACCCCCAATGCAGGAGCCCAAAACCCAGGATCAGCAAAAAGGCCCATAAACCCAGGAGCACTATTAAAGAAAGCGACCCGTAAATGCTCAATAAACTCTCTCTCAGGCGCCTGGCCGATATCAGGTGTACGAGCGCTTTACAGGCGCTCCATGTCACCCGGAAAAAAATGCGGGTCAGCCGCAGCCGCCGGGTGACCCGGCGCGGAAAAATAATGGTTTCGAACGCCTCCCAAAGTATGGCTACTATCAGAAAAGCGCCGGCTAGCGTGATAGCGATGGACATATTCATCTCCTTCCATGGTAAGCATTCACCGCAGAGGCGCTCAAGTCGAAAACATTCACCACAGAGACACAGAGGTAAAGACCGACGCGAAGAGGGGGAGATGGGAGGAGGGGGAGACGGTTTTGTCTCCGTGTCTCCGTGTCAGTCTTTTTCCCGCATCCCAGCGTCTCCCCAGCGCCCTTGTCGGCCCTTGCTTTTCTCTGTGTCCTCTGTGTCTCTGTGGTGAACGAGTACCATCCTCCCTTCCCGCTCATAGCTCCCGGTTTTTCCGCTTCTTGCTTTTGCTTCTGGCTCCTGTTATTGAAGATAATGGCCCGTTGCGCCTCAAGCACGACTTCCATGCTGAATTGGTCCGATGAGATCGATCTCCGGGTTTTTCTCAATCCAAAAGGATGTGGACAGGGCAGGGGAATTTTGTTAAATAAGCGGCACAATTAGATCGGGACGTGGCTCAGCCTGGTAGAGCGCTGCGTTCGGGACGCAGAGGTCGCTGGTTCGAATCCAGTCGTCCCGATCAAAAGTTAAGTGAAATCAGCCCCTGTTTGAGGGGCTTTTCTTTTGGCGTGTTCCACATGTGTTCCACCCCGGATGGAGTATCCCCGGAGCAATTCGTTCCGGCTGATTGCAAAAGCCACTTGAAAAGTGCTTGTTACTGCAATACATTGAAACCTGTGTTTTGAGTCCAGGCAGCCAGGGCGTTGCGGACTGCGGGGTTCGATGTGATGCGCGCCTCGGAAGCCGGCCAGTCGCGGGCAGATGACGCTGAGATTCTCCGGAAGGCTGTCGATGAAAAGAGGATTCTTATTCCCCTCCTCCAATCTCACCCTGCGGAAGTATTTGAGGACCATCTCGTCATAGTCTCGGCGAAACGCATCAAATGGATCCAGACGGCATGAATTTCCACGGATAAGATCCGCACACCAAATATGTAAACCAAATTATTTAGGGAGGATGAAATCCTGCGTAAAATATAGGAAATGGTCATGCCCGAAGGCAGCGCCAATCCCAGTGTGAGTAAATGCGGGATTCAGAATGTTTTTGCGGTGACCTGGACTATTCATCCAGCCTTCAACGGCTTGCCGGGCAGGATTGTAAACCCCGCTTTCCTTAAAGATGTTCTCTCCAGCGGAGGCCCAGTCGTTTACGCCGAATTTTGTTAACCTTTGTTTGAGGTCTCCTTCAACAGGATCTTCATGGCTGAAGAATTCGCGACCACCCATGTTGCTACTGTGAAGTCGAGCAACTCGAGCAATATCTTCACGCCAGATTAGATCGCGCAGGCCATTATTGCGCCTCTGTTGGTTAATTTCAGCAAAGACGCTCATCTCCAATTTAGCCAGACGGGGTTCAGGCGGTACATCAGGCGGGAGGGCTTTCCGGAGACAACCAACCAGACAACATCCGATACCAATCAAGATAAAGATGTGCGAATTCCGCTTCATACGGGCCCCGTATAAAGTTAAGATGCTCAGAAAGAACCTTATGTGCGTGCCAGCATAATCGGAAAATGATCCTCGACACTTGAAATTTCCAACTTGGTTTCGAGACCTCAGAATCCTGCATCGCTATGAACTCAAATTGAGTCAACTCCTGCCGTCTGAACCTCGGTGTACCCTTTGCAGCTCCTGACCCCCGGAAAGCTTTACCCTATCTAGTTGTTCGCTGGTTCGAATCCAGTCGTCCCGATCAGAAAAATTGCTTTCTTTTATCCTCTGTGCAATAACCTGCCTTGGGTAATTCTGTCACTAGACTGCCGGTTGGACCCCTGCTTCGTTTCAGATGGATTTTCTGCGGAATTGCCTGTTATATTATTCTTAGTTCGCCGAGTTGGCGAAGTTTTTCTGAAGGTGAAGCACACCGATGGCGAGGAAACGGCCCGGAAAAATCGATAAGGTGCTTGCTGAAGCAAAAGCATTGCTGAGCGCCCAATACGCCCATCGCCTGAAGGGGATCGTTCTTTTCGGCTCCTATGCCCGCGGGGATTTTACAGAAGAGTCGGATATCGACTTATTGGTGTTGCTGAGCCAACTTACCGATCCACTTACCGAAAGCGAGCCCATCTTCCCGGCAATTTGTGAGCTTTCACTCAAATACGATACCGTTTTGTCGATCGTTCTGATGGATTTTGATGGGTTCCATTCCAGGAAGACCCCACTTATTCTCAATGCTGGAAAGGAAGGGGTCTGGATATGACGGAGGCTGTCGGGGCTCTAAAACTACATTCTAAGATTCTAAAATAGCCAATCAGGTCCATTCCTTCGATGAGTAGTCCCGGTTTGGCGTGGTCCGACCCCAAATGCAAATGCAGGAGTGACTTCTTTCTCCAACCTGCTTTCCAATCGCTCTTTGGCGATCTCCAGATCATAATGGGCTTGGAGATTGACCCAGCTATGAGCATCGGTCCCAAAAAATCTGGCGAGCCTCAGAGCTGTATCGGCCGTAACGGCTCTTTTTCCGGCAACAATCTCACCAATTCGCCTCTGGGGGACCCCAATAGACTTTGCGAGCCTGTATTGCGTTATCTGGAGCGGTTTCAAGAAGTCCTCGAGCAGGATCTCTCACGGATGAATTGGGCGCATATCCCTTTTCATATTTTGTCCTCCATCAGTGGTAATCAGTGATCTGAGTAGGCTTTCGAAGAGCGATTCTCTGGATGTTCTGAGGCAACTTCGATGAAAATTGTCCGCTGAAAATCTTCTCAGCTTCTTTATCTTTGAATGATTTGATTACCAGCAACCCACCCCGCTGGTAGATAATAACGCAACTCGATAGTAATGTAAAGCGCAGTTCGATCTCAAAAGCTGAGTCTCTCCTCCCAGTGCCCGGTTTGGTCCGGACTGGAGGGCCATCCCGAACTTGAGCTGCCGCCATGATACGAATTTCAGTCAAGAATTCGGAGGGATATTGAGATGTATCCCGATTCGTTTCATGTCGGACGTTTCCCCTATCAAGGTTCGTGGCAATTGACACGAAACAAGGACGGTTTTACTTTAATAGAACAGGGATTCTGCCGAAATTACAATGCCTTGCATACATCAGAGAAGAGATGCATAGCTTTTCTGGAGAGTAAAATGAGCAAAAAACTGATTCTCGGGTTAGCGTTAGCGTCCGTGCTGGTCGGCGGCTCATTTATTGGGGCGAAGGCCGATGACATAGGTCGCTCGTGTTGGGCGGGATTTTGTCCAGCCCAGCAAAGCGATATGGACCGAGCGCCGCAAAGAGATTATGACAAACCGAATGCAACTTGCCAGGGCGCAGATCAGTACGGTCCGACCACTCCGGAGCCGATGGGTTCGCCCGGCTACTGAGCGGTCGAAATATGAGCACGCAGGGATTGGGATGCCGCAGCCTGAGTGAGTAATGGGTTGCGCTGCATCCCTTCCCCGCAGTTACCATCTACCGTATTTGGTAGCGAGGTGTAGACGCCGATCATCCGCAACAAGCATGGGGGTTCCAGCGGTGTCCGTGGTGCGGCTCGACTCTGGCCGAGGTCTTGAGTGGTGATAGGCAGACTCTGGAAGGGCTGTACTGACGGGAGGGCGTCCACGCATGCGGGAATTCATCGTTTACCGATGCCTCATTGAATGGCCACTGCCCTCGAAGAATGATCAGACCTAAAAGCGGTTTCAGAAGTAGCAAAGCGCCCTCGGAATGTACAATTACTTCGATGCTGCCATTTATGTGACCAAGAACCAGCACCACGATGCTGCCGCCAAAATCCGTTGTGTTCCAGATTATTCTACTCTGGAATATTCTAAGAAGGATAAACCAAAGAAAGCGGTAAGTTAGAATCAAGTAAATGCGTTCGGGACGCAGAGGTCGCTGGTTCGAATCCAGTCGTCCCGATCAATCCTTCAATTTTCCGTGAAGATTTATACGTTCCAGAATTTATCCGCTCAAAGGGACTCGGGAACTAAACGCTATCAGCTAGTTTCCATCCGCAAAGGGCGCTTTTCCACCCCGGCTGCATCAACGATCTCGTCGCCCCGCGTGGTGGCATCCCGTATCCTTGCATAATAGATCCAGCTCTGTTACTATAATTGTACAATTGTACGAAAATTCGGACTCACGGTTGAAAGGACGCGATGAAAACCGTTGTGGACACCTCGATCATTGTAGCGGTTATTGCTAATGAGCCTGAAAAGACAGCCCTCATCCAACTCACAAAAGGTGCGGACCTGATTGCTCCTCATTCCGTTCATTGGGAAATCGGAAATGCCTTTTCGACGATGCTGAGGCGAAAGAGGATCACCCTTGACCAGGCAGTAAAGGCTTTGGAGGCTTACGGTAAAATACCGATCATGTTTCTTGATGTCGAACTGGAGGTGTCGTTGAGGATTGCGGGCGAGCTGGGCATCTATGCATATGATGCCTATATTTTAAGATGCGCTCAAAAGTACCTGTCCCCCCTGGTCTCGCTCGATCGATACCTGGTCGACTGTGCAAAGAGCATGGGCATACGGGTCATGGAGGTATGCTGATGGCGGCGGTTTATAACTATTCAAAGGCGCGGCAGAACCTTGCAGCCGTGCTGGATCAGGCGGCAAGAGAAGGTGAGGTCAGGATAAAACGCAAAGACGGGCAGGTTTTTGTGGTCAGGCCCGAACCCGGAAAGGATTCCCCCCTGGATATCGAGGGCGTAAGCCTGAATATTTCGACTGATGAAGTCGTGGCGATAATCCGTGAAGGCCGCGAAGAGAGAACCTACACACAATAGCAATATGACAACGATCTGATCGGCTTCAATCGTATAAACGACCCGAATTCGATTTCCATCAGCATACAACTTGTAATAGCCCGTGAGATCCATGCCGATATTATTACCCAGGTGTTTCCCGATCCGAGGGTCTTTTTCAAGCTTGGCAAGTTGTTTGGCAACGGAAAGCTTTTGTCTCCCGTCCAATTGCCTGAAATCGCCCTTTGCCTCACTGGTGAGCTTAACTTTCCAGGTCGGCACGGCTCATGCCTTCGTCAGTGAGGATGTCGTCCAGAGAGTGAACGCCAGGAAGACCCTTGCGTTGCTGAACGAGTTCGTAAACCTGCACGTGTTCGGCAAGCTCCTTAAGCGCCTCCCATACTTCGGCCGGGATAATAACCCTCTTTCCGTCGTCTATGTATTCAACGTCTATCATGATTTTTCCCTCCTCCGGAGAATGTGTCAATGCCCCAAGAAGCTTAATTGATTCTAACCCGTTATCCCGATTCCTGCAAATGATTAGCTTGGGGGGCGCCCAACGGGCCTGCGGTCAGGAAGCATATCGCGAAAAGCTGTCTCCAGCGTGGAGCATTCGAGGATTTCCATTCTTGACCGAAATATTTTGATGGGTGGCCTTTTCTTCCTCCGAAGGCAGACACTCCGGAACAAGCGTCTGTCAGGCTAAGACCCCACATCGACTCGGCGCTATGCACATGGCGGCTCCGCTTCTCCCTCGTCGGCGAGTTCTAAGCCTGGCAGCCACTCATTCCGGTTTCTACCTTCTCCGCTACAAGCCCTCCAGGGTTCCGCTTTTATGTGGGATTTCGCTCGCTAAACTGACTGGACAAATGGAATCATCGCACGTATCATCTAAAGCTTCTCTCTTGTTTGGCAAACGCAATTCTAAGTTGAGATTAACAGATATCCTTTGCCAAGGAGTCCAAAGTGATTTCTTCCAAAATTAGAATTGTTTTGTTCACGGTTGGAAGCCTGTGTGTGATTCTTTTTTTGTGCACGGCATATTTATTAATTTCCTCAAACCGGACAACAATTAAATCCGAAAAATCCAAGGACAACGTTCCTAAAAACATCTCTACGGAAATAACTAATGATGCATCTGAATGGAAATTAAGAAGTTTTCTGAGAATACCTATGCTATGTTACAAAACGGAGTTAAGATTATTGACGCTCAAGAAAGATTAAAGAAGTTGGAAAATGGAACTAACGAATATAACAAAGTAATAGCTGAAATCGGTCAACTTCTTCCTGCGTCTATCGTTAAAGTTAATGAGTTGGGCAAAGCAACTGAAGTTAATAATGATGTACTTAATGCTTATCTTAAATTAGTAAACAGAACTGTTGCTCAAGCTCAAGCTCTGTTGGACAAGAACATTGAAGAGAATGAGCAAAAACGAAAAGAGCTACTAAAAGAACTTGTAATTCAGAGGCAAAAGGAAGGGCAAGACTTGTTAATTCAGATGCAAAAGGAAGAACAAGAATCGAAGAAACCTTAAAATATCGTTAAAAGCAACAAAGATTGGACCGAAATGCTGTCAAATTGGATAGCGAAATGTCAGCCCACCAATCCATCCACAAAGTGGAGGAATCTGCATCATGAACAAGTTGGAGCAAGCCATAATTGATGGTGCTCGGGCTGCTCACGCAGACTATGAGTGCTTCACCGGAGGATACTGGCTTTCATACGGGCCAGAATCGTTTCTCACTTATGCCATTGCGAGAAAAATTTATAAGGAGGGGTTCTACGCCGTCCCCGAGTGCTCGCCGAAGACAATTTGGGAGGAACAGAGTGATCCAAAACCCCGAGGTCGACCACCTAAGAACTCACGTCAACGCTTCGATCTCGTGGTATGGAACCAAGCGAATAACGGAATAGTGGCGGTTCTCGAAATCAAAAAGGCTTGGAACATCACGAACCTTAGCGGTGATCGAAAAAAGATCGATGAGTATCTTAAAACAAACGACTTCGGCAAGGTTGCGGGTTATCTGCTGGCATACAACGAGGCTGAAGGCAAACGGCGTACCGACCGTACCGACATGCTTAAAAAGCGATTTGAGTACTGGGCTCAGAAACTGAACTGTACCTTACTTGAACCTCATATCAAAGCGCCGAGAAATGCAGAATGGGCTTGGGGCGTTGCTCTATTACGACTGAACAGATAACATTTAAGCGTTAATAACCCAAATACTGGACAAACTGCTGACCACCTAAGATGAAAAAGGGGTACCAGAAAAGGTCCGATACCTCCCTTTTCCCATCATGTATTCCACTTGTGTTCCACTGAGTGTCCGGACAGTTGCTGGTAAAGGACGACCGCTGGTTCGAATCCAGTCGTCCCGATCAAAAGGTTTAAGGATTCAGCCCCTTTCATGAGGGGTTTTTCTTTTGGCGTGTTCCGTATGTGTTCCACCCCTGATGGAGTATCCGCGAAGAAGTTCGCCCTGGCTGATGTATTTTCAAGCACCAATAATGAGATCTTCTATTTCACCTATTAGGAAGGGCAAATTGGGGCCACTGAAGCTTATGCCCGGTGCGGGGATACGGTGACGCTTTATATCAGGGTGCAAATGCTTGTGGTGAGGATGAGTGGATTGAAGAGCAGGATCGTCTGGATGAGGCTGAGAATCGTACCAGTAAAGTCTTTCCATACCGCGCCACACCTCATAGCCGTAAGACTCTATAGTACCCGGCAACCGATCGAATACAAGCCTCTCACGGACAATCAGACAGATGCCCTGATCGAAGTGTAACTCTCCAGCGACGCGGGCAAGTGTCGCACCACGACGACTGAAAGTCAGAGTTGAATGTCGAATTAACGGAAATGCATCTAAAAGTGTGTATAAGAAGAGCTCATAATCTTCGGCGGTTCGCAACGGGTTGATCATGCGGGCACATTGACCAATCCGGCAAGGCTCGGACCATTGCGCTGCACTCGCTGGATTTCATCCCGGTACTCGGCCTGTCTGGCAAGCCATGTACGATAAATACCTGCCCACTCGCCAAAATCAAGCACCCAAGTCTCATCTTCCGGTTCTTCGCCGCTCATGTACGCTGCATAAAAGGTCTCTGACCTCACGCCGTATTTGCGCTCAAAATCCAACAAGTCTTCTTCCAGAGCATGGATATCAGCAAGTATTTCGCGGAGTGTCACAATTTTCCTCCATGCAAAACAGTCAAGAATAGAATCTTGCATAAGTGCCGGCTTGAAATTCTCACATTTTATTATATAACGCCGCTTAAAGAATACAACCAAATGCATTCCGCTCTTTAGAACCGATAAGCTCAACTGATTCTAACCCGTTATCTCGATTCCTGCAAATAATTAGCCTGGGTGGCGCCCTACGGGCTTGCCGCCAGGAAACATATCGCGAAAAGCTGTTTCCAGCGTGCATGATTTGAGGCTTTTTATTTTTGACCGAAGCATTTTGATGGGTGATCTCTTCTTCCTCTGAAGGCAGCCACTCCGGAACAAGCGTCTGTCAGGCTAAGGCCCGCAAGAGATCGACTCGGCGCTATGCACGTGGAACGCTTCAATCTCGACGCTCCGCGAGGCGGGGTCTAAGCCCAACAGCCACTTATTCCGGCTTCTACCTTCTCCACTCCTAAGCCCTCCATGGTTCCTCTTTTGCGCAAGGTTAATAATGAACGGCATCCAGGTGATTCCCACCTCAAATTCTATGAAAGTCTCCCGCAAAGTCAAAATATGCAGATTCATAGCTCGAAAGCACTTATCGCATAAAGGTACTAATCGTTATCACACAGGAAATCAGAGGAATGGGCATCTTCACTACTCAATTCCTACCCCACAAAAATCCCGCTTTACTTTTTCCTGCTTTTGTGTCGGTAAAGTTTACAGATTTGAGAAATTAGATAACATATTTAATTTATTAAGTATTTATGTTTTTTTAGCCTACTTCTTTCTATATGTGTCGGAATAGTTTACATATCCAAATCTTTCCGGGAGGGATACATATTTTTTCTGATTTGAAATTATTTTGAAGCATCAGCTATTTACGAAAGTCTCGCGAGCAACTCTCTTCCTTCGGCATATCTCTAGCTCTGTTAAAGCCACGATACCGAAATCTGGACAGGGTACCCTTTCGTCCTGGCGGTGCCGGTCGCAATCCGGCACGCGGCGTGAGCCTTTTGCTCGCCGCGAGGACTCGATTCCTCCGCCTGCACAAAAAAAGGTTCATCCGGCTAACGAGTACCTCTGTGTATGAAGATGGTAGAGCCGTAGTTTAAAGTACTCAGAATCCCGAAATCCGTAAGCCTGCCTTTTGAGGGTCTTGATTTTATTGATCAGGCC
>JBEKQE010000072.1:0-23577 GCA_049520035.1 Syntrophobacteraceae bacterium | reverse complement strand
GTTGTGCGCAACTACATCGACTGGATACTTTCGCTTCCCTGGTATGAAAAGACCAAGGACAAGATCGATATAGACGAAGCCGCCCGGATACTGGACGAAGACCATTACGGCCTGGAGAAACCCAAGGAGCGCATCATCGAGTACCTCGCCGTGCAGGCGCTCGTCAAGAAGATCAAAGGCCCCATACTTTGCTTTGTCGGGCCTCCGGGTGTCGGCAAAACTTCGCTCGCTCGCTCGATTGCAAGGTCGATGAATCGCAACTTCATCCGGCTCTCGCTTGGAGGTGTGCGCGATGAGGCTGAAATCCGCGGCCACAGGCGTACTTACATCGGCGCGCTGCCGGGCAAGATCATCCAGTGCCTCAAGAAGGTCAAGAGCAATAATCCCGTATTCTGCCTCGATGAAGTGGACAAGATGAGCATGGATTTCCGAGGCGATCCTTCGGCGGCGCTGCTCGAAGTGCTCGACCCCGAGCAAAATTTTGCCTTCAACGACCATTATCTCGATCTTGACTATGATCTCTCGGAGGTCTTTTTCATAACGACGGCCAATACCCTGCACTCCATTCCACCGCCGCTTCGTGACAGGATGGAGGTTATCCAGCTTGCAGGCTACACTGAATTCGACAAACTCAACATCGCCAGGAATTTCCTGATCAAGAAGCAGTCGAAGGCAAACGGCATAAGCGAGGACAATATCGCCTTCAGCGATGAAATTGTGCTCTACATAACCCGCCATTTTACCAAGGAAGCCGGAGTGCGCAACCTTGAGCGCGAAATCGGCGCAGTGTGCCGCAAGGTGGCTAAGGAAGTGGTGCGCAAGGGTCCTGAAACCAGGGTGGAACTCACCGAAAACCATATCCAGGAATTTCTCGGGGTCCCGAAATTCCACTACGGACGAGCCGAGGAAAAAGACGAGATAGGCCTTGCGATGGGGCTTGCCTGGACCGAATTCGGAGGCGACATTCTGGGGATCGAAACCGCGATCATGCCTGGCAAGGGCAAGGTGACGATCACTGGAAAACTTGGCGATGTCATGCAGGAGTCGGCGCAGGCGGCCCTGAGCTATGTCAGGTCGCGCGCAAAACAGCTCGGACTCGACCCCGATTTCCACCAGAACCTCGATATCCACGTTCATGTCCCGGAAGGGGGTATCCCAAAAGACGGCCCCTCCGCCGGCATTACGATGGCTACCTCCATTGTGTCCGCTCTCAGCAGAATCCCTGTGAGAAGCGACGTCGCCATGACGGGCGAGATCACTCTAAGGGGCCGCGTGCTGCCCATCGGCGGGCTGAAGGAAAAAATCCTTGCCGCGCACCGGGCGCTCATCAAGACCGTCCTGATTCCGGAGGAAAACGCCAAGGACCTCAAGGAGATTCCGGCAAAGATTCTCCAGGAGATAAATATCGAGCTGCTGAGGCACATGGACGACGTGCTGAAGCTGGCGCTGGCGCCTCAGGAAGCGCAGGAGCTGTTCAAGGAGCCTGAAGCAGCCGCTCCGGTCGTTCTGCCAAAGGAACCGGCCGCAGACGAGATTCGCGCGCATTGACCCAAGCCGTCTCTTCGCTCTGCGTGGGAAGCCTGAATTTGCACGGCAGAGACCCCGAGAGCGAGGAGATTTCAGTCACTCATGCTTCGATCATTCGTCTTGACATTTACGGTCAATTTCACTGATAATGAATGTTCCTGGGACGCAAGGGGCAGAGAGTCTGTCCCTCCCCTTCTGTGAAAGGGGGCAGGGGCCTGTCCCTCCCCTCTTTTTGTAAAGGGGGGCAGGGGGGATTCCGGGCGGGTAGCTCAGTTGGGAGAGCATCGGCCTTACAAGCCGGGGGTCACAGGTTCGAGCCCTGTTCCGCCTATTTGATAATTTACAGGGGTGGTAGTTAAGTTGGTTATAACGCCGGCCTGTCACGCCGGAGGCCGAGGGTTCAAGTCCCTTCCACCCCGCCAGAAAACTCAAGGGGTTACGTGATGAGCGTAGCCCCTTTTTAGCTCTGACAGATGCGTTCTCCCAAAATTCTCCCCGCAAACTCCCTGGATTTCACTCATGCCTCAAAAAACCTTGCCCGTTTTTCTATGACTTTGTCCGGTAATCTGCCAGGCGTGAGCACTCGACTAATCGATTGAGGGTCTTAAGTGTAAATACCTTACCTCTGGTTGCGAGGAGCATCTTTTTCATGTCCTCACGGCGTACTCCAAAACCGCGTCCACCGATGCAGGCTATGACCTCAAACCTGGGCTGATTGAATGGCCGTCCTGTCGTGGCGATAGACGCAAGATGCTGGACGCGCGTCACCTTGTCTCTGGCTGTTCCATCATCTTCGGTCAGCTTTGCTTCGATAATCACTTGCGGGTTGAATTCGCTTGGGATGATGAAGTCAGGTGCTTGGTCAAATCCTTCTAAGCGCTCTGCTCGTTTAGTCTTGCGGAAGCTTATTCCAGCTTTAGAGAGAACATCTTCAATTGCTGATTCAAGGCTGTCGCCCACAAGTTCGCTGATGGAATCCCTGTGGCTTGAAAATGGCCTTCCCAAGAATCGTTCATAGAGGAGCATTGCATATGGTACTCCAATACAAGCCATATTCTGTAAAGCCTGGATACCTCCTCTGGAGTCCGCTTTGTCCAGCCGGTGGATTTTGCTGGGCTCGACCACAGGAGTCCCTTCAGTGAGCAACTGGCATGCGGCCTCAATCAGGGCTTTAAGCCTCACGGCAGTCTCACCTTGATCCCGTATGGGCGTGGATGGTGTCATTCGGATCTTCCGATCCAGAGTTCTCGCAAACCCTTGGGTGACCATAATTCCAGTCCGTTGAGTAGTAATGTAGGCCCATTCGGAAGGTGTGAAACCCAGCATAGACCTCAGAACGATTAAGGATATGGGCATAGAAAGAGTTGTTTGATAGACCTGTTCGGCCGAAATCACACTGAATCCGGAAAGTGCCTTCTTTAGAGCCTCGTAGCCGGATTCGAAAACCGAGTATTCGACAAACCCGATACCTTTTGGCATTACAAGGAACTCCGACTCAAGGCAGGAGAACACGGAGGCTACAAATAGATCCGGGTTGTCCCGTATCTCATCAAGTGAGGCTTCAAAAGGATACTTGAACATTGATCTCCCCGTAGGGTGTGTGATGCTCCTGGGCTGCCATGTTCTGCAGAGTCGGGCTGACTGAAAGAACGTCATCGAGGTAAGGCTCTACTGACGCAAGTCCTCCGAAAGAGCTGATCCAGGCTGCTATGATGTGCAATCGCTCATCCGTTTGCAGAAGCCGGTGTTTCTCCCAATCCTTCCTGAGGTACCATACAGCGAGGCGAGTCAGATGGCCGAATACAATGCAACGGATATCCCCCAACGTTGCAGTGAGGTTTGCGGCCTTAAGCTTTTCCACATCCATTCTCACGAGGTCGGCCACGCCTTTCGGGGTATCAACGATCCATATTGAGGGAGCTCTGCCGGTTGACCGACAGACGAAGACCGTATCGATAATGGATGATTTTGTGCCGCTTATATGAATGGAGCCTCCCATCTCGGCAGGACATGGAAGAGAAGCTGAACAGGTCAAACCCGCATCAAGTATTGCCACTGCAACGGGGTAGTAAGAATCGATCTTATTGTGGTGATAAGTGAATGCCAGTGGAGCGCCTCGCTTGAGAGCTGAGTTCATCTTCTGAAAAACGGATGAGAGTCCCTCTGTGAAATGCTCTAGCCCTCTTCCCATGTTTTCATTTCCTGTGAGTTCACCGGGATTGCGGGTAGACTGTGGAGTGAACTCGGGAACGCCCTCTCCGACGAGTCTTCGCAGCCAGACGTAGCAGAAGTCCATCAGCTCGGCATATTGAACATTTCCGAAGTAGGGAGGATCGGTCAGAACAGCATCAAGGCTCTCAGGTGCCAGATCGGACAGCGCTGCATCGGAGCAGGAAAGTTCCACTTTTCTTGGTCTGAGGAGTTTGGAACTACCATTTGTTTCTCCAATCCACTCGCCTGGTACTTCCACAGTGATCTTTCTCCCTTCCCGGTGCAGAATCTCGAAGGGTCTGTAGCAGTAGGATTTTGCCTTCATGAACTTAGCCGTTATATTGGACCAACCGCCACTTCCGACGTTGTCGCCATTTGTACCGCCTGGTATCCCCAGAAAGTTGGATTCACATTGCATGAGACCAATGGGAAAACCGTGTACGGAGAATATGTCCAGAGATTTAAGGGCCATGCTGTCATAACGGCAGAGCATGTTTTGATACCGCAGAAGATCGGAGAGATTTGTTGCCAGAGCGTTCCGCACTCGTTCATCTTCTTGTTTTGCTATGAAGCGGCAACTGAACTCCAGGCCCAGCAGCTGGCGAATGTTGAACATTTGCCGGTAATGACTGTAGCCCCAGCGGTGAAGTCTGTTTGTTTCATCTCCACTGGGGATTTCGTCATCTGGTACGAAGGCAGGCTTCAGAGCATTCCAAGCCGCTTCAGCGCGATCCACCTGAGCCAGATCGAAAGAATCCGGTATTTTAAAAAAGCGCCCCTTATGAAACGGTTTGCAGCGGGGACAGTGATATTCCATAGCGAACATCCTGTGTTTGGGAGGCCCAATCTTGGGGTCAGGATAGCTATTGATCATCCCGCAGTCAGGGCACGGGCAGCGATTTCTTCTTGCTGGTCCGATGGTGGTGAGTGGCTTTCCACAATCCAAGCATTTGCCGGGCTGCTTCCTGTCCTGCACTTCGTTTAGACTACCACACCCGGCACATAACAGGACGTTCATCGGATGGCGTCTATTCTCTGAAATGAGGTGCCCCGGAAAGAGCCCGATCTCTCTCCCACACTTGACACAGGGCATCGTTTTCACCCAAAGGAAGTACTTAACGTGAGCCTCTCGCGATCCACACTTAGTGCAGCGTGTGCGATAGAGATGACCGATTTCTTCTTCCAGGTATCGCACCAAGCTCTCGCTGCCCAAACGATACGCATCCAGGTCGAGATGCTCTATCTCCTGCCTCACGATCCAATAAGACATTGGATTGATATCCTGACCAACGATATCACATCCGAGACGGTTGGCTTCGAGCAACGGGCTGCCTCCACCCATGAAAGGATCGGCTATTCGGAGCCCCTGAAGATTGTGTGCACTATAGAAGGATTCCTTCAGGGGGTTTTGGACAAATTCGGAAAGCAACAAACCACGGAAGAGTGTTCCGGGACGGCGGGCAAACCATTTGTGAACGGCAATAATAGGCCGGTAGTTCTGCTGGATTTGCTTTTCCCTCAACGCCAAGTCGGCAATGAAGGACACATCGAAGTCACGTTCAATCATCGGGTGTTCTCTTCCGATCTTTCTCCCTGGGTCATGTTGCAGTCTCCATCTTGATAACAGCCTTGAGGACGTGGGTCAATGCGAATCGATACTGTTTGTTTACAAGATCCTCTCAAGGCCATTAAGCGGCTCCTGGCGGCTAAGCCACGGGACTATGCCCTGTTCACTCTCGGAATCAATACGAACCTGCGATCGATCGATCTATTGAGGATCACTGCCGGGCAGGTTCGGAATTTGAAGCCTATGGACGAAATCGAAATGAAGGAACAGAAGACCGGGAAGCGGAGAGGGATCAGCCTGAACAAATCCTGTGTCGATGCTATCCATGCTCTTCTTAAGGCCAGAAGGCGGATGCTCACAACTCAGCCTTTTCTGTTATCAATCGAGGAAACGATGCCATAGCTCTAGGGATAGCCTCGATTACAGAGGCTACCATGCGACTTCTATGAACGCCGTATCCTCATGCTCGACTTTTCGAAAACAGCGAATTTTGGTATGTTAAGTATCCGAAACTACGGATGAAATTGTGTAATTGCACAAATGCGAACTCCCAGCGGGATAGAGGACTTTTGCCAGAATACCACATAAGCCCATGGAATCATAACATATTATTGTGCTACTACACTATTTGCCTTGTATGTGGCTGATTTTGTTTTGGAAAAATTTCAGATTTTTGAAATTTCGAAAAGTCGAGTCATGATTTTGCGTGCGGATTTGCGTGCGTCCCCGCATCATTTTTGATCAATTTCGATCATCTTGCATTCAGTCAAATCAATGCTTATGAGTGCTTATGAGTGAAGTGTTCCTCAAAATCGCTCTGTCACGCCGGAGGCCGAGGGTTCAAGTCCCTTCCACCCCGCCAGAAAACATCAGGGTTTAGCCGTTTGGCTGGACCCTTTTTTATACGAACTGTGTAATACATTATTATATGACTTTAAAAAGGAAGAAAAGAAATGGCATTAATACAGTGGAATGATAGTCTTAGCGTCAACGTTGTTGATATTGACAAGCAGCATCAGAAGCTCGTAGGGATGATTAATGAACTCAATGATGCGATGCGCCAGGGAAAGGGGAAGGATGCTTTAGGAAAAATAGTAAATGGGCTTATTATCTACGCAGGAACACATTTTAAGACAGAAGAAACCACATCAAAAGTATTGACAAAAGATACGGGCCGTTTTTCAATGAGAAAGGGTTGAAATAGGCTGTTGCACCGAGTCTATGTTACGAGGTATTAGAGAGTTCCTATTCACTGAAGGCCCTGTTTGCTTGATCGACACTCCTTGCTCTCAATGAAGGCGCAAATGGAAAAGAAACTGCTTGAAGGATTTCCGGTCATAGTGGAGTTCCCCGTGGCATGGGGGGACATGGACGCGCTCGGGCATGTGAACAACGTGACCTACTTTCGGTATTTCGAAAACGCTCGTATCGCTTATTTCGAGCGGATGAAAATGTGGGAATTCATGAAACAGACCGGAATCGGCCCCATCCTTGCCTCAACTCATTGCAGGTTTCGCGCCCCCCTTGCTTATCCCGACGTGGTCTCGATCGGAGCATCCGTACCAGACATCGGCCCGGACCGCTTTACGATGAAGTACAGTGTGGCCAGTCATCGGCTCTCAAAGATTGCCGCCGAAGGCGAGGGGGTGCTGGTTACTTATGATTACCGAAACAATCGGAAGGTCCCTGTGCCTGCCGAGGTGAAACGAAGCATCCTCGATCTCGAGACCGAGGCTGCTGAGGGCTGATTGAAGCCCGCAACGGCCACACCGGGCCCGGCCCTGTTCAAAAAATTTTGTGCAACAGGTGATTACGGGCCTGGCGCCGCACACGAGGAGAAAACGATTGGGTCATGAGACTTCTAAACCGGCGCTGCGCGCTCCGCGCATAGATTTCCACGTCCACTTAAGCCCCTCGCTCTACGAATTCGAGCATTCCTGGGTGACCGACTGGATGAAGCTGTCCCATCCTAACGGGTTTGAACAATTCTGCGAGGACTACTCCGACCCCGGCCGATTCGAGGATTTGCTGACTCGTGAAGGCGTGGACTTTGCCTGTGTGGTCGCCGAATTAAACGAGATGACAACCGGAATTTGCACCAACGAGCGGGTAAGGGATTTTTGCAGGGGCCGCCCCAGGCTCATCCCGTTCTGCGATGTCAATCCATATCTGTTCGCCAGGCCGGCTGATGAATTGAAGCGGCTGGTCAACGAGGATGGGTTCCGGGGGGTCAAGCTTTACCCGACCTATCAGCAGTACTTCCCCAACGACTCCCGAATCTACCCCATTTACCGGACAGCCCAGGACCTGGGTATTCCTGTATTGATGCACACGGGGTCATCCATTTTCCCGGGTACTCGCCTCAAATACGGCGACCCGTTGCATCTGGACGACGTAGCGGTGGACTTCCCCGAACTCAAGCTTGTTATGGCCCATTCGGGCAGGGGGTTTTGGTACGACGGCGCCTTTTTCATGTCGAGGCTGCATAAGAATGTGTACATGGAAATAGCCGGACTGCCGCCCTCCAAGCTTCTGGAGTATTTCCCGGACCTCGGGCGCAATGCCGATAAAGTGATCTTTGGCAGCGATTGGCCCGGGATGCCGCACATCAAGCGCAATATCGAGGCTGTTGCAGCATTGCCCTTGCCGTCCGGAGCGGCTGAAAAAATCCTCGGAGGCAATGCCGCCCGATTGTTGGGCCTGAATTGCTAGAGGAGACTTTATGATTTTGGAATTAAGGAGATACGATGGATGGGCGCCAAAGGCCGGCACTCCTGATAATAGACATGGTCAAGGATAATTTCGACGTCGGAAGAAATTCATAGCCACATCGTAAACCTCTACCGCCGTAATCCCCTCTATCCTTTATTGAAGGTTTGCAGTTCCGTCGAACTGACGGCGGACCACAGGGTGTGAGAGCCCCCGAACAACTGCGTGCATGAAGACCTCATGGGCCAGGAATTGCTATTCCCGGAGGTCCTGCCGAGAAAGCCTTCCTCGGTTGACACCAATAAGAATCATTACTAGCGTTAGATAGATAGCCGATTACATCGCATAAAACGGTCGGGTGGAATTGAACCCTCCAATTCATATCCAGGAAGGATCGACAATGTTTGTACCTCGTTCACATATTGGATCGATGAGCAAACGTTTCATTTCCAAAACGCTCATCCTGGTGGTTTGTCTTTGTTTGTGGGGCTCATGGGCAATAGCGGCCGAGGACCCGCAGGCAGTGGTCCAAACCGTTACGGACCAGGTCCGCAAAATACTCAAGCAGTACCCTGAAGATACCAGGGCCAGCAGGGAACAGATTCGAGCGGTCGTCGATGGATACTTTGACTTTGAGGCGATATCCAGGCTCGCCGTGGGACCACGATGGAAAAGTCTGCCCCCCGAAAAGCAGCAGGAATTTGCGCAGGAGTTTAGCAAGCTGCTTTTTAACACATACATAGGAGGCATCGAAAAATATGCTAAACAAAAGACCACTTACAAGCACAGGCAAATATACGAAGGTTATGTCGTCGTAGAGGCGCTTGCAAGGGACCAGGGCGGCTCGATCTCTCTTGATTATTACCTCCACCTCAAGGACGGCAACTGGAAGGTGTACGATGTCGCTGTGGGAGGAATGAGTCTGGCGGCCAACTATCGCAACCAGTTCGACTCAATATTAGCGCATGGCTCATTTGACGACCTGTCGATGACGTTAAGGGAGAAAATTTATCAGGTGTGTGGATCTAATCGTTGCTAGGAGCGTGTTGGCGAAGCAGAGTGCATTCTGAGCCCGTATCGCCCGGAAGGCGCTCGACCTGTCCGTCAATTGACAGGTTTAAGGGTCTCCTGTCCTTTGCCGCTCCCCCAGATACCGTTGAGCTTTCCGTTGGCCCCCATTCGATAGACTACGACCCCGTCCACGGCTCCATGACCTTTCCTGTTGATAGTCAAGGTCGTTCCAAATAGAGTGCCGGTACCTGTATAGGTTTGACCCGCAATCTTCCACGTAACGGAGTACCTGCCGTCGCTCTGGGTAATCCCTGCCGTCCCGCTGTACCTGGCGCCGTTGGGTTTTGTTCCTTCAAGAGTGTAGTTACCTTCAAGTCTTATCTCGGAGCTCTTCAGCGGGGTTTTGCCGATGGGCGCAGGCTGTTGCGGGGCTGTTTGCTGCTCGAACAGGAACTGCCAGGGTTGAAGTGGCTTACCGCCCGCGCCATGGGAAATTGAAGGAGTTGTTGTCGCTTTTAAGCTGGCCATACTAGATCTGGCGCCGGCGTTATCAGGATTTGCATCCAGGGACAGCTTGAAAGAGAGTTTGGCTTTATCTAAGTCGCCCTTCTTCATATAACAGGTACCGATGTTTGCAAGCACTTCATCTCTATTGCGCGGCTTGAGTCTGAGACTGGCCTCGAAAGACTGGATTGCCATATCAAACTCAGCCTGTCCCATATAGATATTGCCCAGTTCATAATGAACCTCTGCAACGCTGCTGTTCAGGCTCAGCGCCTGCTTGTACCTCCGTATGGCCGCCAGGGGATCGTTTCTGGACACCAGAAGGCGGGCCAGGGAGAGTACGCAGTCGTAATTGTTCGGATTAAGAGTCAAAGCCTCTTCCATGAGCTTTTGAGCCCCATGCGGATCGATTAGAAACTGATTTTCAGACTCGAGAGGCAAAGCTGCGGCACAGAGCTGGCTCTGGTTTGTGTCGGGACCTTGCTTGGGGACTTGCGGCTGCCCTGCCCCAGACTGGGTGTTCGCAGGCGTAGTTGCAGGGGGCTGGACTTGCTCTACTCCGCCAGCCTGCTGCGGGACGGCCGGCTTAGGGGCCTGCGGCTGCCCTGCCCCAGACTGGGTGTTCGCAGGCATAGTTGCAGGGGGCTGGACTTGCTCTACTCCGCCAGCCTGCTGCGGGACAGCCGGCTTTGCTTTTTGCGCCCCTATACGGTTGAAGTGCCACAAAGCAGCTCCACCGGCGCACACTACCAGCAACAGCAGCAGGATGATTGCCGGTAGTATGTCCGGCCTTGTCTTTTTGGCTTCCAGTAAGTCTTCCCTGGCCCTCTCAGGGTGATGTGCAGCTTCCCCTTTCGGCCCGACGGCGTAAATCTGCTGCTCGGAAGGGAAACTATGGGGGGCGGAGACATGCCCGATCGCAGGAGCACCGGATTGCGGCTGATCAGCCAGCATGGTTCTATCAAAAGAGGGTTGAGATGCTATTACCGCCTCAGAGTCTGTTGGGGCGGCAGAGGCCAACGCTTTCACGTCTTTCAGCATTTCCGCCGGTTTCTGATAGCGTTGGGAAGGATCTTTGGCCATAGCTCTGAAGATTACACGGGCAACCGCTTGTGGAATGTTTACATTGACGATGTTTGGGGGAATCGGATCTGTTTGTACAATTTTATAGATGAGGGTCGTCGTATTTTCTGCCTCAAAGGGTTTAACGCCGGTCACCAGTTCGTAAAAGACAGCACCCAGAGAAAAAATATCGGAGCGAATATCCACCTTCCTGCCGGAAATCTGTTCGGGAGACATATAAAACGGAGTTCCAAGAACCATCCCTGTGACCGTCAATGAAAGTGAAGGGAGCTTGGCGATCCCAAAATCCATGACTTTCACCCTGTTGTCTTCCGTAATCATGATGTTGGATGGTTTGATGTCCCTGTGCACGATACCTGCCTTGTCAGCAGTCACAACAGCCAGCAGGATTTGTTCGAGAATGGGGATTGCTTCTTCTACAGGAATAGCTCCACGCTCCTTAAGAATTTGGCTCAGGGTTTTCCCTCGAATATATTCCATGCAGATATACTGAAATTCGTCCGTCTCCCCATAGGAGTGGATGGTTACTATATTGGGGTGCACAAGATTCCCGGCAGTCTGGGCTTCGTGTTTAAGCCTTTTCTGAGCTTCTTCTCGATGAAGGGCTTCCGTATCCGTTGCATTTTGGGAGTTTTTGGGAATAAGCTTTAATGCGACAACTCTGGCAAGCATGGAATCGTAAGCCTTAAACACCATGCCCATTGACCCTTCAGCGATGAAGGACTCCACGGTAAACTGATCGATATGCTTTCCTATAATCTTGTCTGTCTTGACCATGCAATCCTCACGCGCAGGTAGTCAAACAAATTGGGAATCTACCAGAGCAGGGGCCGTCCAAGCGCCCACCGGGACTGCCGAGGCATATAAAACCGGTCGCGCTCTTCAATTATAAACATACTGGTCCACTCCGCACAACTTCTTACGCCCTGTGAGCACGATTTTATGTGGCTGTCGCGAGAGCCAATTGCAAACCCTTGCGGTTTGTGCAGAAAAATAGGATAAAAGAATTGAGGAGCAGCATGGCGAAGCTAATCATTAAAGATAGCAACGGAATTCGAGAAGTCACACTGGAAAAGCTCAACTCAGTCGGGCGTTCTCCAGCCAATCAGGTGCAGATTTCCGATCCGCTCGTCTCCAAACAGCATTGCCTGATTTTTGCCGACCAGGACGGCAATTATAGTATCAAGGACTTGGGCAGCCGGAACGGAACCTTTGTAAACAAAAAGCGTATCGAGGGCGACATAAGTCTTCAAAATGGAGACGAGATCTCTCTGGGCGCGACATCCTGCATGTTCCAGGTCACGATGGCGGGCAGCCTGGTGGCGCTGGATGACGAACGATGTCAGATCATAGTGTTCGATCAGATTTACTTTAAATCCGTACAGCGAAGCCGCTTTCTCCCGGAAAAGGAAATTACCGATGAGAAAGCTCTTCGCACTGATTACGAAAAGCTGCGAATTGCTCATGAACTTCAGCGGGATATTGGCCTTGAACTCGACCTGGCCCGAATTTTCAATCGAATCCTTGCCCGCACTTTTGAGGTTTTGGTGTGTGACCAGGCCGTAATTCTTATGGCCGATGCTATGGGGAATATGGCTGTGAAGGCGTTCAAAACACGAACGCATAAAGACAGGGTGGTCGTTTCCTCGACAGTAATCAGGCGAGTTCAAGAGAAAAAAGTGGGAATAATAAGCGCAGACGCCCTTGCCGATGAACGTTTTCAGGGCGCCGCCTCAATCGTCAGCCAGAAAGTGCGCTCCTCGATGGCCGTTCCCATACTGCACGAAGAAGAGCTGCTCGGGATCATGGTCATCGAGTCCTCTGCGGCAGTCATGGCATACACGAAGAAGGACCTTCTGCTCTTCAGCAATATCGCCCTGCAGACAGCAAAACTGATAAAGATGGCCCAAATGGCGAAAAAGATAGAGACCGATGCCGCCACGCGCGAAAGGTTTCAGCGCCTGCTCTCCCCCGATCTCGCCGAGATGGTCGTTTCCGGCAAGCTCAAGGTGGAAAAGGGCGGCGAGGAGCGCATCGCTACGACTCTTTTCGCCGATATACGAGGCTTCACCTCTATGTGCGAAAAAATGGAAGCCCCCGATGTCCTCATCTTGCTAAACGAGTTCTTTGAGATGATGGTGGAGATCGCTTTCTCTTACGAGGGCACGGTAGATAAGTTCGTGGGAGACATGATTATGGTTGTCTGGGGAGCTCCGGTGGCTCATTCCGATGACCCCCGCCGGGCAGTCCAGGCAGCCTTGGACATGCAAGCGGCCCTGGACCGATACAACACCGCTCGCAAGCACCCGATCCGCATCGGAATTGGTATAAACACCGATCGACTCGTCGCAGGATATATCGGATCGACGCGCACCATGAGCTATTCTGTTATCGGGGATGCGGTAAATATCGCATCGCGGCTTTGCTCTGCTGCAGGTCCGGGACAGATACTTATATCCGAAAACACTTATCGCAAAATACGCAAGCACTTCGATACAATCGAGTTAGACCCCGTGAAGGCCAAAGGGAAATCATCGCCACTCAAGGTTTTCGGCGTGCTCGGTTCGAAGCCGGAGCCCAATACCGCTATTGACTAAATAAGACCTCTATTGTGGACAACCTCAAGATCGGCAATCCACCCACTGACGCGATCCTCACGGTAAGTTTTCTTCCACCCCCGAAGGGATTGCCAGGGGCATGTCGTGATAGCTTGCCAGATATTCCATTTACCGCCTCCAGGCGGAAGGTGCGCCGCGTAGCGCGCAAGGCATCCCCGGAAGGGTCTATCGCGCGCGTTGGGCGGTCGCGGGATGCCTTGAGTACCGGGGTTAACGTTTGTGTATTTTGTGCTTGACGCCATTTCGAAAGCTCTTTATAAGAAGAGTCACATTGGTTTTTGGCATCTGGTACAGATAAGTTTAATAGGGAATCCCGTTAAAATCGGGAGCGGTCCCGCCGCTGTAAACGGGGACGAAATCCGGTAAAACCACTGTCTTTGGAGATGGGAAGGACCGGAGAGTAGGGTGATCCGTGAGTCAGAAGACCTGCCTGATGCTGTTTTGGGAATCGGTACGTGGAAGGTCCGATACCCACCGAAGGATCAAGTGAACCAGGGTGCAATCCTTAGGGCGTTTTGCTCTAGGGATTTTTTTTTGCCGGCAGGCTTGGACATTTTTCGGCTATCCCTTCAATAAAATTAGGCTTTCGTCTGGGAGAGCCAATAATGGAGTGTTCCACGACGGGCTGATTGCCTTCGGTACAGTAAGAAGTACCGAACATCACTAATTTATGGGAGGCAGGTATGAGAAGTAAGCACCGCTCCATCACGGTAATGCTTGTATTCACCTTATTGCTCGTGCTGTCGGCCGTTCCGGCGTACGCGATGCACATCACCGAGGGAATTCTGCCTGCGCAGTGGGCACTACTGTGGTTTGCGGTGTCTGCGCCTTTTCTCTTTCTTGGGCTGCGCGAATTGCGCCTGCGCGGACAGCACAATGCGCAGCTCAAGCCGATGATCGGATTGGTAGGGGCGGCTGTGTTCATAATATCCTGTATGCCGATTCCCGTCCCTGCGGCGGGCACCTGTTCGCATCCCTGCGGGACCGGTATTGCCGCCATTTTTATCGGCCCGCTTCTCACGGTTGTCGTGAGCAGCGTCGCATTGCTCTTGCAGGCCCTTTTCCTTGCACACGGCGGGCTTACCACGCTCGGCGCCAATCTTGCCTCAATGGGAATCGCTGGCGCTTTTGCAGGCTACGGCATATTTATTTTGGTCAGACGGCTGACCGGCAGATGGTGGCTTGCTGCTTTCCTTTGCGGTCTTCTATCGGATTGGGCCACATATAGTGTCACTTCTCTTCAACTCGCTGCCGCTCTGCACGGTACTGCTCCCTTCGCTAAATTTTTTCTCACGGTGCTTCTGGCATTCGTACCTACCCAGGTCCCGCTCGGGATTCTCGAGGGATTTTTGTGTGTAGGCGCCTACAGGTTCATACTGACCCGCAGGCCCGAATTGCTGAAAATCTTTGCGGTTTAGACGGAGGATTTATGAAAAAAATCTGGCTTGCAAGTGGCCTCATCATTCTACTGGCTCTGGGCTTGTATATCGGCCTGCGGATCTCTGACTCCAAATGGGCCGGGGTCGATGAATCGGTAGTAGAGAAGTTCGCCATAGAGGCAAACCGCCCTCCGCATGAGCCTCTAATCAATATCGAACGTGGGGACTTGCCTCTTTTGCTGTTTCTATTGGCGGGCGCGGCAGGTGGATTTGCAGCAGGTTATTCCTTTCGGGGTTTGTTTCCGCCAAAGGACAAAGCCAACCACGTTGCAACCGGCATTTGAGTTTTTCTCGGGCATCGATTCGAGGGAAGGAAGAGCAAGTCTTCCGCCGCCCCGCGACTGTGATCGGGACGAAAGCCGCAGAATTGTCACTGTCATGCCCAAGGCGTGATGGGAAGGCGCGGCGAGTAGGATGAACGTGAGCCAGGAGACCTGATCGATGCACATCGACTTTGCTCATATTCCCGAGGGGGAAAGTTGTGGGTCTTATGAGGAACAATGCTGCATTTGCGTTGGTTTTCGTTTGTCTTGTATTGCCCTTCACATGTACGGCGGAAGAAGCACGCCTGGGACCCATCGAAACCGCTCAGCTTCAACCGGACCAGCAGGCAGGAATCAACGCTGGACCCTCTGAAGGCGCCGATCCGGTCCCTGGGGAAGACCCTGCTAAACCCGAGTGCCCCATTGCCGATTCCCGCCGGGACCGCTCCGAACAAGAAAGTGAAGAGTGTCCCGGTTGGGTCCCTAAGTTTCTGGGAGCGCAATACAACGTCGTATATCAAGACATGCCCCCCTTTCACAGCCCATACGAGGGCCGGAACAGCCTGAGTTTCCTCAACGGCCTGGGCCGGCAGGTCACCCAGACGTATGGAGCGTATTTCGGTTCACAATTGGCGCCGGGGCTGCAGGCGTATGCAGATTTCGAGTATTTTCAGGGAAACGGGATCAGCAACGGCGTTGGACTCGGCGGGTATGTCAACGGGGACGTAATCAGAGCGGGGTCCTCGAACCTGCCGAAAGTCCCCTACCTGGCCCGGCTGTATTTCCGTTACTATTATCCTCTTTCCGCCGAAACCGGGAAGATGGAACGGTGCATGGACCAACTTCCGGGAGAGGAGCCTGTCAGCAGGTGGGAGTTTAAATTCGGAAAGTTGGCTCTCACGGATGATTTCGATCTGAATCGCTACGCCAACAATAATCGTACGCAGTTCTTAAACTACGATTTCCTTTACAATACGGCATGGGACTATGCCGCAGACACCAGGGGCTACTCCTACGGAATTGTGGCGGCCCTGTATCAGCCGCGATGGAGACTGGCCTTCGGGGTCTTTATGGAGCCTGATACGCAGAACGGCGCGCGCTTTGATGTTCTTGACACGAGAGAACTTGGATACAACCTCGAACTCACTCTGAAGCCCAACGACGCCGGCACGGTAGTTCGTTTGCTCTCCTACTTGAATGAGGGACGGATGGGAAGCTATGACGCGGCGCTGACGTTAGGAAGCGCCACCTCCAAGGCGCCCGATATCCTGCTCGTTGAGCAGCCCGGCGGCACGAAATACGGCTTTGGATTGAATTTCGAACAGCCGCTGGCTGACGATGGGGAAACAGGCATTTTCGGACGCATCGGCTGGAACGACGGCAGTCACGAGACTTGGGCCTATACTGAATCCGACCGCCATGCGAGCCTCGGCGCACAGGTAAGCGGAATACATTGGAAAAGGCCTGACGACCGCCTGGGTGTCGCCTATGGAGTCAATGGTTTGTCAGGCCCGCACAAGGACTACCTCGCGGCCGGCGGGATCGGAATGCTGCTGGGAGACGGCAAACTGAACTACGGCCTCGAGCAGGTCCTGGAACTCTATTACAACATCCAGGTGTGCCGCTGTGTGCACATAAGCCCGGACTTTCAATTTATCCAGGATCCCGGCTATAACAGGGACCGGGGTCCTGTCGAGGTATACGGTCTGCGGTTGCGGGTGAGTTTCTGATAACAGGTTGCGTTCAAAAAAGTATAAGGTATGGTAGCTTCACCATGGATGAGCATGAAGTTTTTCACTTACGGGCAGGCGTTTGGACTTGCGGGCTCGCAACAATAATTCTATTTTCCATTGACACTTTGGGGGCATTCAATAGACTACCGGTGGACCCTGGAGCTAACCGGTGGGAAATCCGATCCCCCAAACCGGCCTGCGGGGCCTGCTGGCGTTAACTGATGCATTAATGGTTCAACAAATTCTTTGGTCCTCTTTTTCCCGAAGTGGATAAATCTATGCAGCCATCGAAAGAAAAGCTCATTGAAATGCTGCGTTCCATGCTTCTCGCTCGGACCTTTGAGGAGAAGCTCACGGAACTGTGCCAGATCGAAGGAAAAGTCCCCGGCATGATGATCCTGAGCACCGGCCAGGAAGCTGTAGGGTCGGGTGTTTGCGCCGCATTGACCAGTGAGGATGTGATCATATCCAATCACAGGAGCCACAGCCACCTGCTTGCCAAGGGCGCCGACCCGAAGGAGGTCATGGCTGAGTGTTTCGGCAGACGTTCCGGGTGCAACAAGGGCAAGAGCGGAACGCTGCATATCACAGTCCCCGAAGTCAACGCGCTCTGTACGACAACAGTGGTCGGGGGCGGAATCCCGATTGCGGTCGGGACGGCTTTTGCCCAAAAATACAAGGGACTCAAGAATGTAACAGCCTGTTTTTTCGGCAACGGAGCGGCCGATGAAGGCTCATTTCACGAGGCGCTCAATTTGGCAAGTCTTTGGGACCTGCCGGTAATTTTCATTTGCGAAAATAATGTTTATGCGGGTGCGCAAAGATACGAGGAACATACAAAGGTCCCCAATATTGCCGACAGGGCTGTAGCATATGCCATGCCCGGCGAAATAGTCGACGGCAATGATGTTCTGGCCGTCTTTGCATCGGCCCGTGGAGCCAGGCAAGGGGCGATGCTCGGGCTCGGGCCGACGCTCATCGAGTGCAAGACATACCGGTGCCGAGGCCATGGCGAGGCCGACAAGCAACTTTATCAACTGAAGGAAGAGATTGCGCTCTGGAAGGGCAAATGCCCCATTCCGCGTCTTAGCGGGGAGTTGCTGGACAAGGGAATTATTTCCGCGCGGGAATTGGAATGGTTTGAGGCCGAAGCAAAAGAAACTGTCGAGGAAGCTGTCCGGTTTGCGGAAGAAAGCCCATGGCCCGAACCGGAGGAAGCGCTCCAGGATCTGTATGCATAGAGAACTGAGCAGTTTTCCCAGCGAGGAGAATATATGCAACAGTTGACGATGGGCCAGGCGATCAATCAGGCCCTCAGGGAAGAAATGGCGCGGGATTCCGACGTGTTCCTGGCGGGCGAAGGGATTGGAACCGGCATACATGCCAGCCCTGTCCTTCCCACGGCGGGCCTCTTGCGGGATTTCGGCCCATCCAGAGTGAAAGACACGCCGGTTTCGGAAGCCGCTATTGCCGGACTTGCGGTGGGGGCTTCCGTAATGGGCCTTAAGCCGGTTGTGGAGATCATGTTCAACCCTTTTTTCACAATCGCTTCGGACATGATCGTAAATCATGCGGCCAAGCTCCGCTATCTGTCCGGCGGGAAGTCCAGTTTTCCGCTGGTTGTACGCATGAAAAGCGGGGGCGGCTTTTCGGCGGGGTGTCAGCACTCGCACAATCTGGAAGCCTGGGTTGCACATTGCCCGGGTCTGAAGGTGGTCATGCCCGGATCTCCGGCCGATGCCAAAGGGTTGCTGAAGTCGGCCATTCGGGACCCCAACCCGATTATTTTTATCGAAGACATGATCCTCTATTTCGTACCCGGTCCGGTGCCGGAGGAAGAATACCTCATTGCGATCGGCCCGGCCGACATTAAGCGCAAGGGATCCGACGTGACCATCGTGACCTGGTCGAAGATGGTCGGAGTGGCCATGAAAGCGGCGGGAATTCTCTCCGAGAAGGGTATCGAGGCGGAAATCGTCGATTTGCGCACACTTGCGCCTCTCGATAAAGAGACTCTCCTGGCCTCGGTGAGAAAGACCGGGCGCCTGGTCGTGGTCCATGAGGCGACCCGGACAGGAGGATTTGCCGGAGAGATTTCTGCAATCGTCGCCGAAGAGGCCTTCGGCTGCCTGAAGGCCCCGTTCAAAAGGGTGACGGGTCCGGACATTCCGGTCCCCTTCAGCCCTCCTCTCGAGAAGTTCTATATTCCTGGAGAAGATGGGGTTGTAAAAACCGTAATGGAACTGTTTTGATCGCGCAATGTGCCGACTTGGATTCTGCTGGAAAGGATTCGCATTCCGGCAGAATATCATTACTCTTCTCCGTTGGTTCGTTGCCATCGCATCATTTTGCCAGAGTTCCTTTCCTTAAAAGGGAGAATTAAGATGGGACCTGAAAAACGTGTTCTCATTGTCGGCGGGGTGGCCGGCGGCGCTTCTTGCGCCGCTCGGGCCAGAAGGCTCTCGGAAACATCCGAGATCGTTTTGTTCGACAAAGGACCTTTCGTATCTTTTGCCAATTGCGGCTTGCCTTTCCACATCGGGGAAGTGATCCAAAAGGAAGAATCGCTTCTGGTCGCAACCCCCGGTCTGTTCAAGAAGCGCTTCAAGGTCGATGTGCGCCTCAACTCGGAGGTCATATCGATAGATAGGGCGAAAAGCGAAATTCAGGTAAAAGAGCTTGCATCTGGCCGGGTTTATTCGGAAAAATACGATGCACTGGTTTTGTCTCCCGGCGCCTCCCCGGTTAAGCCTCCCATTGCGGGAGTAGACCTTCCGGGGATTTTTACCCTGAGAAGCATTCCGGATACCAGGGAAATCAAGCAATGCCTGGCTGCGGGTTCGAAGAGCGCACTTATTGTCGGGGGCGGTTTCATCGGCCTCGAAATGGCAGAAAACCTCGTGAAGCTCGGACAGAGCGTCACTTTAGTCGAAGCAATGCCGCAGGTCATGCCCGCCCTGGACCCTGAAATGGTTTCCCCGGCGCATGACGAACTCAGGCGGCGCGGAGTTTCGCTGCACCTCTCAGATTCGGTTACCGGGTTCGACCCAGTGCCGGGGGGCGGTCTTCGCGCCGGTCTTGCTTCCGGAAAAGAGGTAAGGGCCGATATCGTCATTCTTTCCGTCGGCGTGCGGCCGGATACAAAACTTGCCCGGGACGCCGGGTTGGAAATCGGCGAACTGGGCGGCATAAGGGTCGATGACCGGATGGTTACCAGCGATCCCCGGATTTGGGCGGTGGGGGATGCCGTCGAGGTCCGGGACTTCTTCACGGGCCGGTGGACCCTGGTCCCTCTCGCCGGGCCGGCAAATCGCCAGGGGCGGATCGCCGCTGACGTTATCCATGGAAGGGACAGAAGATTTCGAGGAGTTCAGGCGACGGCCGTTTGCGGGGTTTTCGACCTGACGATCGCATCCACCGGGCCGAGCGAGAAGACGCTGAAGAGGCTGGGACTGTGGCGCGCAGACTACGACAAGATATACCTCCACCCGGTGCACCATGCGGGGTACTACCCCGGCGCCAAAACCATCTTCCTGAAGCTGATCTTCTCCAAGAACGACGGACGGATTATCGGATGCCAGGCAATCGGGGAGGCGGGTGTTGAAAAGCGGGTCGACGTCATTTCCGTGACCGTCCAGAACAACGGGACCGTCTTCGATCTGGAAGAAGCCGAACTCTGTTACGCGCCTCAATACGGCTCCGCAAAAGACCCGGTAAATCTTGCAGGGATGATCGCGGCAAACGTGGTCCGGGGAGACGCCCAACTTGCCCAGTGGGAGGATGTCGATTCCACCGGGGCCCTCATACTCGACGTGCGGGAACCTTCGGAATTCGGAAAAGGGCATCTGGAAAAGGCCGTAAACATTCCGCTGGGCGATCTTCGGGCCAGGTTGGACGAATTGCCGCGGGATAGCGAAATCTGGGCCTATTGCAGATCCGGGCAAAGGTCCTACTATGCGGTGAGGGTCCTTTCGCAATACGGGTTTGACGCAAAAAACATTACGGGAGGATTTCTGACGCACCTGCTAAAGAAAGACCGGGAGCAGGGGTAGCGGCCTTTATGCTTTTTCCCCTGGCGGCCCGGGCCGAACAGGTCCGCGAAGCCAGGTGGAAACATTGACGATCTTCGACAATGTATTCCCGATCTTTATCATAGTTTTGCCTCGTCAGCTCCCAGGCCCCTGCAGCCATCAGAAAGGGTGGTGCGATATGACAGGACATTTTGAGGCGATTTTGAGAAGTATCAATTGCGGCATTCTGGCTGTTGACGCAAGCGACAGGTTGATCTTCATAAATGAAAGCGCTGAGCGGATCTTGAACACCGCTTTCGAGAAAGTGATGGGGTATCCCAGTTCCAAAATCTTCCCAGACTTGTTGCTGAAGGAGGTCATCAGGACCGGTGAGGCGAAGAGCATAGATGCAGTTCATGTAAACGGCAGGGTTTTACATGCCGAACTCACACCCGCATACAAGGAAGGGGGTCGCTTGATCGGCGCAGTCGCCACCTTTCAGGTAACATCTAAGCTGGGGAATATTCCAGGTGAGCCTACAGCGGCGACACAGCTTATCGCCGAGCATGATGCCCTGATCGCTTCTTCCTTCGACGGGATTATCTTTAATGATGGCTATGGCAGAATTGTTAGGATAAACGACACTTATGAGCGGACATCCGGTCTGGACCCCAAGCAGTTAATCGGGCGTACCGCAAGGGAACTTCTGGATGATGGGGTAATTAATAATTGCGCTTCCTTTAGAGAACTCAAGAAAGGAAAGCCGGTTACGGTGGTTCAGAAGCTCAGTACCGGCAAGACGATGCTGGTTACCAGCACCCCATTTTTCGATGAAAAAGGGAAGAGAATCACAATGGTGATTTCCAACTCCCGTGACCTTACTGAATTGAATATGTTGAAAGACGAGCTGGAAAAGACGACCATTCAAAAGCAGCGATACTTTGAAGAAGTGTCAAGATTGCGGGCTGAAAAACTTGCTGATTGTGAGATAATTTCAAAAAGTCAGGCAATGCGTCGAGTTATCGAGATTGCCCTGAAGGTTGCCGCAGTGGACTCGACTGTCCTTATTACCGGTGAATCCGGTGTAGGCAAGGAGGTCATCGCCCGGCTCATTCACAAGACCAGCGCCAGAAGGAAAGGGCCGTTCATTAATATAAACTGCGGAGCCATCCCTGATAATCTGATCGAATCTGAGCTTTTTGGGTACGATGCAGGAGCCTTTACTGGCGCAAGGGCTGAGGGAAAGCCAGGTGCTTTCGAGATGGCCGATGGCGGGACGCTTCTGATGGATGAAGTCGGGGAGTTGTCTGCGCGGATGGCAGTCGGGCTGTTGTGCGTACTGCAGGATAAAAGAGTGACGAGGGTAGGTGGAACCAGGACCCTCGCTGTAGACACCAGGGTTATAGCCGCCACCAATGCCGATCTTAAGGCTCTCGTGAAGGATGGGACATTCCGCTCTGATCTATACTATCGCCTAAATGTGGTCAATATAGACATTCCACCCCTCAGAGAGAGACCGGAAGACATCCCGGTATTGTGCGCCAAGCTGATGGAAGCGCTTAACAAGCAATACCATCGGAACAAGAGGCTTGATTTCTCTGCAATGGACCTCCTTATGACATATGAATGGCCGGGGAACGTGCGCGAACTTAAGAATATGCTGGAGAGGCTGGTTATTCTTGCTACGGAAGACCTTATTACGGCAGAGATGTTGCCCATCGAACTGAGAAACGGCAAATTAGATGATAAGGGCGGCAGTGAATCAATCGAGCGCGACAGACTCGAAATTATCTACGACCGGCACCGCAGCACGCGTAAAGTGGCTCAGATTTTAGGGTGCCATCAGTCGACAGTTGTCCGGAAACTCAAGAGATATGGATTGACGGCTAAATATAAATGAAGATTGTGTTCGCAGGACGGCTTCTGCAAGTGAACCTGTCCTGTAATGATCCAAAATGATATCGCCGACGTAGCGTTGGACTCACCTGATTATCGTCACTCATCTTGAAAGTGATGCATATGGCGCATCGGAGCATCATTTGATGCGCCATATGCATCGCTCGGTTTGTGCCCTGCAAGCTAACCTGCTGTAAATACGTGTATAGTTACGATGAGTCCTGATGGCATGTTCCTTGCCTATGGCATTAGACGCCGACTTCAAGTGGGAAAATACGACCTCCCGCTAGGAACTTGCCTTTGTGCATCCACGATCCCTGTGGAAGCATTGCAACCAATGCCAATCACTCAGAAAAGAGTCTTCATGGGCTCATGCACCGACATTAGTCCAGGAACTAATTCTGCGACTCAATCAACATAAATTCCGGAGTGAAGGTGTCATATTATTGAGGAGTTAGCCGACGAAGAAAGGAGGAGTTAAGAGATGTCGGAAACAACACAGAAGACGAACAGGGAAATTCTAAAAAAGAAAAGGATCTTTCCACCCCAGGGTCCACTGGCCGGATTTCGGGTCCTGGATTTTTCTCAGGTCCTGGCGTCCCCCTATCTGGGAACAATGCTGAGCGACATGGGAGTGGAGGTTATCAAGGTTGAGGCGTCCTATGGGGACAGCAGCCGGGGGTACGGACCTCTCAAGGAAGGTGAAGCCGGATATTACATTACAAGGAGTGTATATTGAAATGGATTCTAATAACGCGGTTATCGTCAGCGCAGTGAGAACGCCGATTTGTGATTTCGGCGGAAGTTTTAAGGATGTAAAAGCAGGAGACCTCTCGGCAGTCGTGATGAAAGAGGCCATCCGGAGGACCGGCATTGAGAGCGCATCTATCGAAGACATCATCTGGGGATGCTGCATTCAGGATTTTGATGAACCAAACGTTGGGAGGTGCGGAGCATTAAAGGCAGGAATCCCTGTCGAGGTCCCGGCCTATACGGTGCAGAGGCA
>JBEKQE010000071.1:0-23607 GCA_049520035.1 Syntrophobacteraceae bacterium | reverse complement strand
TCAAAAGACATGAGGCCGAATCGCCTTCCTCCCCGGCCCCGCAATTGGAATGATTCGGGTCCTTCATGGTTATATTGAAAAATCCATTGATAGACCGTGCCCTTGGTAATGCCAATGTATTCTGCCACTTGTTCCACGCGTAGGCTTTTTCCCACCAGATAGATAGCTTGCCAGCGCTGGAACTGCTCCCGGCTCTCAGAGACCTGCATCTCCTTCCGAATTTCCGCCTGCTCAAGATGATCTTTAAGCTCAGTTTTGCTCATCGTCGGTCCCCCTCCTTGATGAACAATTCAGAGGGGGACTATACCACAATTAATTTAATGTTTGATAGCGAAATAGTATAAGTCTCTCATACGAGGAGAAAGGAGAACTGTTATGAAGGGTTCATGGGCATTGGTTACAGGTGCTTCTGCCGGCATGGGCAGGGCTATTGCTCGAGCATTGGCTGCTCGTGGAGTTAATCTTCTGGTCAATGCCCGCAGGGAAAACCGGCTGTTGGAGCTCAAGGAAGAACTCTACGGCAAACACGGGGTTCGGACCGAGCCTCTGATATTTGACATTCGCGATCTAAAGCAGTGCGAGTCGGCGTTTAAAGGGAAGGAGGACCTGATTTCAGAGGTTTCAATCCTTGTAAACAACGCCGGGCTGGGCAGGGGCGCCGGACCGGTATATGAAGCGTCGATCGACGACTGGGAACAGATGATAGACACTAATATAAAGGGCCTGCTTTATATGACTCGGCTCATCCTTCCACACATGGTCAAGCGCAATGCGGGACACGTTGTAAATATCGGCTCGGTCGGAGGGCGCTGGACACTACCGGGCGGTGTGGTTTACTGCGCGACAAAATTTGCGGTACGGGCAATTACCGACGGTTTGCGCATGGATTTAATGGGAAAGAAAATCCGTGTGACAAATATTGAGCCGGGTATGGTTAAAACCGAGTTCAACCTTATGCGTATGGGGGGAGATGAGGCCAAAGCGGAAGTTCTTTACGAGGGATTCAAACCGCTCCAGCCCGAAGATATAGCCGAAGCTGTAATCTGGTGCCTGGAGCGGCCGCCTCACGTAAACATCCAGGAACTGGTTGTCTTTCCCACGGACCAGGTCGGCGTGGGGCAGATGTACATCCATCGCGAGCCAATTGGCCATGCCTGATAGTTAAAAGGGGGAAATCTGCTATAAAGCAGAAGAAAAATAGAAAGGCCCGGCCCATGACCGGGCCGGTCGAGGGTTCAATTTAAGGCATGGTATCGGCCGTTTATCACTTTAGGAAAACACTCGTTGTTCCGATTACACCATGGGGGATAACACTTTACTCCCCTCCAGAGAGCCGGGAGTAGGGCCGATAGCGGCACCTTCCTTCCCGGCTCTCACCATTTTGGGGCTGGAGGCAGTATTATCAAAATGACTCAGGAATCCTGTGTCTCATCTTGGACTTTCCATGGTAAATTAGCAGCAGGGAATCTTTAATCAGAGAATGAGGAAAGGACGGGAGATGGCGATAATCACCATTTCTAGAGGATCGTACTACCGGGGCCGGGAAGTGGCGGAAAAACTGGCGGCAAAGCTAGGCTATGACTGTATTTCCCGTGAAATACTCCTGGCGGCTTCACAGGAATTCAACATCCCGGAAATCAAGCTGGTCCGGGCGATCGAGGATGCGCCCAAGATTCTGGAGCGTTTTACCAGCGACAAGAAAAAATACGTGGCCTACATCCGCGCCGCCCTTCTCAAGCACGTGCAAAAAGACAATGTGGTCTACCACGGGCTTTTCGGGAACTTCTTCCTTCGGGACATACCTCACGTGCTCAAGGTGCGGATAGTGGCCGACCTTGAAGCCCGCGTCGCCGACGAGGTCGAGAGGGAGGGCATCGCTACGGCCAAGGCCCGGGAGATCATCGTAAGGGATGACGATGAACGGCGAAAGTGGGCGCTTTCACTTTACGGGGCCGATACCTGGGATGCGACCTTCTACGACATGGTAATACACCTCGGATCGATCAGCGTGGATGATGCGGTGAGTCTGATAATGCATGCCCTCGAGTTCCCAGGTTTTCAAACCACGCCGGAATCACAGCAGGCTATCGACAACCTTGTGGAGGCGACGCGCCTGGAGTTTTCCCAGGTATGGTGGGAAGGCTCCCCGCAGGAAAAATGACCTGTTGAGGACGGGGTAACGTAAGACCTGGGGAGGGATGATTTTTCATGGGCCACGCTAAAGAGAAGGCCGGTGTTCTGGTCGCCGCCGCGCTGGGGGTCGTTTTCGGCGACATAGGCACCAGCCCCTTGTATACCCTCAAAGTTTGCTTCATCGGCCAGTCATCGATTACCCCCTCGCCGCAAAACGTTCTGGGCCTGGTGTCATTGATTTTTTGGTCGCTGATGCTGGTGGTCAGCTTCAAGTACGCGCTATTTGTCCTCAAGGCCGAGGATGACGGAGAGGGCGGTGTTTTTGCCATGCTGGCCCTTCTCCACAAGAAAAGGGGAGCGAGCCTGGGCAGGGGACTGATCTTGGCCGGGCTCTTCGGTTCCGCACTGCTCTATGGGGATGGTCTCATAACTCCGGTCATTTCGGTGCTGTCCGCGCTGGAGGGGCTCGAAGTGGCCACCACGAGCACCAGGCCGCTGGTTGTCCCCTTGACCTGCTGCATACTGTTTGTGCTCTTCTGGGCCCAAAGCCAGGGCACGGGCAAGATCGGCAAGTTCTTCGGGCCGGTGATGATCCTGTGGTTCGTGGTAATCGCCACGCTGGGGGTTGCGGCAATCTCGCGCAGGCCCGATATACTGGCGGCGGTCAACCCGGCCCACGGAGTCCGGTTCTTTTTAAACAACGGGATACGCGGGTTCTTTTTGCTGGGCGCGGTAGTGCTCTGCGTGACCGGGTGCGAGGCCCTCTACGCCGATATGGGGCACTTCGGGGCCAGGGCTATCCGCATCTCGTGGTACCTCGTGGCGCTCCCGGCGCTTGTTCTCAACTATTTCGGCCAGGGCGCCGTTATCCTTCACGACCCTGCAAACGCCGGCACGTCGTTTTTCAGCCTCGTTCCACACGCTCTGCTCTACCCGATGGTCCTGCTCGCCACGATTGCCACGATCATAGCCTCGCAGGCCATCATCTCCGGGGTCTTCTCGCTGACCCGGCAGGCCATTCAACTGGGCTTCCTGCCGCGCATGAGGGTCGTGCACACATCGGGAATGGCTGAAGGGCAGGTCTATCTCCCAGATGTAAACGTTCTTATGATGGTGGCGGCCATCGCGATAACGCTTCACTTCAAGGCGTCCGACAACCTCGCCGACGCTTACGGCATAGCGGTCACCGGGACCATGCTCATCACTTCGGTGGTATTCTACTTTATTTGCAGGTGGGTCTGGGGATGGAGCGTCATTAGGGCCCTGCCGCTCTGTTTGCTTTTCGTGATAATGGACCTCACCTACTTCAGCGCATGCCTGCAAAAATTCACCACCGGCGGCTGGTTGCCTCTTTCCAGCGCTCTGCTGGTCATGGTTATCATGGTCGCCTGGTGGGACGGTTGGAAGAGGTTGGCGGTAATGGTGATGACCATCACCGTTCCAAAAGAAAAATTCATGGAAATGGTTGCCAGCGAGAACCTGATACGCCTGCCGGGCGTCGGCGTGTTCCTCTCCACTTTCCAGAGGGAAGTGCCGCCCATGCTCCTCCACTATGTCAACCAGACAAAGGCCATGTATGAGAAACTGGTGATCCTTTCGGTGCTCACCACCGACGCCCCCGAGGTGGCGGAAGCCGAGCGGATAGAAATCGAGAAGCTGGGTCACGGCGTCTGCCGGATCAGCGCCCGCTACGGGTTCATGGAATCGCCGGACATACCGCAGATAATGTCTTTGGCCAAGGCGAAGGGGCTGGACATCAATCTTAATGAGGTGACGTATTACCTGGGCCGCATAAGCCTCGTGCGCGAGAGCAGGAGGACCATGCCCAGGTGGCGCAGGTTCCTGTTTACATTCATGTTTCGCAATGCGCTCGGTGGATCGTCCTATCTGAACATACCGCCCTCGAAAGTCATGGAAATCGGAATCCAGATGCAGTACTGAGTTGCCTTCTGAGGTCGCCTGCCCATGAATTGCCGACCGATTGATATTGGTGAAAGGCGGCCCTGATTTTGTGAACGCCTATGGCGAACACTTTCATGCACTCACAGCTTAACAAGCGATAAAGTACATCGCTTATGAACTCCCGGTTGAAAAAGTAAAAGAGAAATATCAGGAGCAGTTCACATTTATCATGCATGACCTATCCAAGAGCAACGATCTGAGGGTCTTGGACTACAACGGGCATCCCCTAAAAAATGTCAAGCAAACTATTCTTTGCCTGGTTGACTCATAATTGCACGACAAGGAAATAATTATCCCCGTGCCTGCTTTGCGCCACTACGCGCTTTTAACGATGTTTCCACCTTACATACCCGCCCAGTCTCATACGTCACCAGTGTTTGGGCAAATACCCTGATATCTTCAGGATCATGCGTAATCATGATTACCGGCACTTTGAAACGGGCCTGAATCGCGAGGAGTTCATCGCGGAGCTTTACCCTGAGGAGGGTATCAAGGGCTGAAAAAGGTTCGTCCAGAAGCAGGAGTTCCGGGCTACGTATGAGTGCCCGAGCCAGGGCCACACGCTGCTTTTGGCCTCCGGACAGATCGAAGGGGAAGCTTGCTGCAAGATGTGTAATCTCAAAGATATCCAGGAACTCTTCAACCTTTAGTCTATGTGGTTGGGACAGGGGTTGCGGCCACCGCTTCCGTAAGCCGAACCCGACGTTTTCAAAAACCGTAAGATGCGGGAAAAGAGCGTAATCCTGAAAAACGTAGCCGATGTTGCGGTGTTGCGGATCTATATTGATTCCGCTCTTTGAATCGAAGAGCACGCTGTCCCTGAGCTCGATTCTGCCCGAGTCGGGGGTAAGAAGCCCTGCTATGGACTGGAGGGTAAGCGTCTTGCCGGCCCCGGAAGGTCCAAAAAGGACGACAAATCCCTCCACTGAGGAAAAAGCCGCTTTGAGGAAAAAGCGTCTCCCACGGGAAGACATCGTTTTCTCTATATCGACTCGGATGAGCATATCAGGGTTTTTTGAAGCCATACGTGAAAAGGACCTCCTGGCCCTCCTTGCTCAAAACGAAATCGACGAATCGTCTGGCCAGGTCGTTGTTCTTCGTCGAAGCAACAACCGAGATCGGGTAAGTTATCGGTTTATGCTTCGGGGCTTCCAGAGCCACGCTGACATGGTTTTTCGCCACCGCCGCATCGGTTACAAAAACAAACCCGGCGTCCACTTCGCCGCGACTGACGTAATCCAGCACCTGTCGCACCGACTCCCCGAAGATAAACCTGGGTTTAAGTTCTTCCCAAAGCCCTTCGTTGGTGAGGACCTCCTGAGCATAGCGACCGGCGGGAACGGTTTCCGGGTTTCCCAGGGCGATCTTCCCGATCTCTTTTGTGGTGAGGTCTTGCAGCGTCTTGACCGGGTTCCTGGCCACATGAGGGATGATGAGAACCAATTCATTGCTCACGAAATCCTTGCGGGTGCCGGAAATAATGAGACCTTTCTCGGCGGCCTGGTCCATTGTCTTTTGGTCGGCGGATGCGAAGACATCCACGGGCGCGCCCTTGTCGATTTGCTGAAAAAGAGCGCCCGATGCGCCGAAATTGAAGATTACCTTGGTCCCCGGATTGGCGCTTTCAAATTTTTTCCCGATCTCGCCGAAAGCATTGGTCAGACTCGCCGCAGCAGAAACGATCAGTTCCTGCTCAGCGGAAGCGACGACAACGAAAGAAAAGGGCAGAATAAGACTGCAAAGCAGCGAAACAAGACAGTAGATTGAGCGCTTCATCGGTTAATCTCCTTGAGATAACTGGTTTTGAGTATTCTGCCTGAAGAGACAAGAACGATAATGCAAACGAGCGATGTAATGAGCACCAGAGTTGCCGCAAGGCTGTCGTTTCCCGCCTGAACCGCATCATAGACGGCAAGTGAGAGGGTTTGCGTCTTGCCGGGCAAGTTGCCCGCAATCATCAGTGTTGCCCCGAATTCTCCCATCGCGCGGGCGAATGCGAGCATCGTTCCGGCAAGAATCCCCCGCCAGGCAAGAGGAAAGGACACACGGAAGAACACGTCCGCCTCGGATAGCCCGAGCGTTCGTGCCGCTTTTTCCAGATTTTGGTCCACGCTCTCGAAGGCGGTCGTGGCCGATTTCAAAACCAGCGGCAGCGAGACAATTGTGGCGGCCAGCGCGGCTCCCTGCCAAGTGAACATGAGCGTTATCCCGAAGGCTTCATAAAGCCAGCGTCCAATCCAGCCGTTTCTGCCCACAAGGACGATAAGATAGTACCCGAGCACGGTTGGCGGCAAAACAAGGGGCAAAGTCAGAAACGCATCCAGCCACTCTTTGCCCGGGAACCTGCCCTTTGCGAGCAGGAAAGCCAGTGCGACACCGGTCAGGAACGCAGAAAGCGTTGCAACTGAGGCCACCTTGATGGTTAGCCAAAGGGGCTGAAGTCCAGGAATTATGCTGAACATGCTCATCAGAAATAGAGTATGAATTTTTCTTTCATCCATGAGGCTTTGGTGAAATCAGGCGCGGGAAACCAAAAGGTTTCCCGCATCAAAGCTTGGTTGTCCTCTCGGATGCTACTCTTTCATTATCATGACGCTGCTCGCTTTGATCAGGGCGCATACCTCGTCACCTGCCTTGAGGGCGAGGTCCCGGACGGCATCAACCGTAATCGTTGACGTGATTATGTTTCCGCCTCCAATATCAACTCGGACCTTCGCCGCGACTGCGCCTTCTTTTACCTCGATGACCTTCCCTTTTATGACGTTTCTTGTGCTCAACTTCATGGCAAGATCTCCTCTCTTTTCCAGCAGGCATAACGATTCCTGACAGCCATTCAACTTATTTCTCATGCTATGTGGCGCAGGGCTACGGAGAAAAAACAACGCTGAAGAGGCGCAATACAGCCTTTCCTCCTGTAGCGAAATCTGGTTCAATGATACCTCTGTAGAAGATAATATATCTGCTTAAACACGTCAAACACGCAGGTTAAAACTCTCAATTCTATGAACCTGTTGATTCTAAAATTGATTTTGACACCGCTTCTGATTGCCATGGCAACGCTGGCCGTACGCCGGTGGGGATTTACGCTGGGAGGGGTATTCACTGGTCTGCCGCTTATTTCGGGCCCGGTTTCACTATTTCTGGCATTGGAGCAGGGACCGCGTTTTGCCGAACAAGGTTCCCGTGGAATGCTTCTGGGCACCATTGCTTTGGCGGCCTTTTGCGTTGCCTACGTCCGAACAGGCAAAGGGCTTAGTTGGCTGGCCCCGTTGATTGTGGGTTTTGCTTCCTATTGTTTCGCCGCGTGGAGCTTATCTTTTTTTTCGTTCAATCTGGGAGTGTTGACTCTCCTGGTGCTGTTTTTTCTTTCAGCCGCAGTGAAAGCGGCTGGTCTCCCCGTCTCGAGTGCTTCCAGGGTCGCTGCGCCCTCGTGGGATATTCCAATGAGAATGGTCACGGCAACCGCCATGGTTCTCTTGATTACTGGTTGGGCTGGGCACATCGGACCGAAATGGAGTGGTATCCTCGCGCCTTTTCCTGTTTTTACATGCATTATGGGGGTCTTTGCGCAGAAACAAAATGGTGCAGATGCAGCCCATGGGCTTATTAGCGGAATCATCATCGGCTGTTTCGGCGCTGTTTCCTTTTATCTTGTCGTTGGATTGGCAGTCGAGCGCACCAGCATTGCTGCTACTTACCTTCTGGCCACTGCCGCCGCGCTCGCGATTAACGGGCTTTGTCTGACGGCGCTGACCCTGAAAACAAGGAATTCTTAATCAGGCCGCGCGGCGCCACAACCAGGAGCTATCCTTACCACGAAAGACACCAGGAGCACGAAGAGGTTTTGAGAAATCAGCGCGATCTCTCTTCGTGGTCTTCGTTCGCAGCCCATAGGGCCGCGTCTCCAGCCTGTGGAAGTCCGGCTGCTAAAATTGGCTCTTTACGCTCCATGCGCTCGTGTTGCGCGGTCCGGGTTTTTTTATTCGATCAGGGTTGAAAAATTTCCCCCAACTGCAAAAAAAGGTTGTCATATCCGCATTGATGGCGTATTAAACCGGTGCTTGTTCTGTGATCGTTTGTCTTGTGAAAGTAAGTGCAAATCCCGAACGGCGAGTTATCGATCCACGGGCGATGTTACTCGGGGAAGTTCCGACAGCCTTACTGGTTTAAGGGGTGCAGGCGCGCCCGGGCTGGTCGAGTAGCGGATCAGGAGGTTTGGTTCTATGTTGTCTCAATATTTACCCGTTCTCTATATTATCATACTTGCCTTACTTTTTGGCGGCGGGACCGTGTTTCTTTCACATGTTCTCGGCCCCAGGCGGTCTTTTAAAGTCAAGGATGAAGCCTACGAGTGCGGCCTGCCCAGCGAGGGTACGCAGTATGCGCAAACCCCCATCAAGTTTTATGTCATTGCGCTGCTTTTCCTTGTCTTTGACCTCGAATGCGTATTTCTTTACCCATGGGCGGTTTACTACCAAAAGATGGGCATGTTCGGGTTTATCGAAATGATGATTTTTCTGCTGATACTTTTGGTCTGTTATGTGTACGTGTGGAAAAAGGGAGCGCTGGAATGGGACTAGAAAATCAACTGGCAGGCGACAACGTAGTGGTTACGAGCCTGACGAAGCTTGTGAACTGGGGCAGGAGCAATTCGGTATGGCCGTGTACCTTCGGCCTTGCCTGCTGCGCCCTTGAAATGATCGCCAGCACACTGGCCGATTTTGACATCTCCCGCTTCGGCTCCGAGGTTTTCCGCCCATCGCCCAGGCAGTCCGACCTGATCATCATTGCCGGTACCCTTACCAAGAAAATGTCTGTGATGGTCAAACGGATATATGACCAGATGGCGGACCCCAAATGGGTGATTGCAATGGGTGCATGCTCCTCATGCGGAGGGATATTTAAGAGCTATGCCGTGGTCCAGGGCGCTGACCAGATTATACCGGTCGATGTCTACATCCCTGGATGCCCGCCCCGCCCCGAAGCCGTGCTGGCCGGCCTGATGAAAGTCCAGGAAAAGATCAGAACCGAAAAATTAGACCAGCGCCCCGACTTCAAAAGAGGCATGCTGCGATAGTCGACAGGAAAACACAGATGGAGCTTAACACAATAGTTAATACGATCTGCGAAAAATGTCCCGGTTCAATCCTGCAAGAGACTGACCGTCATGGTATTAAGGAAATCACGGTTGCCGCGCAATCTTTCTATGAAGTGATGAAAACCCTGCACGGGGACGAGAAATTCGGATTTGATATGTTAACCGATGTTGTGGGCATCGACCGTACGCCGAGAGGGCCGCGTTTTGATCTGCTCTACCTGCTGTTATCCTCTAAGGATTTTACCCGCCTGATTATCAGACTGGAAACTGACGATGGGCAGGATGTGCCGAGTGTGAGCAGTATCTGGCATTCCGCCAATTGGGGGGAAAGGGAAGTGTTTGACCTTTTTGGGATCAATTTTTCAAATCACCCCGACCTCCGGCGGATTCTCACATGGGAAAACTTTGAGGGACACCCGCTGAGAAAGGATTTCCCGCTTGAGGGCAAAGATTTCAACAAGCCCTTTGATCCTACAACAATTAAAGATTACTGCTGATTGGGATGGAACAGCAAAACAGCCGGGCATAAGAAATCATGACTGAACGCAAAACCGTTACCCTGAACATGGGACCCCATCATCCGGCCACCCACGGTGTGCTCCGGGTGATACTGGAACTCGACGGGGAAACCATCGTAGATGCCACACCCGTTATCGGATATCTTCACAGGGGGATTGAAAAAATCTGCGAGAACCGCAACTACCAGCAGATCATTCCCCTTACCGACAGGCTCGACTACGCGGCCGCCTCGGCAAACAATATTGGATACTGTTTGGCCGTCGAAAAACTGATGGGCATCGAGGCCCCGAAAAGAGCGCAATATCTGAGAGTGATCATGGCCGAACTTGCCCGGATCATGGGGCACCATCTTTGGCTGGGCACCCATGCCCTGGACATCGGCGCCATGACCGTCATTTTCTACGCATTTCGGGACCGCGAAATGATCATGGGCATCAACGAAGAGATCGCCGGATATAGGCTCACTCCCTCTTTTATTCGTATCGGAGGCGTTGCCCAGGATGCGACCGATGAGTTTATCAAAAAGGTCCGCGATTTCGTTAAGTGGTTTCCCAAAGCGCTGGAAGGCTATCACACGCTTCTGACGGAAAATAAGATATGGACCACCCGGACCATGAATATCGGGAAGATTTCAGCCGAAGAAGCGCTTAACTACGGACTGACCGGCCCCTGTCTCAGGGGATCTGGCGTGGCCTATGATGTGCGAAAGGCGTTTCCTTACTCCAGTTACAACGACTTTGACTTTCAGATCCCGGTCGGGCAAAACGGCGATGTTTTTGACCGTTACCTTGTACGGATGGAAGAGTTCAAGCAATCGATCAACATCGTCGGCCAGGCGATTGAGAACCTTCCGGCTGGACCGGTTCAAACGGATAACCCCTGGGTCGCGAACCCCAGCTTGCCGGAGGTCCAAAATGACATCAGCGCGCTTATCCGTCGGTTCATGATCCATGCCAAAGGCCCGTCCGCACCGGTGGGAGAGGTGTATGCGGCCGTCGAAGGGGCCAAAGGGGAACTCGGATTCTATCTTGTCGGTAATGGGAGCGAGCATCCGTACCGGCTCAAAATACGTTCGACATGTTTCTACCTGGCAAGCGCTCTGCCCCGCTTGCTGGTGGGCCATATGGTCGCCGACGCGATCGCCATTATCGGGAGCCTGGATGTGGTGTTGGGGGAAATCGACCGGTAGGGCGCGTCGTAATGAATGATCTAATGAAGGAACAATGTAAGTATGGTCAATTTAAAGATTGATGGGAGTGAGTTGTCTGTCCCGGCAGGGACCACAATCATGGAAGCGGCCCGGAGCGCAGGGATCGACATCCCGAGTCTATGTTACCACAAGCGGCTCCCGCCCATCGGCTCATGCAACATGTGCATTGTTGGAATCGAGGGGCGGCCGGAGCCGGTGACATCCTGCAATACCCTGGTTGAAGAAGGGTTCGAAGTCACCACCGAATCAGAAGCCCTCCACGAGCAGAGGGTTGTCAATCTGAAAAAGATTCTGCGGCATCATGCCCTTGATTGCCCAATTTGCGACAAGGGGGGTGAATGCGATCTTCAGAATATCGTCTACCGGTTCGGCATTACCGATGTGTCGTTTGATCCCCGTGAGCAAAAACGGGATGACGGCTATGCCACCTCTCTGATCCGCTACTGGCCTGAGCGGTGCATTATGTGCCGCCGTTGCGTCACTGCATGCCAGAAGGTAAAGGGGATCGGCGCTATTGATATTCTGGGAGAAAACGAAGAGGCGAGATTGGTTCCGGTAGCCGCCGACAAGTGCAAATCGTGCGGTGAATGCATGTTTGTGTGCCCCACCGGCGCCTTGACCGAGAATCTAAGCCGGTACAAGGGGCGGCCCTGGCTTGGCCAACGGGTAAAAACGACCTGCGCCTATTGCGGCTGCGGGTGTCAGCTTGAACTCGACGTGCTGGAGAACCGGGTCATCGGTGTATACACGAAGACCGATGACGGCGTAAATCGGGGGAGTCTCTGTGTAAAAGGCCGATACGGCTATGAATTCATCGGGGACGACAATCGGTTGAAAACCCCTCTCATTAAGGAAAACGGCAAATTCCGGGAAGCAACCTGGGATGAGGCGTTGGACTTCATAGCCAAACGGCTCTCCGCAATAAAGAATGAATTCGGACCGGACAGCATCGCCGGCTTGTCCTCGGCCAGGTGTACCAACGAGGAAAATTTCCTGTTTCAAAAATTCATCCGCGCGGTGATCGGCACTAACAATGTGGATCACTGCGCCCGGCTCTGACATTCCTCGACGGTGGCAGGTCTTGCCGCCTCATTCGGAAGCGGGGCCATGACAAACCCCATCAGCGATGTTTTGAAATCGGAAGTGATCCTTGCCACCGGCACCAATACGGATGAAAACCATCCTATCATCGCCAATTACGTCAAGGAAGCGGTGATGAGAAAAGGCGTGAAGCTCCTGGTGATCGATCCCAGGCGAATTTCCCTGGTCGAGCACGCCGCCTTGTGGCTTCGTCCCAAACCGGGGACCGATGTCGCCTGGATCAACGGCCTCATGCACATCATCATCAAAGAAGGTTGGCATGCCAAAAAATATATCGATGAGCGGACGGAAGGTTTTGAAGATTTAAGGGCCCACCTGGAATCATACACGCCCGAGTATGTGTCCGTGATAACCGGCGTTTCCATTGTTGAACTCTACTCAGCGGCGCGCCTGTTTGGAAACGCCAGGCCGGGCTCCATCCTGTATGCCATGGGGATCACTCAGCATACCACCGGAACGGACAATGTCAAATCCCTGGCCAACCTGGCAATGCTCTGCGGCAATATCGGCGTTGACGGCGGCGGGGTAAACCCGTTGCGCGGACAGAACAATGTCCAGGGCGCCTGCGATATGGGGTGTCTGCCCAATGTTTTTTCAGGATATCAGCCGGTGGCGGATGAAAATAACATCAAGAAATTCGCCGCGTCCTGGGGGGAATTAAAGTTCTCCGCCAAGCCGGGCCTCACCGTCACCGAGATGTTTGGCGCCGCCGAATCCGGCCGGATCAAAGCTATCTATGTCATGGGTGAAAACCCGGTGCTAAGCGACCCGGACCAGCATCATATCGAGCACTGCATCCATTGTCTTGATTTTTTTGTCGTCCAGGACATCTTTCTGACCGAAACGGCGAAGTTTGCCGATGTGGTTCTGCCGGCCACATGCTTTGCGGAAAAGGAGGGCACTTTCACAAATACCGAGCGCCTGGTCCAAAGGGTGAGAAAAGCGGTGGAGCCGCCGGGTGAGGTAAGAGAGGATACGTGGATAATCAGCGAAATCTCGAAGAGAATGGGCTATACGATGCCGGCGGCCACCCCCGAGGAGATTATACGGGAGATCAACTCGCTGACGCCAAGTTACGGTGGGATAACATACGCAAGACTGGAACAGACAGGACTTGTCTGGCCATGTCCGGACAAGAATCATCCCGGGACCCCCGTTCTTCACAGAGGGAAATTTACCAGGGGAAAAGGGCAGTTTTTTTCAATCCCGTTTAAACCCCCGTTTGAATCAGCCGACAGGGACTATCCTTTCCTGCTGAGCACCGGCAGGGTTTTGGAGCATTATCATACGGGGACCATGACAAGGCGCGGCACCGCCCTTAATCGCCTCTATCCGGAGCTTTTGGCCGAGATCAATCCGAGCGATGCGGAGAAACTTGCAATTTCGGAAGGAGACTATATCAGGATTACATCCAAACGGGGCAGTATCAGGGTAAAAGCCCATCTCAGCGAGCGCTCGCAGCGGGGGATGGTTTTTGTGCCGTTCCATTTTCACGAGGCTGCGGTCAACCTCCTGACCCATGCCGAGGTGGATCCCGTGTCCAAAATCCCTGAGTACAAAGTCAGCGCCGTCAGGATCGCAAAAGCTGCATAACGGAGTATACCTGATGAATGATTTGCTCATCATTCCTGTTATCAAACTGCTTGTTGTTTTTGGAGTATGCCTCTTTTTCATTACCTATACCACATGGCTTGAAAGAAAAGCCTTAGGCCATTTCCAGCTCAGATACGGGCCGATGAGGGTAGGGTGGCACGGGCTCCTTCAGCCCATTGCCGACGGGATCAAGAATATTTTCAAGGAGGAAGTGATACCGGAAAATGCCGATAAAGCGGTTTTTGTTATGGCGCCGATCATCAGCATTTCCATGGCCGTTATGCTCCTGGTCGTAATTCCTTTTGGAGACCCCATTACGATCTTAGGCAAAAAAATCAATCTTTACCTGGCAGACCCGACCATCGGGATCCTTTTTATCCTGGGATTTGCGACCATCGGCTCATACGGGACCATACTGGGCGGATGGTCGTCGGGAAACAAATACGGATACATGGGAGGTCTGAGGGCATCGGCCATGATCATCAGCTATGAACTCTCCATGGCCTTTGCCGTTATCAGCATCATAATGGTGAGCGGGTCCTTCAGCCTGGTGGACATGGTTGCCGCCCAACACAACCTGTGGAACATCGTACGGGAGCCGGTCGCCTTTGTTGTGTTTTTCATCAGCGGGGTCGCCGAGTTGAACCGCATCCCTTTTGACATGCCGGAGGCGGAATCCGAGCTTTGCTGCGGATACAATATTGAATACAGCAGCATGAAATTCGCCCTTTTCTTTCTGGCCGAATATACCCACATGTTTGTCTTTGCCTCCCTTGTGACCACCCTGTTTCTGGGCGGGTGGCATGGGCCGTTTCTGCCGGGCGTTGTCTGGTTTTTCTTAAAGACATTTACCATCATTTTCATATGCATATGGGTGAGGGCCACGATTCCCCGTCTGCGCTACGACAAAGTGATGAAGCTCGAGTGGAAATTCCTGTTGCCGGTGGCCATTGCAAATGTCATCGCAACCGGCGCGGTAATGGCTCTTTTGGGCTGATATGTTCATGGCGGCCTTCCACGCCACAGGCAGATTGGAAGGACGGTACGCTTGAAGACAGGAGCAGGAATGGAAAAATCCGAAATTATTGATGTCAGCAGAGACAGGGCTGAAAAAGGGCACTATGTAAAGCCTATTTTGAAAGGGCTTGGGTATACGCTTGGCAATTTTTTCAGGAAACCGATCACCCTTCAGTACCCTGATGAGAAAACGCAAAGAAGCGCGCGCTGGCGGGGTCTTCACAGGCTGAATCTGGACGAAAGTGGGGATCTCAAATGCGTCGCCTGCGGACTTTGCGCGGCCATTTGCCCGTCACAGGCAATTGTCCTGGTTCCCTATGAAGAGGAAGGAAAAACGCGGTACCCTATAAAATTCGTTGTCGATGAGCTTCGATGCGTTTTCTGCGGATTCTGCCAGGAGGCATGCCCGAAGGGGGCCATCAGTTTGACGGAAGTATATGATTATGTAGATTACAACCGTAAAGATTTTCTGTTCGACATCGAGAAATTAAAAACCACCGGGAGATCCTGAATTTAAAAGAGAGCCGGTTCTTCGACTGCATATCCGATGGGAATCGGGCGGCTTTATACGATGGAAAAGCAAAAGGGCAAACTGAAATGGAACTGACAGCGACAATAATCTGCGGTATTGCAGCGGTGGGGACCGCGCTGTTTGTCATTTTTTCGAAAAATACCGTGCACAGCGCGCTCTGGATGGTCGGAAACTGCCTGGCGCTGGCAGTGCTCTTTTTATTGTTAAACAGTCAGTTTATAGCCATCCTCCAGGTGATCGTCTATGCCGGCGCCATTATGATGTTCATTCTCTATGCCATCATGATGCTGAACCTTAGGGCAGGCGGTGAGGAAGGAGACCTTAAGAAAAACCTTTTCACCGGTCGCTTTGTGATTCTTTTCCTTTTCTTTATCAGCCTTTTGATCCTTGGCGTGGGACTGAGCCCGATGGCGTTGAAGGGAGCTATGGGGCCCCATGCTCTATCCGCATTCGGCGAGGTAAATCTGATTGCAAATTATATCTTTGTCGAAGGGCTTTGCCCTTTTGAGCTGGTTTCGGTTCTCTTGACCGTCGGAGTGGTCGGCGCGGTTTATCTGGCAAGAAGGGACTGATTCAATGAACGATTATCAAAGCATTTATCTTGCGCTGTCCGCTATACTCTTTGCCATCGGCACACTTGGAGTGATCACCCGCAAAGACGCCATTGTCATTTTCTTGAGCATAGAGATCATGCTTGGAGCTGCGAATCTGGCGTTTGTCGCCTTTTCACGCGCCAATCAATCGGCTGAAGGGATATTCATGGTCATGTGCGTCATGGCCGTAGCCGGAGCTGAGGCTGCAATCGGACTTGCAATCTTTGTCCTTCTATACCGGAAAACCGGCAGCATCAATATTGATAAATACAACCTGCTGAAATGGTAAATCGAGGCTTACGATGATGTTTGATCTAGTGTGGCTTATACCGACATTACCCCTCGCAGGCGTGTTGATAAACGGCCTGTTCGGCCGCAGAATCGAGGAAAAAAGCAAAAGCCTCGTGCACTGGATCGCCTGCGGCGCAGTTGGGCTCTCCTTTGTGATCACGCTGATCCTGCTCCTCCAGTTGCTGGGGCTTCCCTCGGACAAGCGTTTGTATGATTTCACCTGGTTTACCTGGATTGCCGCAGGGGACTTTAACGTGAGCGTGGGATATCAGATCGATCCGCTCTCGATGTTCATGTGCATGTTCGTGACCGGGGTCGGGTTTTTGATTCATGTTTATTCAATCGGATACATGTGGCATGACGAAGGCAGGTATTACCGGTATTTCACCTATCTCAACCTGTTTATGTTTTCTATGATCACGCTGGTTCTGGCCGATAATTTTCTGTTAATGTTTCTAGGATGGGAAGGGGTGGGAGTTTGTTCATACCTGCTGATATCTTTCTGGTTTTCCGACCTGGCAAATGCAATTGCCGGCAAGAAGGCGTTTATCACCAACCGGGTGGGCGATTTTTTCTTCGCGGTGGGCATGCTCCTGCTGATCACATATTTGGGGGGGCACGGGTTATGGTCGTTGAAATTTTCCGATGTGTTTTCAAACGCATACCTGCTCTCACCCAATCTTATTACCCTCATCTGCCTGTTATTTTTTCTGGGTTGCACCGCCAAATCGGCCCAGATACCCCTCTACATCTGGCTCCCTGACGCCATGGCCGGCCCGACCCCTGTGAGCGCCCTTATCCATGCGGCCACCATGGTAACCGCCGGCGTCTACTTTGTGGCGCGCTGCAATGTCCTTTATTCAATGTCTACGCTGGCCATGGGTGTGGTTGCCGTTGTCGGCGCATTAACGGCTTTGTTAGCCGCCACCATTGCTCTGACTCAAAATGACATCAAGAAGGTCCTGGCCTACTCCACGGTGAGCCAGCTCGGCTACATGTTCATGGGCCTGGGTGTCGGGGCATTTGCCGCCGGCCTTTTCCATGTACTGACTCACTCCTTTTTCAAGGCGCTTCTCTTCATGTGTTCGGGTTGCGTCATCCACGCCTTGAGCGGGGAACAGGACATGAGGAACATGGGAGGGTTGAGAAAACAAATGCCCATCACCTTTTGCACCATGGTGATCGGCACCCTTGCCATCGTCGGGTTTCCGGGACTTTCGGGTTTTTTCAGCAAGGACGAAATCCTGTGGAAGGCTTTCAGCGGGGAGCAGGGGCATTTCCTCCTGTGGCTTATCGGTGTTCTCGCTGCGGCCATGACCGCTTTTTACATGTTCCGCCTGATCTTCATGACATTTTTCAATGAATGCCGGGCCTCTGAGGAAGTGAAAAAACATATCCACGAAGCCCCCAAAACAATGACCGTTCCGTTGCTCATTCTTGCGGTTCTGTCCATTTTCGGTGGTTACATCGGCGTCCCCGCATCCCTCGGGGGGAGCAATCTTGTCGAGCATTTCCTCGACCCGGCGATTGGACTCGGAAAAGACAAACTCTTTCAATCCGCCGGCGGGCCGGCATTGATGCACCATGTATCCGAAACTGTAGCCCACCACTCGTTCGAACTCGAGTATTCGCTTATGCTCCTTACCGTCATTATCGTGTTCGGAGGAATTCTTTTTGCCTACACAATGTATATGAAAAAAAGATCGATGCCTGAAACTCTGGCGGCCGCAAATCCGTCGTTCTACCGTCTGTTGCTGAACAAGTGGTATGTGGACGAGCTCTATGAAAAAACGGTCCTCAACCCTTTACATTCGATCAGTCTATTTCTGTGGAAAGGCATAGACGTGGTGGTCATTGACGGACTTGTCAATTCTACTGCCGCATTTTTCATGAAGTGCGGGGTTATATGGAAATTGTCTGAGACCGGTAATGTCCAACGGTACGCGGTATCCTTTTTGGTGGGAGCGTTCATTCTAGTGGCATATTATATGTACATGCGCTAAGCGATAATTTATAGATTTTGGATGTATCTTCGGGAGTAAATCAATGAATCAATTTAGTTTTCCGATCCTGAGCACCCTCATTTTCTTCCCGCTGTTATGTGCGTTTTTGCTGATATTCATCAGGAGCGAAGGCGGTAAGAACGATGAATTATTACGGAAAATCGCCCTTGCCGGTTCTGTCATTGAATTTTTGATTTCGCTTTTGCTCCTGGTCCGCTTTGATGCGGCCGTTGCCGAAATGCAGTTTGTGGAGTTCGTCCCCTGGGTTAAGAGCTTTTCGCTGAACTATTATGTCGGGTTGGATGGGATCAGCCTGTGGCTCGTTATTTTGACCACTTTTTTCGTACCGTTATGCGTGCTGTGTTCATGGACCTATATAAAGGACAAAACCAGGTATTTTCTGATCTCCATGCTCTTTCTCGAAACCGCCATGATAGGCACCTTTGTTTCCCTTGATCTTATTGTCTTTTATATTTTCTGGGAGTTCATGCTGATCCCCATGTTTCTTCTCATCGGCGTCTGGGGGGGTGAGCGCCGTATCTATTCCGCTGTCAAGTTCTTTCTATATACGGCGGGTGGTAGCATATTCATGCTGGTCGCCATTATTTACCTGTATTATTACAGTTATAAGACTACGGGAGCAGGCACCTTCAGCCTGCTTCACCTCTATAATCTGCATATCCCGATATCGACCCAGTTCTGGCTGTGCGCCGCCTTCACCCTGGCATTCGCCATCAAGGTGCCGATTTTTCCGCTGCACACCTGGCTTCCGGACGCTCATGTCGAGGCCCCCACCGCAGGCAGTGTCCTGCTTGCCGCCATCCTTCTTAAAATGGGGACATACGGCTTTCTGAGATTTTCAATGCCCCTTTTTCCGTATGCCACCCATCAGTTTCTCCCGGTGATCGCTTTTCTGGCCATTGCAGGAATCATCTATGCGGCACTGGTGGCATGGGTGCAGCCGGACATGAAAAAACTCGTGGCCTACTCCAGCGTCAGCCACCTGGGATACGTGATGCTCGGATTGTTTGCACTCAATATCCAGGGGATAGAAGGCGGCATCTATCAGATGTTGAACCACGGGGTGAACACCGGCGCCCTCTTTCTTCTCGTTGGGATGATTTACGAAAGACGCCATACACGGCTCATGGAAGATTTCGGCGGTCTTGCCAAGATAATGCCGGTGTTTGCCACCTTTCTCATGATCGCAACCCTTGCATCCGTGGCGGTCCCAGGGACAAACGGTTTTGTAGGCGAGATAATGATACTGGTGGGTGTGTTTAGAACCTATCCCGCATTCGGCGTATTTGCCGTTTCCGGAATGGTATTTGGTGTCGTCTATATGCTCTGGATGTACCAGAGGGTTATGTTCGGGCCCGTTACCGAAGAAGCCAACAGCAAACTGAAGGACTTGAACGCAAGAGAGATTGTGGTAATGGTTCCCATCGCGGTGCTGGTGTTCGTGATGGGGGTCTTTCCCGGCCCGTTTTTGCGCAAAATGGATGCATCGGTCAATTACTTTATTCAACAATATCAATACAGGTATGAAACGTATGCGGCTGAAAGAAACGGCAATCCTGTCGCAGCGGCCCTGCAAAAGGATAAAGTTGCCGTCAATTCCGGCGAAGCCTCTCGATGCGGGCTGCTTTCACTCAGTCGATGATCGAAAAATATCGAACGTGCTGCGCCGGGTACGCTGCTTTAGATCTGGAGGAACCGAATGGAGACGTTGAAATTTGCCCTGCCGGTAATGGACTACCTGGCTGTCTTACCGCAGATGATTCTTGTTGCAACGGCGCTGATCATACTTGTAATCGGTGTTTTCAAAGAATGGGCAAAGGGCGCCTTCATCGGTCATGTGTCCCTTTTGGGATCCGTTCTTGCCCTCGTTAGTGTGGTTTTTACCCGCCCCGCAGGGCCTCCATTCTCCTCATTCAGCGGGATGGTCTTAACCGACGGGTTTTCGTTTTTCCTTACACTTGTTATCTGCCTGATTATTGTCCTGACCATACTGGTCTCGTTAAGCTATCAGAATTTCTTTGCAAACGTCAACTGCGGCGAATATTACGCACTGGTTCTTTTTGCCGGTGTGGGCATGATCTTCATGGCGACAGCAGGGAACCTGATTCTTCTGTTTGTGGCCCTTGAAACGATGTCCATTGCAATCTATGCCCTGACCGGATTTCATAAGAATCAGTTGAAATCCGGGGAAGCAGCCTTGAAATATTTTCTGTTGGGCGCCTTTGGCTCCGCGTTTCTTCTCTACGGCTTCGCCTTCGTTTACGGAACCACCGGAAGCCTGGACATTATTAAAATAGCCAATTTTATTCGAACCCATCCGCAAATCATTCAATTCAAATTCCTGGTCGTCGGGCTGGTCTTGATGACTGCCGGGTTTGGATTCAAAATATCGATGGTGCCCTTTCACATGTGGACACCCGATGCGTACGAAGGCGCCCCCACATCCATCACGGGATTCATGGCGACCGGCGTTAAGGCCGCAGCCTTTGCGACTCTTATCCGGGCAATCCTCGTTCCCCTGGCCCCCATGCAGGGAAGCTGGATGACGATCATGTGGGTCGCCGCTTTTTTAACCATGACCGTCGGAAATATAATCGCCCTTGCCCAGGATAACGTGAAAAGGATGCTCGCCTATTCCAGTATCGCCCATGCAGGGTACATCCTCCTGGGGTTTGTGGCCGGCACAAAATTTGCCCAGGCGGGCATGCTTTTTTATCTCATGGCGTATGCCTTCATGAACATAGGGGCGTTTGCCGTTGTCGCGCTGCTCTGCAGGAAGGGAGAAGAATTCAACAGCATCTCGGATTTTTCCGGTCTTGGTTTCAAGTATCCCGCACTGGGGTTTGTCATGTCGGTATTTTTGTTCTCCCTGGCCGGCATTCCGCCCACAGGGGGATTTATGGGAAAACTTTATATCTTCACCGAGGCGCTGCGATCCGGGTATGTCTGGCTGGTCATAGCAGCGGGTGTAAACAGCGTGGTATCGATTTACTACTACCTGCGCGTGGTCGTAGTGATGTATTTTCAGCCGCAGCCATCTGAGAATCCGTTAATGCTTGCGGCGATTTCACCCGAAGCTGTAGTCGCATTGGCGGCCACGGCCACGGCTGTCCTGTTTATGGGGATATTCCCCTCCTACTTCTGGTCGCTTGCCAGCAATTCCATTTTCAGGCTTATGTAACGCCTGGTCTTGGACCAAGCCGGCTGTTCTTCTTCGCGACTTTCCTTGACCCGTCCATGATCGGGCTTCGCGTGCAAACTGTTCGTGAGGGCAAAGGGCAAGAAACCGGGTCCCAAATGGATTTGTTGAGTCAGTAATTTCAGATACTTACCGCGCACGAGTTTTTGAGTATTTCTATAGCGACAAGTGCTTGGCTTGGTCAGACCCAATGGCGGCGAATCAGGAGTGCCTATGTTTTCCCCGTGCTGTTTCAAAAGTCGAAGGTTCAAAAATACTTGTCTATTTCTTACCTTTTTCCTGGCAATACTGGCTTGTGGCAGTTTCGAAACGCTTGCGCACCCTGGCGGCGGACAACTCCTCTACAACCAGGACATCATTGATTCTATCGACCGGGAAATCGCCCAATGCACTGACGAACGCTATCTGGCCACATTGCGCGGGCTTCGCTGGTGTGTAGCGTTTTGCGATGATGATTCAAAGTTCGACTTCACATTCAGCAACTACGTTACTATGCTGGACGAGTTGACGCTCCATGGACCCGGCCAAGCGTTGGCAGGCATTGTTCATACTCTTATCGTAAGGGAGTTCGAACGCGCCCTGCCTCGATTCCCTACAAACTTCCCCTCCAGTGCAGACGGATACGAAGACTTCATTTCCATCCTGCCGGTCGCATATCATCATCAGGTGCCAGTCAAACCACTTAAAGACTTTGCCTGTGACCATTTTGGCGCAGTCACCCCAATTGACCGATTGCATGAGTTTCGACAGGCTGCAAAAGAGCGCGATTACGACCGCCTGACCGATCTATTGGTCTGGGCAACGTTTTTGAACATGGCTTATTGCTGCCAAGCCGACAGGGACTTCACTCTGCCACCCGATAACTACCGGACCATTATGACCGAATGCGCGTCTATCCCGTTCACGGCCCGTTTCAACCAGGACGCCTACCAGGATCAGAACTACTATGCCACCCACCTGCTGCTCGCATTAAACCATTACGGGCAGGACCCTCTGATTGCTTCCGTCACCGCTGACAAGGTCTTTTTTTATCTCGCCGGCAACTACAATACCGTTCGCCATCGTGTTGGCGATCTCGACCTGCTGTGTGAATACCTCTATTGTTTTCGGCAATTTGGACCTGAGGGAGTTCAGTTCATCTCAGAAGGAGAACAATACATTATGTCCCAACAGCGAGACGATGGTTCTTGGGGTACACTGAAAGATTTCACAGGCGACCCCTACGACCAGTTCCATCCGACGTGGACGGCTATTACTCTGTTGATCCAGGGAACCCGCTGATTGTGCCTTCTAAGACTGACTTGAAACAATACATTACAGAGGGTGAATCGGCAATTTACAGGAAAGACTTTAAATCCCTCCGGACCCTGTGAGCGACGGTCTCAGGTCAAGCCATAGTTGAGGCAACATTTCCATGTTCTCGACTACTCAATTCCCAAAAGACCGGCAGGAATATCGCAGAAAGAACCGAGGAGTGCAGACAAAGCGCAGTCCGGGGCGCAAACCCAAGAGCAAGGCGGCAACCCCACTTAAACCGCAATCCGAAACTCGTAAGGAGCTGAAAGGACAGCTATTTATCTTAAGTTAATGGCATTAGGTCAGACCCAATGCACACAACTATTAGTGTAAAACGGGAAGCGGGTGGATGATTTTTCTGCTCGATATTGACTGTTCACTGCCTTTGTCACTGGCACTTGAAAAGGGCAGGGGACTGCGATAAATTGAAATCTGCCAAATGTTTTGACATGTAACCCACTTTCCAGGAGTAAGCCGATGGACCCGGTGAACAGGATCGAGTTGAATCCAAGGGTATGCAATGGAAGGCCGGTCATCAGAGGGACTCGAATACCGGTATCGGTAATCCTGGAACAGATTGCAGAAGGGCAATCCTGGGATACTCTGCTGGAAGGCTATCCGGAGCTAACGAGGGAAGATATCCAGGCTGCCATTTTCTATGCCAGGTCGTGTCTTGACCATTCGGAGATAAGAGCAGTTGGCGCCTGAATCTTACAGACTTATTCCTCAATAAAGATCTATTCCCTATTTAGGAATTGAGGAATTTAGGAATTAAAATCCAATCCCTCAATCCGCTTTTGCCCTCGATCCTTCAATCCCTCAACCCCTCAATCCCTCAATCCCTCAATCCCTCAATCCCTCAATCCCTGTACGACTTTTTGAGTATTTCTATAATGACAAGTACTGAGCTTGGTCAGATATTGGCGCCGGTCAAGAAACCAGCCAAAATGGCCGGCTTGAAACCAAGCCGCTATTGGCTTAGGGCATAGGTGTGTGTCATTGTCTCCGGAATGGAGACAAGCGAAGCCGGGGAGTCCCT
>JBEKQE010000070.1:0-23948 GCA_049520035.1 Syntrophobacteraceae bacterium | reverse complement strand
CTCAAACTCTGTCCAACTTTGCGAAAGGCGATGGAGGACTCAGGTGGTAGCGCTCTCCATGAGCGGGCGCTTCTCGCCATGACCGCAAACCGCCTCTGCGAGCCCCGGTGTATGGGACCGATGGCTTCAAAAGGTCTACCTGCCTTCATGCGGCACCCTAAAACTCTACCAACTCTATGAGGCAATGGATCTTCTGCATTGGAACGTGCGCGGGGTCGAAGATGCTGTCTTTTTCCATATGGCAAATCTTTTCAACCTGGTTGTAAACGTCATCTTCTATGATACTACGACTGCCTCCTTCTCTATCGACGAAGAAGACGAGGACACGGACACCGGGCCGGGCTTTCGAAAGTACGGCCATTCCAAAGACGGAATATGGAGTCCACAGATCGTAGTCGCTCTCGCCGTAACCAGGGAAGGGCTACCCGTGAGAAGCTGGGTTTTCCCCGGCAACACCTCGGATGTGGATACAGTAAAGAAGGTTCGGGAAGGCCTTCGGGGATGGAAGCTTGGACGGGCGCTCTTTGTCGCCGACTCCGGAATAAATTCGAGCACAAATCGGGATGAGTTGGCCAGGGCCTGTGGGAAGTACCTTCTCGCCACCCGCATGGGTAGCGTTTCAGAGATCAAGGAAGATGTCCTTACCAGGCCGGGCCGGTTTAGAACGATTGCCGAAAACCTCCAGGCCAAGGAAGTGATCGTAGGAGATGGAATGCTCCAGCGCCGGTATATCCTGTGCTACAATCCCCGTGAGGCTCAAAGGGAGCGAAAGCATCGCGAACAAGTTGTCAAAGAGCTTGAAGAAGAGCTTGAAAGCCATTCGGACCGTCAGGCCACTGCCAGATGGACGATCGATCTTCTGGCATCCGACAGGTACAAACGCTATCTTACAATCGATAAGCAAGATCGCATCCGACTCGACCGAGAGGCCGTCCAACAGGCGTCAAAGCACGACGGGAAATGGGTGCTCCAGACCAATGACGATACCATCACCGTCGAGGATGCTGCTGCGGGTTATAAGGGACTCCTTGTGATCGAGCGGGCCTTCAGAACTCTAAAGAACACCCGGATCAAGATGGAGCCAATGTTCCACTGGCTGCCCAAACGCATTGAAGCGCACGTGAAGCTTTGCGTTTTCTCCCTGCTCATTAAAGGGTCGCCGAACTGGAGTGCAAGCAACCCTGGTCGCATATCCAAACAACGCTTTCGACGCTCCAGGCAACCGAGTTTCAAACTAAAAAGAAATCAATTCTTTCAGCGTAACGAACCCACTTCGGAGCTTGTCACAATACTAAAATCTCTAAAGATTCCAATGCCTAAGACTATCTTGGACATCAAATCGGCTCCCTCAGAAACGTAGGCACACGACAAATTCGACTCTCCTGTGTAAGTCACTAGAATTGCGGCCTTTTTATGACTGTGTTTGCCTACCCCGCAAAAACCCAGGTCCCGTCACGATGATGCCACGACATTGGCTAAAGTCAAAAAATCAGCCGGGGACGGCCGGTTCACCCATCAATGGCTCTTATCGCCGATTTTGATGCAAAAAAAGAAAAAATGACATACGTGGCCATGCCGGCTGGGCCTGTAGAATCCCGGTGTTGGACAATCCGAAACGAGTGCTTATCCTATGATTATGTCAGATAATAGTTATCAGTAATGATGCACGAACTCAAAATAACTGAACATATGTTGGCAAAAAAGGATTCATAACCATGGAACTCAATATCACAGAACTCAGAAAACAGAGAAGACCCTTGTGGATGAGCGATCTGGACATGGACGACTATGCGGACTTTCTGGGCGGTGGCGGAGATATCTATACGGACAGACTTCCCCCGTTGTGGGAAAGACACTCGGGCCTGGAGCTTTCAGAGGATGAATTACAGGAAATAACGACCAGCGGCCACATCGCCGATAAATGTTCCAACATTGCTGAATAGATGCCTATTTGGCAAAAATCTGCGTGATTTGCTCATCTGGTATGCCGTTTAGCTTACGTAGAAACATGTCGCTGTAAAAGATGCTCTTCTCGTAAAGCTCTTTCCCGTATTCCTGTGCTCGCTCCAGAGCTTTTTTGCTATATTCTTCGTACGTATCGGGGTCACTGAGCAACTTGGTGATAGCTGAAACATACTTACTAACAACTTTGTTTTCAGATGGTTCAGTATCGATTAATATGCCACTCGGGCCAAGAACTTCGGGAATGCCGCCTATCCTATTAGCAATGACGGGTATACCATTCATTAGTGCCTCAACTATGACACGAGGAAACCCCTCAGGCATTACTGACGGAACTAATAATAACGATATCTCTGCATAGAAACTCTTAATGTCTGTAGTGTCTCCTAGATGGGTTACATTCGCACACCTTACATCAGACTGGTATCCACGCCCCATTATAACAAACTGCCGGTCAGGTGTCTTAGTTGCTAAAGAGGTGATTATGTTATCCCCCTTGTGCTGGCCGGCCGAGTAATAGCCGATCTTCCAACCACGTCTGTTCGTCCTAGGGAACCGAAATCTATGCGAGTCTATGAAGGGAGGCCACAGGAGAGCATGAAGATTTAGTGTCCTCTCCAACTCTTGCTGGGAAAACTTGCTCACGGTAAAAACTAGTCTATTCCTCAACATTGCCTGAAAGATTGGTGACGTGCCAAAATGACGAATGAATTGAACAGGTGAATGGATAAAATGTGCCGTTGGGTTTTTAAGAATTGAGTGAGCTAATATGCAGGTACAATCATTATCAACCGTGAGGAAGTAGCCTTCTTTATATTCTAACTTATTCATGTAGCTTTTTAGGACACCAGGGTGACAACCCAATATCTCTGAACGGCTGCGCGGTAATACCTCGTAATAGATGTTTATTCTATTCGCAACATAGTTGCAGTGATTACTATCGCTAGATATGATTTCAGGTTGATGATGTGCCAGACGGCTCAAGGTCTCGCGAGTCAGAGGAGCGTCATGCATAAGACTCACTATAAAAACTTCATGCCCTCGACTTCTCAGAAATCCCGATAAGTCAAATATGGAGCCTGAGACTCCATCACACAGGGTAGGATCAAACGGACCAGTAAAAACAATTCTCATTTTATCCATCTGCTTGACCATGCAGGCCTCTCCTTTTGTGGGAGCCACCGGTTATAGCCCAACCTTGGAGAAGGCTGGGTGCTCTATAAGCCGGAATAATGCGTCAGGTTGTGTGCTATGCGTCCGAACCAAATTTTTGGGTCGGATTCTGCCCGGAAAACTTCTTGAACTACCCCAAAGCCCGCAAAACTATACGATTTCACAATTGAACATGCAAGTGATATGTCAATGAGACTGGTTTTTGCAGTTTCAGGACACACCACATCCCGCAGTTGATGGCCATGTTTTCGTCCCATCGTGTTGGTGTGAGGCTCATGCCAAAATGAGGGTTGAATCCAGAGTGCCCGAGACGGAAATGGTTCGGAATCAAGCTCCAAAGGCCAATCTTTGTGATTTCAATGGGTACGCTATCCACCCGGCAGGCAGTGAAGCTGTTGTATGTCAGCCAGATAGGTCTTGGCGGCATCGCCCGCGCCTTTAACAATACTATCCGATCCATCCCGGTTGAGACGGTTTCGCCAAAAACACCATCTCGTCACGAGAAACGACGCAGAGGCAGGTAATTTGATACCCGCTCTTTCATTGTCTGCTCTTCAGGATGTCTTATCTTGGTAAAAAGGAGAAAATGCCCATGAGCGTGGACCCAAAAGCCTTAGATTCCAAACTTCGGGAGATGTACCCTGAGATCGTAAAGCACGATCTTTCACTGTCTTTAAGTTTTGACCGTGAGAAAGATGCCTGGATTGTCAAGCTGGTTAAAGGAAAGCACGAACTGACAACCCATCTTGAGAGGAAAGATGCCGACGCCTGTTTCGAGGGGGTGCAGTGCATCTATCTGGGAGTTCAAATATCGCAATTTCTGGAGAACTTTGAATCCGGCGCGTAGGCCTCTTTGTTCGTTATACCCTGCCGGATGGCCAACCTTACGACGATAGTTAAGTGGGATTAACTCTCTTCTTAGGATATGAGCGCCAGGCCAAATAATCCGCACCGCGACGGCCCGCAGGACTTTTAAGGCTTGTACCATTTCCGTATTAATTTAATGCAAAGGAGTATGCAATGGTGTCCCCTCTTCATGGCCTTCCAGCTATTTCAGGGCCACTGGTATCTTTAATTGCCGTCTGTTGGTTTTAATCATGCCCAGGCTCTTAAATTATGTTGTGGCGTTCTACTTGATCATTACAGGTATATTGGGTTTGCTTCATCGATAACTGGAAATAATTCATCCCATGAATCGGGCGTAAAGCCGGGGCCTTTGGCCCCGGCCAGTCCGATTCAAGCAATCTGTTTACTGTGAGAATTCGCAAGACTCCAGGAATGCTCCCACCAGCCTTACTGCGCCAGTCTCTACTTCGGATATTCCCGATAACATTTTTCGAGACATTCCTTTTCACGTTCCCGAGCCCATGCTTCGCAGCGGTTGTGGTGTTCGTGGCCCGGCTCACTGCACTCTCTCAAACGTTCCTCATAATGTTGACGGCAATGACTGACGCAATGATGCTCCTCCGATGCCTGCGCCTCTGACGTGAAACTCGTAGATCTCGTGGAACTCGTGACGGAACTACGCTCCTCCGCTGGCGGCGCCTCTGTCGTGGAGCTCGTGGAGATCGTTACGGAACTGCGCTCCTCCGATGTCTGTGCCATGAGATGAGCAGACGGGAACGTGAGCATTAGTGCCAGGAAACCAATAACGAGTAGCATTGTCGAATAAGTCGTCTTGAGCATTTTATTTCTCCTTTTTAGATTCTTGTAAGTCTCGCGGCCAATGGGATACTCCAACGATAACCTTAGGTAAAGAATTTTAGTGTTTACTGTTGCCGGACCATGCCACATCGCAAAAAAGTACTGTGCACTCCTTCGCGATGCTCTCATTTGCTGCCATATTCCTCCTGTATCTTGCCGGATAAATGCTCCGGCACTCCGATCCTGCCTTCAACTTACAAGCTACGATCTCTCCTGCCTGTTGGTTAGGCAAATTCTATGCCCGGGGGGATCGAGAACCGTCGTGTTCTCCTTTTAGATAATGTATATGGATACTTATGGAAGGAGCGAGTACAGCCCAAGGAGGTGGAGTTGAATAGAGAAAGCGTTGCATGTAACAGACAAACTATGCAACGCTTCTGTTGCATGCAACACTCTTTCTATTCAAACTACAATCTTCCATCGCACTGACCGATCCATAAGTGTCTGTAAGCATTGTAGAACATTAAAAGCAACAGTTCTGGGTCCGCCGGGCATAAGGTTTGCTTGAAAGGTACGTGGATGCCCGTGAACCAATCTGACGTGTATGTCGTCCGAACCCACAAAGGGGAGAACATGCTTTCCGGCTCGTCCATTTTGGCGAGTCTACTTGATTGGAGGATACACCATGAAGTCGAGCACAAAAGATAAAATCAAGGGTGTGACAGAAGAGATCCAAGGAACCGTCAAAAAAGGCATAGGTCGCCTTTCTGGCGACCGCGGCCTCGAAGAAGAGGGAAAGAAGGACCAATTGAAGGGTGCGGTGCGGAAAAAGGTTGGCGAAGTAAAGAAGGTCTTCAATAAATAGCCTCCAGCTTCTTCTTGGGGTTCTCGAACAGGTCGGCTTGTTTGTGGCCTTGCATTACACACAAGCCGGCAGAAAGTAATCCGGTCGTCCAATGAACAGCCTTTGTGCGGAGGCATGCGGGGGATGTCTTTGCCGTTTGCGCCGGCCGGACCGATTGTAAAAACTTGGCAAGCTGGAAGAAAATTAGTGGAGGATGCTGTGAAAAAAGAAATGAAAGAACTTCAAGAACTTAAAGGGATAGGAAAAGTCCTGTCGCAGCGATTAGTCGAAGCCAGTTATAGCACTATTGCCAGGGTTGCCGCTGCGGAAGAACACGGTTTAAAGAGAATTCCGGGAATGAACCCGCAAAAGGTACACTCGATCGTAACTCAAGCCAGGGAGATGACATCTGCAACTGAGAAAAGTCGGCCCAAAAAGTGGAAGGACAGAAGCCGCACGCAGATGGATGGGACCAGGTTCTAATGCAAAAACTCAATTGGGGTCTGAAATTCACAAGTCAGCCCCCAGCATATCCAATTCATGAAACAAGAAAGAGAGGGTACCCATGACTATGACAGAAATGGTTCGGACTTTGGGAAAAAACGTTTTCTTGCCCCTTGTTGCGCTTTGTATGGTTGGGGTCTTTTCTTTCGTCTGTTTTGCGGAGGAGGCAACAACGGACAAGCCGGCCACCGGCGGGGCACTTGAGCGAGCGGGCGAAGCCACTGAACGGGGACTGAACCGCGCGGCCGAAGCCACCGGCGGGGCACTTGAGCGAGCGGGCGAAGCCACTGAACGGGGACTGAACCGTGCGGGCGAAGCCACTGAACGGGGACTGAACCGCGCGGCCAATGCCACTGAACGGGGAGTGAAGCGTGGAGCCAATGCCACTAAACGGGGAGTGAAGCGTGGGGCCCATGCCACTAAACGGGGAGTGAAGCATGCCGGCAAAGCGACCGGCAAAGCAATTAAGAAGGGCGGCGAAGCAGTCCAAAAGGGCGGCGAAGCAGTCCAAAAGGGCGGCGAAGCAGTAGAAAAACCCTTCTCCGGCACAGATTCACCAAAAGAGCAACCGCAACAACAATAGTCAGTCGATCTGTTCCAGTCCGAGGTTGGCCACCGGCACTGCCGGTGGCTTGACCAGTCCAATAAGGGCATTGTCATGGTGACAACCCCCTTCATACTTCCTTGATGGCCACTCAGGTGCATGCTATCGTAAGCTTGCCGGAAAGCAATTTTTATCATCTCATTATCACCTCAGGAAAAGCGGCCTCAGGGCGATCCGGCACACGGGAGCAGGTCGGGCTCCTAAGTGAAATTGTGTGGGCCTGTAATAAGCGACGGCGGAGGGCGCAAATGAGAAAAAGGATCTTCTTCATCTGCGGTTCGATGAATCAGACAACCCAAATGCACCAGATTTCCATGCATCTTTCCGACTACGAGCATTGCTTCTCGCCTTACTACTGCCACGGCTTTGATGAGATTCTTCGAAGACTGGGCTTGATCGAATTCACGATCGCAGGTAACAAGGCGGTGGGACGCTCTCGGACGTATCTGCAGAATCATGGCCTCCTCATCGACTACCAGGGAAAGAATGGGCCCTACGACCTGGTAGTTACCTGCTCGGACTTATACCTCCAGAAGAACATTCGAGAAAATAGGATCGTACTGGTTCAGGAGGGGATTACCGACCCGGAATCCATTATGTTTCATCTCGTCAAGCGCCTCCGATTCCTTCCTCGATGGATGGCGGATACGGCGGCGACCGGTCTTAGCGATGCATACCGGGCTTTCTGTGTCGCGAGCGATGGATATCGCGATTTCTTCATCCGAAAAGGCGTCCGTCCCGAGAAGATCGTCGTTACGGGAATACCCAATTTCGATGACTGCCGCCGATATTGCTCTAACGACTTTCCCTACATGCACTACGTGCTGGCCTGCACGTCGCCGCAGAGGGAGTTATTCCGGCGCGAGGACCGCGAGGCCTTCATACGAAGGGCTGTGGAGATCGCCGGGGGCCGGCAGCTTATCTTCAAGCTTCACCCGATCGAGAATGTCGAGCGCGCCACCCGGGAAATCAGGGAGCACGCGCCGGGAGCCATGGTGTTCGCGACTGGGAGCGCGGAAGACATGATCGCTAACTGCGATGTCCTGATCACTCGATTTTCGTCGACTGCCTTCGTAGGCATTGCGCTCGGTAAGGAGACTTACTCGGACTTCGATATGGACGAATTGCGGCGACTGATGCCTCTTCAAAACAACTCGGCGGCTTTGAACATCGCCAATGTCTGCCGCCGGGTTCTCGAAGAGAAATGAGATGAACGACTCGAAAAAAGCAATCTTCATAACCGTTAGAACTAATTCAACCCGTCTTCCAAGGAAGGCCCTGCTGGAAATAAATGGCACTTCGACCATCGAGCATGTCATTCACAGGGTCAAGAGATCCAAAAAAGCTGAAGCAATCGTACTTTGTACGACAGAGCTCGAGGAAGATGATGTTTTGTGTGAAATCGCCCAAACGAACGGAATTTTCTTCCATCGCGGCAGCGTAAAAGATAAACTCGACAGGTGGAGGGGGGCCGCAATCAAATACTCCATTGAATTCTTTGTGACTGCAGACGGCGATGATCTGTTCTGCGAACCTGAGCTTATCGACTTGGCGTTTGAACAGTATGAAGGTAGCCGGCCTGATTTTATCGAAGCTGCCAATGTAGTATGTGGCGCTTTCACATACGGCATAAAGACGGCAGCGCTTTTGCGTGTCTGTGAGATAAAAGATACGGACGACACCGAGATGATGTGGGTTTATTTTAAAGAAACCGGCATCTTCAAGGTAGAAGATCTCCGTGGCGTTGATGAGCTATATAAGAGGCCCGACATAAGAATGACGTTGGACTATCCTGAAGATTTCGAGTTTTTCCGGAATGTAATCGAAAACTTGGGCATCGTTAACCCTGATTTTGGGTTGAGGGACATCATACGGTACCTCGATCAAAATCCTGAGGTCATCAGAATCAACCAGCATTTACACAGCCAATGGGCGGAAAACCAGAAGAAAAAAACCCAGCTTGTTCTCAAGAATTGAGACCGAAACCACTGAAGAAGCCACAATGCCTAAGACGGTTAATCCATCGAAATACCTGGGTAATGAACTTTCATACCTTGAAAAGGTTTTGAACTCCGAGTCGTGGTCGGCGACAGGCGGATCGTGGGTGCAGTCCCTCGAGAGGGAATTCGCCCGCAGGTTCGGAGTGAGATATGCTGTTGCCTTCAACTCCGGAACTTCAACATTGCACGCGGCTCTGGAGGCTGGTGGAGTGAGGCCGGGAGATGAAGTCATTTCTCCCGGCCTTACTGTCATTATGGATACGACTGCCACAATCCACGCCAATGCTATCCCGGTCTATGCGGATGTGGATCCGGAAACCTTCACCATCGATCCTGCCGATGTGGCGAGGAAAATTACTCCACGAACAAAAGCTGTTATCCCTGTGTCGCTTTATGGCCTGCCTCCTGACATGGATGCCTTAATGGACCTGGCTGGAGCGCATAATCTTACAGTGATCGAAGACAACGCTCAGGCAGTGCTGAGCCTGTACAAGGGCAAATTACTCGGCACTATCGGCCACATGGCAAGCTATAGCTTTGAGAACACGAAACACATCTCATGCGGCGAAGGCGGCATGATAATCACCGATGACGAAAAGTACGCTGAGATGGTGCGCAAGATAGGCGGCCATGGGTTCAAGAATTTGCGTGCCGAAGAGGGTCGTATTCGACTGAATCAGGACGTATTCCAGGATCCCGATTACAAGCGCCATGATATCTTGGGATGGAATTACAGGCTGGCTGAATTCAATGCTGCGGTTGCGCTCTCTCAACTCGAACGAGTCGATGAACTGGTGGAGATGAGGATCAAATCAGCCGGAATGTTTATGGAAGCTATGTCTTATTGCGACTACCTGATTCCACAGAAGACACCCGAAGGATCTACTAATTCCTACTATACACTCGGTGTGCTCTACAGAGGCGACGAAAGCATAGGAGCGCCATGGAAAGAATTCAGAAAGGCGTATATTCGGAATGGCGGGGACGGCATCTACGCGGCATGGAGCGTACCCTATCTCGAACCGGTGATTTCAGAGCGGCAATTTGCCGGGCGCTATCCGGAGATTTACGAAAACGTTTGGTACGGGAAAGGTTTGTGCCCTGTCGCTGAAAATGTCCAGAAGAAAATTATGCAGTTTAAGACCAACTATCGGGACCTTGAATTGGCTGCAAGGAAAGCTGAAGCGCTAAAGACAACCATTGACGATTTCCGAAGCTGAGCAGGAAAGGCCCTTATGGAAAAAACAAGAATAGCCATTGCCGGTTCGCGCGGGCTGATCGGTTCTGCGGCCACCCAATTCTTTGAACAAAAGCCTGACTGTGAAGTCTTTGAGATCGACCTGCAGTTAGGGCATGATCTGACAGACGAGGACTTTGTGAAATCCTGGTTCGAAAGCAATCCGGCAGAATATCTAATCAATCTTTTTGCTCTCAATGACCATGTTGAAGAGATCCAATCCGGCCGGCAAACCCTGTTCAGCGTTTCGTTGGAGAGCCTTAGAAAGTACCTTGAAACGAATGTGATCTCACTTTTTTCGGTTTGCCGTCAGTTTGCAAGATCGGATCTTGCAAAAGGGATCATCAACTTCTCTTCTACTTACGGGCTTGTGTCACCTCTGCCTGACCTCTACTCAGGCCGTGAAAAGCATATCGGATACTCGACATCCAAAGGGGCCGTAATCCAACTGACAAAGCACCTTGCCACACATCTCGCGCCCAGAATCCGAGTCAATTGTATCGCTCCGGGCGGAGTTGAGCACGATCAGGGAGAATCGTTCATTGCAGCCTACTCCAGGCATGCTCCAATGGGCAGAATGATGAAGAGGACTGAATTAAACAGGCTCCTGGAGTACTTGTGCTCGGATCATTCCAGTTACATGACCGGTTCCGTCATTACAATAGACGGCGGCTGGACAGCCTGGTAACCAGACTATGCAGGAATAATTTGGATAAAGCTGAAATAAAACCCAAATACCTCTTGTACAAAAAGAATGGCATATGATGCTGGATCTGAATAATTTGGAACAACCTTATTTAATTGCTGAAATCGGCATCAATCACAACGGCGACTTGCAGATCGCTAAGAAGCTGATCGATGCTGCATTTGCTTGTTCATGGGATTGTGTTAAATTTCAGAAGAGGGAGCCTGATTTGTGTGTTCCGGAGCACCAGAAGGGCGCTATACGGGAGACTCCATGGGGCACTATGACATACATCGAGTACAAGCACAGGATCGAGTTTTCCAGGAAAGAATACGACTACATCGATAAATACTGTAAAGAGAAACCCCTGTCCTGGTCTGCTTCTGTTTGGGACATACCCAGTATGGAATTCATTGCCGGATACGATGTTCCCTTTATTAAACTCCCTTCTGCGATGCTGGTGAAGAAAGATCTGCTTATAATGGCCTGCAGGACTGGAAAACCGATCATCCTCTCGACCGGCATGAGCACTCTCGAAGAGATCGACGAGGCCGTGAATATTCTTTGTAAATACGCTTCCCAGTTTGCCCTGATGCATGCGAATTCTGCTTATCCCGCTCCAATAGAAGATCTCAACATAAGATGCATTCAGACTTTGAAAGAGAGATACAAGTGTGAAGTCGGGTACAGCGGCCACGAGTATGGTCTCGAGCCAACGATTTTTGCTGTTGCGATGGGTGCTCAGTTGCTAGAGAGACATATCACGATCGATCATATGATGTGGGGGACCGACCAGTCTGCAAGCGTGGAGGTGATGGGAATGGATATGCTGAGAAAGAGGATCAAGGACGCCCGCACCATCCTGGGAGATGGCTTGAAAGTGGTCACCAAAAGTGAGATTTCGATCAGAAACAAGCTTCGCGGGGCATAATGGGAAGCTGCCGACACAGGAAAAGTGGGTTTGTTTTTTCTGTTTGCGGTTCATCATCGAAAGTGAACATCGGCGGGAGGTATCAGGTAGTTTATGCCCGGAAAGATTGGGACCTTAACTTTAAAGATTAGAAAGACTTTGGATCGGCTTCCCTACGTTCCCTGGGCGTTGTTGCTGGTCTGGAACACCACTCGCGGCCTGACGATAGCCTGGGGAGTACTGTTGGTCATTCAGGGACTTTTGCCGGTAGCTACAGTTTATCTGATCCGGCCGCTGGTGGACAGCCTGGCAAAAGCGGCAGGCGGTGGTGTTGGCTTGCAGAACATCACGCCCACCCTGATTCTGGTGGTATTGATGGCGGCAGTCATATTGTTGGGTGGATGCCTGCAGGGCCTAAACAACTGGATCCGCACCGCTCAGTCCGAACGGGTCCAGGACTACATGAGTAACCTCATCCATCAAAAGTCGATGGATGTCGATTTGGCTTTCTACGAATCCCCTCAATTCTACGACAATCTGCATCGAGCGCGTTCAGAGGCCGCCTCTCGCCCTCTGAGTCTCATGGAGAACATGGGGAGCCTGTTGCAAAACACGATCACACTGTTCGCTATGACCGCCTTGCTCTTCCGATTTGGTCTATGGCTGCCTGTTGTTTTGGTGGCCGGTACGGTCCCAGCCGTGGCCGTCGTGTTCCACCAAAACATGCGCCAGCATGTGCACTGGCTGCAGACCACGGCCGACAATCGTAGGGCCTGGTACTACGACTGGGTCCTGACGAGCAAGGAGAACGCGGCCGAATTGCGGCTTTTCGGGTTGGGACCATACTTTCAGTCAGCTTATCAGACGGTGCGCGATCGATTGCGCAAACTCAGCCTGAAGCTGGTTCGAGATCGGACCATGGCCGGGTTGGGCACAAGCGCCATAACACTTCTGAGCACCGGCGCCGTCATGGCTCTAATGGTCTGGCGGCTTTTCACGGGTTTCGCAACGCTGGGGGACCTGGCCTTCTTTTACCAGGCCTTCAATCAGGGGCAGCAAAAGATGGGCTCACTCCTGGGGACCGTGAGTCAGATCTTCACCAACTGCCTCTTCCTGGAAAGCCTCTTCGACTTCTTAACCCTTGAATCCAGGGTCAAAGAGGCAACTATTCCCACGAATGTGCCCGGCACACTGAAAAGCGGGATCCGGTTTCATCAGGTTGCCTTTCGTTATCCGGCAACCGAACGTTTCGCCCTTCGCGACTTCAATCTCACGATCCCGGCCGGTCGAGTGATGGCTATCGTGGGCAACAACGGCGCCGGTAAGAGCACCCTTGTAAAGCTGCTATGCCGGCTGTACGACCCGGAGTCGGGGAGAATCGAACTTGACGGCGTCGATCTTCGGGAACTATCCATCCGGGAACTGCGCGATTCGATCACGGTCTTGTTTCAGGAACCTGTCCGTTATAACGCTTCCGTTCATGAAAACATCGCTTTGGGTGATCTGCAACTGGCCGATTCTTCCCCTGCTATCCGGAAGGCCGCCTGCGAAGCCGGTGCGGATAATTTTATAAGGCGGTTGCCACAGGGTTATGAAACGCTAATGGGGAGATGGTTTGCGGGGGGCACTGAGATCAGTGTAGGCGAATGGCAGCGGGTGGCGTTGGCTCGATCCTTTTTGCGCCGGGCCCCCATCATAATTCTGGATGAACCCACCAGCGCCATGGATTCCTGGGCCGAGGCAGATTGGTTGGAGCGATTTCGCATTCTGGCCGCCGGCCGCACCGCAATCCTTATCACCCACCGTTTCACCACGGCAATGTGCGCCGATATCATTCATGTAATGCAGGACGGGCAGATCGTGGAATCGGGAAACCATCTTCAACTGCTCGCCAAAGACGGTCTGTATGCTGGGTCCTGGAAGCGCCAGATGCAAAGCTGGTGCGACCGGATCTGATCTCGGGCTGCAATGTCCTCCCTAAAGCGCCTGCTCGATCTCTTGCCAGAAGGCGCCGGTCATGCTGATGTGTAGCACGTGTGCGGGTATAACCCGGGCCAGGGCGCAAAGATTATTGAACCGTTCCAGGTGCAGGGCGCGGAGTTCGTCTTTGCACAGGCCCGGCGCCATGAACGTTGAGACCTGTCCCACGCACTCCCCGAGCAGGCTGACAGCCTGCCCCGGGCCTACCCGTTCCACCCGGTCTTCAACCGCCCGGGCCAGGAAGAAGATGCCCTTGACGGGCACAGCGCTCTGCACGTCCCACGCGCCGCCCGGCCCCCCGTCCAGGAAACGGCTCCACGTGGGCCAGGGGTGCGCCCAGTAGTTGCCTTGCGGGTCCCGCACCACCAACGTGGTATCGTCGCAAAGCGAGCGCCACGGGGCCGGGAGCCGATTGCTGGCGGTGGTCTTTCCCGTCCCGCCCGGCGCAGCCAGGATCACACCGATGCCGTCCCGTTCAGCGAGCGCCCCGTGGATGAGGACCCCTCCGCGTGCCTGCGCTTCGCGGGCACAGACGAGCGATAATCTCACAAGATTGACGTACAGGCCGCCCCAGTTTTCGCATGGACCTAGAATGCAGACGACGACGCCGTCATTTTTTGAGGCCAACGGAACATAACAATCCGCCACGGACGTGTGCGTGTCAACCTGGACGAGAAGCCGGCGCAGACGGCCGTGATGAGAAGGTTCGATTGCGCCTGTAGTCATGCGCAACTGCATCGCGCATCCCAGTTGTGAAACGATGGATGCGGCCTCCTCGTCCCCGGCGGCAATTTCCCAATGACTCCCATCAGCCAGGACGAGGTCATGCCGCACTCCCTGCGTCAGTAGATGGTTCATGGTTCGTCGCCGTTCAGTCAACACTTTCCCGTTCGATCGGTCCCTATCCTGCTGCTTTGGAAGCGCCCTTCCATCCACAAACAGGTGAAATGGCCGTTGGATCTGCCATTGATGCCTCCGGTCATCGTATCGCCCGATGATACGCTGTCCCAGCAGAAGTTGAAACTGGTCCCGGCCTCGGACGTGGAAGACGACGACTCGCGGCCGGAATGAAACAGGCAACGCCCAGGCGATCAACTTCCAGTGAGAGAGGGCCTGATAAAGGGGATGCAGCAGAGGAGAGGCGCCACGGTCAAGGACGCGCCGCCAACGAAGCCATCGGCTTGTCAACCGGCCCTGTAACCCGCCCGCGATCTTCCGCCGCTTCTGACCGCGCCACGCGGCCACCACCCGGCCTTTAATGCTCTTTGGCTGCAAGAGAAGAGCATCTTCATGGGTGTTGTTGTCGCCGCGTGTGGATATACCTGCGGGGGTCACACGTATAATGCGGTGTACCACCGGCCGGTCAGCCTCCGGCGGCAGAAAAAAGGCCACATCGCCAACGCGCAGGGGCCTGCCGTCATAAGGCGCGATCTCCACGATCTCCGGCTCGCGCAGAGTCGGATTCATGCTGGGGCCGGCATAAGCAGCGAAGAACATGGCCCCTGGGACATTCACGTTATTATTCTGCAACTGCATTGCCGCTAGTGATAAGTGGAGACTGTGCGGGTCTTGCTCCCAGACGTGAAGCTGGAAAGAGACCCGCTTCCTCCGCCTGTTCACAGAACCAGTATGGCGCCAACAGGCTGCCCTTGCTGTAGTAGTTCTGGGCAACGCACAAGCCCAGGCAGCGCCTCTTCATCAGGCAGCGGCCGCAGACCCCTTCCAGCCGCTCGGGCAGTCCCCCTCGCAGAGCCTTCAAGATGGCGTTTTCTCGCCACACCTTTTCCAGGAGGTCTCTCCCCACCTCGCCGAAGACCAGGTCCGGAATCTGCTCGCCGATGCCGCACAGGGCATAGTGTCCGCCGGCGATTACGCCCAGGATGCCGAAGATACCGCAGGCGCCGCACCCATCCCCGCTGGCGATGCGATGGAGGGCCTTAAAAGCGTGTGGGTAATGAAAGAAAATCTTCAACTTGGTTTTAGGCGCCAGTTCCTGTTCCACATGACGCCCCAAGTCGATGAGGCCGGCGATGTTCAGGGTCTCCTGGTTTTCATGCAACTTCTCGCCTCGTGCGGTGGGCTGAACCACGTTGAACTTGAGCGAGTCCGCACCCAGTTCTTCGGCCATTCGCACTATGGCGTCCACCTGGCCGGCATTGTTGCGCATCACCGTGAAGATGACCTGCGGCCTGACGCCGGCGGCCACAAGATTGCGCACCGCCTGCCGGGCCGCTTCAAAGGACCCCGGTACGCCGCGCACCCATTCGTGGGTCGCTGCATCGGTTCCGTCGATACTTACGGATACGAATCGATTAGGAGATTTGGCGATCTCAGCGGCGATCTCCGGCGTACACAGCAGGCCGTTGGTCTCGACCGTCAGCTTCAACTCTTCACGCCGGACAATTTCCAGCAAACGAGTGAAGTGGGGATGTAACAACGGCTCGCCGCCGGTAAGTTTGACACCACTCAGCCCCAGAGGCTTCGCTTCGCGGATGGCCGTCTCGAACAACTCAACCGGCAGGGTGGGATAATGGTTGCCTGTGGCGTCGAACCGGGGACCCATCCAACAATGGCGGCAGGCGAGGTTACACCCTTCGGTCAAGTAGAAATACAAAGTGCCAAGCGCATGCACTCCATCCTGTCCCGTCTTCTGCTCTTCCATGCCGCTCGGCAAGCTCATGGAATCGTACCCCCCTCATCGAGAAATCGTTGCAAACACGCATCCGGACTGGGATGGTCTACCTGGCCGGTGATGGTATAGGCCAATCCCGGACAGTTGCCTGTGCAATAGGGGATGTATGAACAACCGGCGCAGAACTCAAACCCGGTCAGCGGGATCGTATGGCGGTTGCGGAGTTGGTTCAGGGCCGGGCTGTTTTGCCATATTTCCGCCAGAGAATCATGGTTGATGCGCCCTAATTCGACATGGGCCAAGATGTTGCAGGGAACGATTGCGCCATCGGCGCGCACGGAGATTTTGCTGCCCGGGCAGCCGCAGGCGGTGAGGCGGCCGCCATTGTGAAAGGCCGGCTTCTCCTGAGCCCGTGCCTCTTCCATCCGGCGCCACATGCGCCCATCCGTCAGTGGGCCGGCGCTTGCCGAGATGCGGTCAGGGTATTTCTCCGCCAGGCGCAGCAAGGTCGCCATGGCCTCCTTCCGTTCTTCTATGTTCAGCAGCACATCATCCGCGTTCAGGCGGCACGTGCCCAGATACCCGGCAGAGTTGGCGCCGAAACCCGGCAGACCCAGTTCCTCCAGAAGAAAATGAGCGATATTTTCCAGATCGTCAATATTATGACGATGAATGGTGACACGCACCGCCACATTCACCCTATAGCGCGACAGGGTGCGGATGCCGCGCACCGCCCCATTGAAGGCGCCGTGCCCGCGGCAGGTATCGTGTACCGCCGCACAAGATCCGTCCACCGACACCTGGACATACCCGCAACGGCCTGTGCGGGCGATGAAAGCGGCGATTTCATCGCCAATCAGCGCACCATTGGACAGAAAGGAGAAGCGCATCCGGTTGCGGACGATACCCTCGAGGAGTACGGGCAGGTCCTCCCGGATAAACGGCTCGCCGCCCGCCAGGGTGACGTCCATTACGCCGAGCGACCCCAGTTCGTCGAAGAACCTGAGCCACTCCTCCGTAGGAAGGTCCCGGTACTCTACCGCCGGGTTGTTGAAGAAGTAGCAGTAACGGCAGCGCAGATTACAGCGCGCGGTGATATCAATGTCCAGCTTGCGCGGGGTCCGCATGACCCTTGACGCCTTTGGTTCTATCTTGTCCTTGAGTTCCTCGGGCATCCGTTATTTGCTCTCCACTTCCAGCCCCACAAAACCGTTTTCAGCCAGCCTGTCAACGAAGGCGGCGATTTCTTTGAAGGCGGCGTCCGGAGTGTCTTCAAAGCTGTTTTTGATCTCCGACACGATATCCTCGAGGCTCTTCTTGCCGTCCATCCGTTTCCATACCGCTACACCGACTGGATTGGTCCCAACGGCATCGGCCGTATCGGGATTGAAGAGTACGGCCCAGTCGTCGAACTCATCCCGGAGCACAACGATGGGATTGGCAATCGGTTTATCCGTTTGATTCACAGTTAGTGTCTCCCACTTTTCGACAACACACGCTGAGGCTATTGAGAAACGCCGCGGGACTACCGCCGGTAATGGTCAAACATCAACAGGAATGCGCTGCCGGCAGTATGGTGGCGAACCGTTCAAGACCCTCGATATCCTACCGAAGATCACATTTCCGGACGCGGCTTCCCGGCAAAGACGAGCGAACTCCGGGCCCGGGATCGCTACTCCTCCGATGGGAGAGACGCATGTACGGTGAAGGTTATGATCCACGATAGTTAATGCTGCCCTTATCCACCGCAGCGCGTTGCTATTACGCTCCTGGGAGTGACCCGCTCGAGCAAGCAGCAGTTATTGCTGTACCGCCGGCCGTACAGGCAGTTTCTGCAGTAGCGCCGGACGTGCAGGCGCCGATACTGGCGGTTGTCCCGGCTGTGCAATAACCGGGAATTCCACTTGTGCTTGGCCCGGCCGCGCAATAGGGGCCTCCAGTGCCAACTGAAGGTCCAGTAGAACAGACTGGAGGGCCTCCAGGGCCGGAATCTACGCCGGAAACTGAACTTCCAATTACACAGATTCCGGACCCTTTGGCCAACTCCCCTAAGGGCACAAGGACCGGCGATTCGTACTTTGGTTTCCCCCTGGCATTTTGGTCCGACATATTGACACCTCCTTATTATAGATGAACTGATAAGAAATAGCTTTTTGATGATTTTTGGTTAGCACCTCTCGTGGATGCTGTCAAGGATATTGACGAGCCGATTGCTTGTCAAGTGATGACAAAGATCATCAGGGTGTGTCATTGCGCATTATCGCCAACAGTCGGCTCCCACTCTCAAGGTTCCGGAGCTGTTAAGCTATCGTTAGCTTACAACTTTGCCGCCCGGTTCCAAAATGAAATCGTCATCTCTCGAAACCTGCGGACGAGTTCGAAGAGAACATAAAGCGGCAAGTGGCAAAGCCGTTCCATTCCAAAAACGTGTTGGAGGAATTCCGGGAACCCTTTGAGTGCGCGAAATAGCCCCAGCGGCTGATCCTGTCGAGTATAGCATTTGTAAAGGAAGTAGATTTCTAAGAAACCATCCATCAGTCTGGGTGGGCGGGTCCGGATTCTATATTCCATCCGCATGATTTGGGAAACCGGCAGGTCCTGGAACGCCTTCAGAACGGCCGACGGGACCGGAAGGTACAAATGGCGCCGCAAATAAGCCAAAGCATGTCTCAAGGGTAAAACCTGACCATGTTGCCGGGCAAGAGCGATGAGCCGGTCCCAGTTAATCTCCGCTTCCGAGGTGCTCATGATCGTAGCGGCGTCGGCGAGCCAACGAAGGGGAGGCACAGAATTCCATTTCGCTCCATGGACACAGACATGAAATAAGAGATCGGTCGGATTCAGGGCAAAGGTAGGAACCCGGCCGACCGTCGTTCCCACTGCACCCTGCCAGAATTCATGGTCCGCATCGAGATTGGCGCTACCCTGAAACAGGTGCCAATGGAGGTCACAGACATGACCTGCGGGACCCACAAACTCATGTGCGTGCCTGACAGAGAAATAGGTCTGGGTAAATTCCTCCGTTGGCCTTATATTTGGCGTCCAGCCCAGTCTGGTTAGAGACCCGATTTCGGAAAAGCCTTTTAGCCTTGTAACAGTAGATGCCCATCCGAGCTCGCTGAGCATTTTTATAGCGGCGGCAGCCTTCGCTGTGGGAACGAGTATGTCAAAATCAACCATGGGTCGCAGGCCAGGATCTTTGTAATGCAGCAAAATTAGCGCAGCGCCCTTTAAGAGCAAAGTCGGGATACCCGCATGATGAAACGAATTCAAGATATCGGACATCCGGGCGAACATCCCCTGGTTTCCGGATTGGGTTGAGCGGTAGACCCAGCCAAATATGTTCATCAACGGGTCTTTAAGGCCGTGTGTGCTGAGATTTCGGTAGGCCAGAGGAAACAAACGACGGGACCCGAGATCGATTTGATCCCAATCGACGTTAGCTTTCCACTGGCGCCAGGCATCAACAGCCGCTTTTCCCCGCAGAACCGACGCCTGTAAAAGCAGTTCCTGTAGCTGGGTAGGCCAGCAGCCGCCGTCATGCTGGACGGTATGGATCGGCCTCTCCTTTTTACCCATGCAGAAGTCGTAACCCCCAATTTTCAGCGCGTCAAATACCTGAACCCTCAAAGACGATCTCGTTTAGTCAGAGAAAACTGAAAAGACGGGCAATCAGCCCGATGGCCAAAGAGCAATCAGAGCATAACATAAGGATGAGCAAGATTAAAGGCCATGATTGGGGATAGAGGTATATGCCGGACATGCCCCTCGGATGGAAAACAGACAGCCCTTGCCTTCTTGACAGGCAACCGGGAGCATGTTATCGAAAACAGGTCGGAGAGCAATTTCTTATCATCTATCGAGGAGATGATAATTGAAGGTTTTGGTTACAGGAGCGACAGGGTTTATCGGGAGCCACCTGGTGGAAGCCCTCGTTCAACGGGGAGTCCAAGTCAGATGCCTCGTTCGCAATAAGAGGCGTTTAGGGTGGGTGAAGGACTCCCCCGCTGAGTTTGTAGCCGGAAATTGCCAGGAGAGGAATTCTTTAAAACAAGGTGTGAAAGACGTCGATCAGGTGTTTCATCTTGCGGGCGCCACAACGGCCGTCAAAGAAAAAACCTATTTCGAAGTGAATGCCATGGGTACGGAGAACCTTGTCCAAGCCTGCATCGAAAACAACCCCCGTCTCAAAAAATTCATCTATCTTTCGACCCAGGCAGCAGCAGGTCCGTGTCGGAGCGGTGGGAAGAAAAAGGAATCCGACCCTTGCGAACCGGTCTCGCCCTATGGGAAAAGCAAATTGCTGGGGGAGCAACTGGCCCTGTCCCACTCTCATGAGCTTCCTCTCCTTATCCTGCGGCCTTGTGCCGTCTATGGGCCCAGAGATAAAAGTTTTTATGCTCTTTTTAAGTGCCTTTCGAAGAGCATCAAGCCCTGTCTCTCCGGCCACGATCAACACGTCAGCATGTGCTATGTTCAGGATCTTGTCCGAGCGATCCTATTGGCTGCTGAGACCCAAACAGAGAACGGGGAAATATTTTTTCTCTCTGATGGACAAGACTACCGGATGGAGGAAATTGGTGATATCTTCGCGCAAGCGATGGGGATAAGCGCTCGGCAGCTCCGCCTTCCCAAACAGGTGCTGTTCGGCATGGCCTTTTTTGCAGAATGTTTCTCCAGAGTCTCCGGAAAGCCTTGCATCATGAGCAGAGGCAAGGTAGAGGAAATGATCCGGAAAAATTGGCTCTGCGACATTACAAAGGCTAGGGCTTTATTGCGTTTCGATCCCCGGATTTCTCTCGCCCGGGGAGCTGAATTAACCGTCGCCTGGTACAAAAAAGAAAATTGGCTATAGCGATATTGTTGAAATGTTTCGGTGATAACCTCTCAAAAAGAGCAATCATGGCCGGCATTGAGATCATTACTGTGGAAAGAAGATCGGAGCTCAAGGACTTCATTGACCTGCCTTGGAAAATCTATGCTGAGGACCCCAAATGGGTCCCCCCCCTTAAGAAAGAGGTTCGCCGGATGCTGGATCCCAGCATACACCCTTTCTGGGAGTTTTCCGAGCGCATTCTCTTCCTGGCCCGACGTGGCTCGGAGACGGTGGGAAGGATCGCGGGCATCATAGATCGCCATCATAACGAGTTCCACGGGGAACAGATGGGCATTTGGGGATTCTTCGAATGTGCTGACGATCCGGAGGCCGCGGCGTCCCTCTTCTCCTCCGTGGAGACGTGGGTTCGCCGGAAGGGGATGACCTTCGTGAGAGGCCCGCTCAACCCATCCATCAATTACGAGGCGGGCTTGCTCATTGACGGGTTTGATTATCCTCCTGCTTTGATGATGACCTACAATCCCTCTTACTACACGAGGTTGGTCGAATTGTGCGGTTTCACCAAAGAGAAGGACCTGTTTGCCTTCCTGGTAGATGGGGCTTACCGGCTTCCCGAGTGGCTGGATAGTCTTGCCGAACGGATGGCCCAAAAAAGAGGTATCCACATCAGGGGCTTTCGGCTAAAGGACCCGGCCCCTGAGCTTGCTCTGATCAGGGAGATATACAACGACTGCTGGTCCGGCAACTGGGGTTACGTCCCCTTGAGCGATAATGAGACACTGGAGATGGGAAAGAACATGGTGAAAATCGGGGACCCGGACCTGGCTTTCTTCATCTATTATGAGGATGAACCCGCAGGGATCTGCGTGGTCTTGCCCGACATCAACCCTTTGCTCAAGCGTCTCAACGGGCGCATCGGCCTGCAGGGTTTGCTGAAGGTCCTCATATATCGGCGGGAGATCACCGGATTGCGGGGTTTGCTCTTCGGGATCAAGGAGAAGTATCGACAACTGGGACTCCCCATACTGGCCTTCCGCCACCTGTATGAGCTTGTGAGGAAGAAAGAAAAATATCGCTATATGGAGCTGGGCTGGACCCTGGAGGACAACGAGTCGATCAACTTCTTAGTAAAGGAAGCCGGCGCAAGAATACACAAGAAATATGGTATATTTAGAAAGTCTTTATAAACCCAAAATAATGTGCGAAGCTTGAGCATAGGAATTGAATGAGAATCGGAGACCCTTGAAGACCTTATTGTTATATCCATCGTTTCCTCAAACCTTCTGGTCCTTTAACAGGGTCATCGCAATGGTGGGAAAGAAAGCAGTGCAACCTCCTCTGGGGATGCTTACCCTGGCTTCACTCCTTCCAAAGGAATGGGACCTCAGACTAATCAATCTGCAATACCAGCAAGTGTCTTCCCGGGACTGGGATGAAGCCGACCTCGTATTACTCTCCGGAATGCAGGTACAGCACGTACAGATAGTGGAGCTTATCAGGGAAGCCAAGAAGAGAGGCAAGACCATCGCGGTAGGAGGACCCTGGGCATTTCACATGTCGGATGAGGCGCTCCGGGCCGGGGCCGACCTGGTGGTCAGAGGGGAAGGCGAAGTGGCTGTCCCGCTGTTCCTGGAGAAACTACACAGAAAAGAATTCGGCGAGGTCATAAACGCCGAGGGAAGGGCCGATCTGCGGAACGCTCCGCTGCCGCGCTACGATCTTGTCAGAGTCAATGACTTTAGCGACATGGCGATTGAGTTCTCCAGGGGCTGTCCTTTCCAGTGCGAGTTCTGCGATATTACCGTCATGTTCGGGCGAAGGGTGCGCACCAAGGCCCCCGAGCGGGTCCTGAATGAGTTGGAGCAGTTGTTTGAACTGGGATGGAGGGGACGCGTCTTTTTTGTTGATGATAATTTCATCGGGGATCCCGGTAAAACCAAGGCCCTCCTGAGGCAGTTGATTCCATGGATGGAGATGAGAGGCCATCCTTTTGAATTCTACACCCAGGTCTCGGTAAACCTCGCGGAAGACGAAGAGTTATTGGACCTCATGGTGAGGGCCGGATTCTGCAGGGTGTTCGTCGGCATCGAGACCGTTGATGAAGAGAGTCTGAAGCTGGCGAAAAAATATCAGAATACGGGTTTGGACCTCGGTCTGGCATGCCGTAAGATCAATCGTGCAGGTCTTCAGATCATCGCCGGCTGCATAATCGGATTTGACACGGAATCAACCGGAGCTGACCGGCGGCTCATAGACTTCGCCCGCCATAATCAGATCCCCGAAATGTTTATAAACATGCTCGGAGCAGTCCCGGGAAGCGCGCTCTGGTCACGCATGGAGAAGCAAGGACGACTGCTGCCGTTCAACCATGAGCATTACACCAATAATACCGGTCTAATGAATTTCGTCCCCGTGCGGCCGATGGGAGAAATAACCGGCGAATTCATTCACTTGTATGAGGTCCTCTATGCCCCCGCTTTCTATTTGGACAGGGCCTTCAATCATATCCTGGGAATGGCCCCTCCTCCAAAGAGGAAGCCTTTCAAACCACCCCGCCTTTGCGAAATGCGCGCGGTCCTTATCGTCCTTGCAAAACAAGGGATCGTCTATTCGTCGCGGCGGAAGTTCTGGAAGTACTTGTTCCGTGCCCTGACGGAGTTCCCTTGGTACCTGAACCGTTATTTGACCTACTGTTTGATGGCGGAACACTATTTCGAGTACCGGCAAACCATAAAAAGTGCTTTGACTATCCAGATGAAAGCCCTGGACGCAGACGCCAATCCGCCAGAGGGCAGGAGTATCTCCGGGACCTTGTAGCTAGTGTCCATCCGGAAACCCCTATTGTACTGAATTAATTTAACAAATTGCCAATTTTATCATTGCATTTTGACTCGTTTTCTGACATTCTGATAGCGCTAACTTTCGGATTTTTATGA
>JBEKQE010000069.1:0-24012 GCA_049520035.1 Syntrophobacteraceae bacterium | reverse complement strand
TTTGTACCTGCCGGATGCCAGAAGATCGATCGCCCATCTGGCAGTGGCCTGAGAGTCCGAATGGCTTTTAAGCTCTTCTTCAAGCTCTTTGACAACCTGCTCGCGATGCTTTCGCTCCCTTTGAGCCTCACGTGGATTGTAGCACAGGATGTACCGGCGCTGGAGCATTCCATCTCCTACGATCACTTCCTTGGCCTGGAGGTTTTGGGCAATCGTTCTAAACCGGCCCGGCCTGGCAAGGACATCTTCCTTGATCTCTGAGACGCTGCCCATGCGGGTAGCCAGAAGGTACTTCCCACAGGCCCTGGCCAATTCATCCCGGTTTTTGCTGGAATTGATCCCGGAGTCGGCGACAAAGAGCGCCCGTCCAAGCTTCCATCCCCGGAGGTCTTCCCGCACCTTCTTTACCGTATCCACATCGGAGGTGTTGCCGGGGAAAACCCAGCTCTTCACGGGCAGGCCTTCCCGGGTGACGGCAAGGGCGACCAGGATCTGGGGACTCCATGTTCCGTCTTTTGAATGGCCGTACTTTCGAAAGCCGGGACCCGAATCAGTATCCTCGTCTTCTTCGTCAATAGAGAAGGATGCGGTCGTCGTGTCATAGAAGATCACGTCTACAACCAGATTGAAAAGATTTGCCACGTGGAAAAAGACCGCATCCTCGACTTCACGCACGTTCCAATGCAGAAGATCCATTGCCTCATACATTTGGTAGAGCTTTAGGGTGCTGCACGAAGGAAGGTAGACGGACTTTAGCCATCGGTCCCAAATCCCGAGCTTGGAGTCGGGCTCGCAGAGGCGGTTTGCTGTCATGGCGAGAAGCGCCCGCTCATGGAGAGCACTACCACCTGACTCCTCCATCGCCTTTCGCAAAGTTGGACCGAGTTTTAGCCGCTCCCAGAGCGCTTCAACGACAAGAGGGACACCGAACTCAAAAGTCCGGATGAGCCTTACTTCTTCGGGCAGGGCTGAAGTCTTATCATCGGTCAAAGGTGTTTCGGGACGATCCAGAGGATCGTGAACCTCAACGCCGCAGACCCTGGCGATCGAGCGGCATAGCCGCACCAGTTCGTCACGGTCGAGCTCATCTGCCCTTCCAAAGTTATGGATGATCTCGGCGACAGGACTTCGAGTCTTAGCATGCCGCACATTGTGGGCAAGCTGATAGTACTCGACCACCGATCCATCTGTGTTTTTGCGTTTTGTAGTTCGTAGATACATGCCTACTCGATTAGCATGTACTACTCGGCATTGTCAAGATAAATTATGATAGTCGTGTGCCTACGGCTTTTGGACTTTTTGCAAGATTGGAGGGGCATAAACCCGCATGAAATCCAGGTTTGACTACAAGAATTTACGCTAAGGATGCCTATTTTGCAAAAACCCAGGCAAGGCAAGCCCCGGAGTCAGGCTTGACTAGCCTGAGTTTAGGACAGGAATTTAAGGAATCTCAGGGCAAAATACACTAATAGCCCTTATAATTCAACTACTTATCAGCTCGATTTCTGTAAGACCCCACTGGCGATTCTGTAACCGAAAGCCTTAAGTATGGCCGATTGATTTTCGGTGGGCTCCTCGATAATTCTCCGGGGCCGGGACTTTCCGGAATACCAGCAGAGACAGGAGTGGAGCTTGCGCATTTTCTCCATGACTGCAGCTGCGGTTTGTGGGATGGCTGCCTGACCCAGGCGGCTTTCCAGAATTCGCAGATAGGTGAGCGCTGCCATGCAGGTAAAAATATGGCAGCGAACCATTCCATCCGTCCAGTGGCGTATGGGAAGCACACTCACGAGTTCGTCATCCTTTGATTGCCGGAATGCCTCTTCGACTAAGTAGCGGTCAAGGCTTGCTCTCACGATCTCATCTGTTGACCAATCCGTGTGGTCTGTAATGATGATGTTTTTTCCGAACCTTTCGATATGCTTACCGATTCGATAGTAGCCCTTTCTGAAAATGAACTTAGGGTTTCCCTGTTCCTTTTCAAGATCGAATTGATAGAGGTCTTTGGGCATGAAGAGCTTCTCGCAAGCCTGCAGGTAGTGCTTCTCAAGGTGCTTTAGCTGATTCCAGGGGGCCTTGCCGGATTTCGCCCTGCTTCGCAGCTCAAAGAGTACCTCTTGGAGTACGAGCAGCTTCTGGTCGAAGCTGTACCTCTGCTTTGCAGCAGTCCTGGGATTATAGGTAAGAACAACCGTCCTCTCCCGCCCCCAGAACTCCCCAGCACCACGCCAGGCCACAATTCGATCATCCTCTTTACCAAGCCTTTCAAGTTCACGATTTCTGGCCGAATCGACCGGTTTGAAAGCAGATAGTTTTACGCGGAGCAACTCCTCGGCAAAATGCGTGGAGTAGGTGGTTATGAAGTGGAAGCCATCCCGAGTATCGATTTGCTCAATGTTTTCCTGAGCATTCATTCCCTTGTCAAAAACTATGGTGAGCTCGGCTCCGGGGTCTGCGAACTCGCGCATGGCAGAAAAAACCTCATCTATTATCCGCCAAAATACCTTGGAATCATGCCGATTTCCTTCATACTCACGGTAAAACAGCGGAAGACGGCCCTCTCTTGAAACCAGAAGTGCAAGTCCAACCTGCCTCAGCCAATCTTTTCCGTCCTTATTCTTCCCGCGCCCGGCAAGCTCCGATCCAGTTTGGCTGGCCATGTAGGTGTAATAGTTGGTTGTATCGAACAAAAAACAATCCGAGCGGCTTCCGGGCATTACACGGACTTTTGAGAAAAATAGAGTTGCTATCTGCTCGATTTGTGTGGGTGTGATCCTCTCCCACTTTTCCCAGTACCGCTGCGAACTGAGTGCCTCGATCTCAACAGGCCTGATATGCTGGATGGCGGTGCTCTGATACGATTGGGGAAGAGTCCTTTTGGAGCAAGGCTCAACCATCCTGTTTAATACCGCATAAAGAAAGTACTCGCCGATCGAAGGTCCCTTCTCATTGCGCTTTCGGGGAACTATGGAATCGACAATCGCGACGAGATCAATCTGGCCGGCTATCAAGTTGGCAAGCCACAATGCCCCGAATTCCTGCACTGAGAGTTTGGTGCAGGTACCCTTTTGCGCGGTAGCGAGTTCCTTTATCCGTTCCGGGCTGCCAAGGTAGATCTGCTCAATGACTTCGAGCTTACCGCCGACCCTGGCCATCTCACGGACGTAGTAATAGGGTCTACCCTTTTTGATTTTTTTATGTATGTGCGCCACGTTGTAAGTATGCATGGTAGGGTCTACTATGTCAAGAAAAAAATGACCAACTCATCAAATTATTTCACTTTTTTTCTCAAGTTCTAAACTCGAAGGAGGGTCTACGAGGTATAGGGCTGGAAAGAGCTGAATTTATTGATGAAACTCATAAGGTGGGCTTGGATTCCTTAAACTCCTGCTTGAGTGAGAAAGTCAAGATATATATACTACTGGTGAAGATAATTAGGAGGGGTATGCACTAAATGAGTAGGGTAATACGCTACCGAATAATCGATCTTATTGAATTGACAAGGGATTCCAAAGATGTGGGTAGAATTTTATGGCTAAGTCGTAAACTCAGGCTAGGATATTCCCGGACATGATGGTGGGAAAGGGAATCCGAAAATTTACCGGACAGCAGTGATATTAGGATACAGATGCAAACCAAAACCAGCATTATGCCTAATTACATTCCCGCGTATCGTGTGTCCAGCGCCGTCCAAATAGACGCCATGGTGAAATTGAGGATTCATTCCATTAAACTCGATCAGGTTATTCTCAATAAGCGCATTTTGTCGACGATGTATTGAAATACCCATTAAGCTATTGTTATGTATCCAGCAGTTCTTGATAGTGGTATTATCACTATCGGATTTAATTCCACTATTGCCTGCACCCCATATTTCGAACCCGTCAATGGTGACGTAAGGTGTATCTTCACCTATGTTCATAACATGATACTGCGCACCCATTATCTTCGCTTTCCAACGCACTTCACTCTTGAGAAGTGTAGGACGCTCTGTGGTACCAGCTTGTGTTTGGTTAAGCGAAATGGGACCACGATAAACACCAGGAAGAAAAATGAATTCGTTACCTCCTCCCTTTGACAGGCCGAAATCAACATTCCAGGGGCGCTGCTTGGATCCGTCAGTGTTCGCAGAACCTTCCGGGGAAAGATAGTAGGTGGCGGCATACGCATTTGTCGCCATCAACAGAGATAACCAGTACAGGCCAAATTTGATTTTTGTGCGAAATCGCACCAGGCCTCCCGCGAACGCCCAACGCGCCAGATAGACGTGTCGCACGGTCGGCCTGCCCGCTACGGGCTCGCACGACGCAAAGTGGTTATTTTTTTTCGGTAGGGTACTATAGAAGTCTATCATACGAGGATCTTGCCTTGTAAATATCCTTTATGCATTGTATAAAGCTGAGCCAGCACCCTGGCTGGCCATCATCGCTCCTCGCAATAGGGAGTCCATCTTTAGGATGAGATTTGGCCAGGCGTAGGCTTCGGGGTGCTTCCTTTCAAGCGTTTTCCCCTGCATGAGGGCGGCTAAGAAATTCGCCATGCCCTCCACATCCGTTCCTGTGAATACTGCCCCTTTTCCGACGGTCTGTACCACGGTTTCCACGTCAGAACCGGGGGGAGCAATCACCAGGATGGGCGTACCCAAACCAATCGGCTCGAAGATCTTCCCAGTAAGAATCCCCCTGTCGGCAAGGTCCCCTACATCATAGACCGAGGTGACTACAACCGCAACACCTGCCCCTCTGATTGCTGAGAGACACTCGCGGCGAGGTACCACGCCATACATCTCGACTTGCCGCTCAACTCCGTACGTTTGAGCAGACTTGCGAACATGATCTTCGTTAGGGCCGTAATAATGGAACCGCCATGGACCAGTCGGCACGATCTCCCTGAGTCGCCGTAATGCCTGCATCAGAGGGTCGACCGACCTTTTTGGTGGATAAAATATGCCGGTGTAGACCATGCTGAAGTGATCGTACCTGGCCGGAGCGATACCTTCGAAATCGTCGGGGGCGTAGCCGTTAGGGATCACATGGACCTTCTCACTCACACCGAATCGATCTCCCAACCATTTTGCCATCGACTCCGACACCACAGAGATGGCTGTGCAATCCTGTAACAATTTTTGCTCTATCTCCTCGCACCGACCCTGAGTTGCGTAGTTTGAGTGAGGGTTACCGTTCCAAAGGTCCCGATAGTCGAGAACATGGGGACATCGCAAACGCCGCCCCAGGCGCTGCGCAACTCCAAATGCGCCGAACGGGCCTCCCGTGGCCATCACAATATCCACATCGCCGGGCCCTAATCTCGCACAGGCGCGCTCCGCCTCCCGATACCACCCGATCATTCCGTCGATGCCCATTGCTCGGGCGATGCGACGTGAAATTCCTTCAAGAAGCCATTTCACGTCCCGTCGATAAGAGAGTCCTCTTAGATAGCCGGCGGACAGGCAACCCCACCGATGTCCCGTATAAATGCGCTGAACGCCCCATTTATCGAATTCGGCGGCGACACGATCCGAGTCGTCAGCCCGCTGCAATAGCGTCGGGTTAGGCGTGACAACAGCCACGTCCCAGCCAGTGCGGCTCAGATATTTGGCTATGTTGCCCGCGCGCACGGCAGACACAGCATGCATCGGCGGGAAAGAAAAAGCCAGGAACAGTAGTCGGGGTTTCAGATGCACTTGCATGCTCCGAATGGTCCTGATTCTATGAAGTTCCCGTTCAGTCGCCTCACGTCAAATCCCGTGCTGCACCAAAGGCACAAGAATTCACTTTAGCCTCGGATGGTTGGCTACGGCTGACACGCAGGTAGAAAATTACAGACAGGACCAATGAAGATGCGTATGCGACCGTGGAGGTAATTGCAGCCCCGAGAATTCCTATTTTTGGTATGAGTGCTAGGTCAAGCCCAACGGTTATCACCAAGACTGAGCCGGAAACTATAGAATTGTACTGGGGAAAGCCCCTGCCTGCAATATCGTTCGCCAGCACCTTACAAGCCCCCAGCAGCACCACTCCTGGCAGCAGCACGAGCATGGGGAGGTAAGCGGCTTCGAAAGCATCTGAGAAGATCACGTGAATCACAAGTTTCCCCAATAAGGCTAGTCCGAGGGCGCCCATTGAGGAGATCGCCAGCACGATCCAAAACACCTTTGGCGTGAAGCGGTTCATGCTTTCTTGGCTGGTGCTGGCAGCTTTTGGAAAAATTACAAAGGCAACGCTGTTGGGCAACCGCCACAATAGCTCGGCCAATGTCACCGCCACGCCGTAGATACCGACGCCTACCGGCCCTATAAAAGCATTGACGATCAACACATCCAATCGGTAATTGAAGAATTGCATCAGGTTTCCCACGTACGCCTTCATACCATAGGTGAGGGTCGGATGGATCACCTGACGGTCCCACCGAGGCCAAAAGGCGACGCCCTCGCTCCGCAGGTTTTTGGCGGTCCCGGCAAGAATGAAGATACTGCCCGCTAGCGAGGCCATAATGGCGCCCGCAACTCCCAGTTCCAGCCAAATCACGAAAATAAACAATAGCGGTACCGCTAACGCCGCCTGGAGAAGGCTCAGAACATTCAATGTCATGACGCGACGCAACCCCAGAAGCACGCAAGAAAAGTTCGAACCTAACATGCCCAGTGGCAACGCAAGCAGGCCCAAGAGCACGAAACCAACCGGCCCGCCTGGCACAATCACGGGAAGCAGACGACAGGTCACCAACAAAAGCACGATTAAACATCCTAGAAATGTTCCCAGCATCGAGAAGATCACGGAGTTGGCTGTCAATGCAGTGATCGGCAGTCGCCGCGATCCTGTGAAATAGACATTCGCGGTGTTGATGCCGAAACTCAAGAATAAGCCCAGCATGTAGGGAATCAGCAGCGCGAGGGCGAGTTGTCCCTTGCCTCCAGGACCAAGCCACCGAGCAGTGATCACAGCGGTCACCAATGACAGCAGAAGGGTAATGCCCTGGCTCAACACAGTGGATCCCACCTACCGAACAAAAACACTTTGGGCAAGCCGAGTAGCCCATGTATTACTTGAAAACAATCACTATCTCCATAACTGCTTAACTAGTTTTGAAATTGAGATCGCAATACAATTGTATCCCGGTACCCAGGGTAACGAAAGAGAAGGCGGTAATGTAAATAGCTGCGAATGCCAGATGGTTTAGACAGTTTATAAGCTGTGACAAAATAAAAAGTCGTAGCTCTCCTGTCTCTAATACGATTTTCGCTAAAGTATATGGTGTGAACCAATAACGATGGTCGCTGTTTATGCACTCGATACCCTTTCGAAGATTTTTAAACTTTTCCCATCTTATTGCATTCGGCGCTGTTACTATAAGTTCCCTGGCATTATTACCAAGTCCTTTTTTTAAGGATTTCAAGAAACCCACCGGATCATTGACATTTTCAATGATTTAGCCGAGAAACACCTTGTCCCAGGCTGGCGGATGCAAAAGAGATACGGGAATTTCTTTTATTATATCAGCATGCATTACGTTGGTTATCCCAAGGCGGTCCCGGAGGTAATCTATTGCTTCGCGATTTATGTCAATACCTATACACTTTGATGAGATCTGCGATAAGTATCCATGGATCCACGTTCCAGCGTTCCTTTTTGCATCAATTAAGTTAATATGGTCGGCACATCCAATATGAAGGACGCTTTTGCCAGAGCATAGTTCTTTAAGCAAACCCAAATGGGTCTGTAACAACGGTTTCATCAACAGCTTCGGTATGGATGGGGGAATTAAGGCCACTATGAACTTTTTCACCCGTAATACATTTCAAATAATCATCACTAATCTTCATTTCTTTTTATCTCGGCTATTGCAAGAAGCTCCGATGCAAATGCTTGATAGTTTGGAAATGAGAAATGTTTTAGTTGATGCTCTTGTGCCTTGATTCTACGCTCTTGTGTGTTTTGATGTTTTTGTAGGATGTTGGCCAGTTGGTCAGGTTGGAAGTCAGGATTCAGAAGTGTCCCAAACTCTGGTTTGACCAGTTCAGATACACCCCCTACATCCGTTGCAACAGGTTCGATACCGAAAGAAAGAGACTCCATGATGGAAACAGGGACACCCTCATAGGAACTGACGTTCAGAAACAAGTCTACAGGATTATTTCGATAATAGTCCAATACTTCTTCATTCTCCAAATGACCGAGGAAGTTAGTCTGAATATTTTGGGGGAGCTTAGTTGACAACTCGAATATCTTTTTCCTGTCCTGGCCATCACCGATATGGGTCCAGATCACTTTTCGCGACACCTTCATGAGGGCGGAAACAAATAGTTGCAATCTTTTTACAGGGACAATGAATGAGCAAGTCACTACGCGTAAAATATCATCGATACTTCCATTATTGATGGTGTTCTGCGTGGTCACACCAAGGTGAAAATGGCGAACATTCTTCGCCCGCTGACCATACCAATTTTTCAGATAAGTTTCACCCTGCTCGGAAACGGGCGCTATGATGTCACATGAATTCAATAAATGTTTTTGGAAAGGGAGTCTTTTTAGACCCTGTCTTTCAGCCCAGAGATCATAGCTATGTACTCTTGACGCAAAAACAATTGTGTCAAAACAATGTTTCTTTAGAAAATGCAGGGTCAATCCATTTCCCGCACCCCAATAAGAGTAAATTATATTGAATGTTTCTAAACTTATTTTATGAAGTATTAGACTCGCAAATAGAGATGCATAAAAATATTGCCTACATAGTCCATATAATTTCGAAGGATGAAAAAGTCTTCCATGAATTGCCGCAATGATAAGATCCTTTAAACTGTGTGATAGCCCAGCGGCTTGTAAAGATATATATTTCTTTATCGTTTTTGACAAATTTTGGGGGAAAAGTAAGATCTCAACATTTTCTGGAACGGGACGTGGATGGACGTCTTTTGTAAAGATATTTAGATTGAGCGGTACAATTAAAACTTTTTCAAAGCTTTTTGCTAAGATACCGATTTCTCCCTCGAGAAACTGCTCGCCGGGATGATAGGGGAAGTTGGCTGTTAGCAAAATAATATTCATCCGGAATAATCCATCAAGTTGGGCGCGATGCATCCGAGCCCCATTCTGGGGCTGGAATATGCCCTGAAAAACTTTTGGCACGACCCCGAAGCCCGTAAACAGTGATCATGGCCAGCAATTGGGTCAATAAATTCCCGAAGGATAGGGCAAGAACTCTCGTTGTGCGTGATCTGGTCATTCGACTTTTCGCTTGAGTTTCAGAGCGGCCTTATAGCCAATGATGAAGGATTCAAATAATAACAGCACGGCAATTTCGGAAAAGCCCGGAAGTTGTCGGACCGGCACAAATAAAAGCGGAACGCGCCTTGATTACTCCTCTTCGCGAAAGCTGGTGTAGAGGGAACCCGCTCCAATGCTCGCTCACGACAGTCTGGGTTCCGCGCAGCCTCCCCACAATTGCGGCGTATAAGCCACTTATATAAACGTGAGCATGAATAAGGTCGATGCGTCCGTGCAATCGTGCCATACGCTGTATTCCAAAGAACATGGCCAATAAAAGAATGACAGATGCCCCATGCCCGAGGAAGAATCCTGACGGTACGTTGGGATGCCTTCGGAAAGGTCTTCCTTATCTTCCCGTACCAAATCCCAAAATCGTTTGCTACGGTAGCCGGTAATACCGGTGTCGGGCTGGATGTGAAGTACTGTGATGTCATGGTTAAGTTGTACTGCCTTTGCATATTCCCTGACAAAGATGCCTGCGTACTGATGGTCTTCCGAAGGATACCACGGAGTAACGAAAAGTACTCTTAGGCGTCTATGCTTCACAGTCGCCCATATCGGTACGGCGTTGTGCTCTGCCAATTAACCTTCCGTGATTTTCTCTATAAGAATCAACAACCAAAGTATGGTCCGTAATATCCTTCGTGACGACTAATCCTTCTACCGATGACAAGCGGCAAATTAATAAGGAAAACAATTGCATTCATTCCCTAGCGCGTTTCATCTCCACCAAAAAACTCAGCACCAGCTCTGCACTTCTTCCTTGGCCGTATTCTGGGATCGTGGCCCCCAGATTCACTTGAGTAACAGCGGCGATGATTTTGTCGGTAGCCGCACCGACCACCTGGTTCCAGCCAGCCTTTACGGTCTCCACCCATTCAGTTTGATCTCGCAGCGTGACGCACGGCACCCCATGGAAGTATGCCTCTTTTTGAACTCCGCCTGAGTCCGTGAGAATGCAGCGAGCGTGTTTTTCCAGTTGCACCATATCAAGGAAGGAAACTGGCTCCACGAGCCTGAGCCCTGATGGTGGAGATGTCAGGCCAACCAGTTTTACACGCGTGCGGGGATGGACGGGAAAAATGACGGTCTGGGTCCTGGCCAACTCTTCGAATGCCGCCATGATGTCTTGCAAGCGAGCAGGGTCGTCGGCGTTCTCAGCGCGGTGAACGGTGGCCAGTAGATACTCCTTCGGTGTCAGGCCGAGGTCACAAAGAATGGTTGACTCGCGCGCCGCAATTTCGCCAAATAGAAGGGCTGCATCATACATGACGTCGCCAACCTGATGGACTCCGCGGGTGATGCCTTCATTTTTCAGATTGGCAACGGCTGCGTTGCTTGGACAGAACAGCATGGCAGAAACGTGATCGGTGAGGATGCGGTTGATCTCTTCGGGCATGCGTTTATTGAAAGACCTCAGACCAGCTTCAACATGAGCTACCGGCACATGAAGCTTTGCGGCGGCTAATGCACCCGCGAGAGTTGAATTGGTGTCGCCGTACACCAGCACCCAATTTGGCTTGCGGGCCACGATCTCTTTCTCGATCAACGTCAGCATCTGACCTGTCATCTCGCCATGCATTCCGTTCCCTGCATGGAGATTCATCACAGGTTCCGGGATCTGCATCTGCTCGAAAAATACACGGCTCATATTTTCGTCATAGTGCTGGCCGGTGTGGATGATTTCCTCCACAATGTGCGGGTCTGCTCCTCGCCTGTTGTGCTCAAGGATGGTGCGGCTGACCATGGCAGCCTTTATAACCTGCGGGCGCGCACCGATAATCGTAAGAATTTTAATCATATAAATATGAGAGATAGGGCTCTTGGTTTGGTTACTTTTTGTTTTGGTGCAGCATCATCTTGATTCCGAATTAACCTTCCTCGATTTGGGCTATAAAAAGAACCGCAGTTTGAGCATTTCAAATTTGAGTCCAGTTTTTCGCCACATGTGCACATCCACCCGATCTGGCGACCGGGGTTGCCAACTACCAAAGCATGATCCGGAATATCCTTCGTGATGACAGCTCCGGCGCCGACAAACGCGTACCGGCCAATAGTTACACCGCAGACGATAGTGCAGTTCGCACCAAGTGTTGCGCCCTTCTTGACCAGGGTTTGCCTTAATTCGTTCATGCGTTTTATGTGAGCGCGTGGGTTATAGACGTTTGTGAAGACCACGGAGGGTCCGCAAAAAACCTCATCCTCGAGCGTAACACCTTTATAGACCGAAACGTTATTCTGCACTTTGCAGCCGTTTCCGATGGTTACGTCAGGTCCAATCACGACATTCTGACCGATATTGCTCTTATCGCCGATGTGGGTGCCCGAGAGTATGTGAGAGAAGTGCCATATTTTTGTGCCTGCACCAATGGTCACATCAGGGTCGATGAAAGCGGTTGGGTGAATAAAGTACCCAGGTGATGGGTTAGGGTTGAGGGGTGAGGGGTTACCCATAACCTCTGACCTATGACCTATAACCTCTAACCCGTTACCTATGACCTGTAACCTATTACCCAACGTTATTTTCGCCCCTTGCCGGTCCAGAGACTGCTGGGCGGCGTTGAGAATTCTCAGGACACGGAGACCCTCCCGGCCGTCTGTTACAGGACGGCATCCATTCGTCATAGAATGAAGAAAATGTTCGCATTCCATGCGAAGGGGCTCCGCCTGGGGAATTTCGACGCGTTCGGGCTCTGCTTTGGTGGGGATCGGAACATTATTTTCCCACTTAATCTCGTGAGGGTAGAGCAGGAGCTTTTCCGGCCAGCCCTGAGTATCGTCGAAGACCGCCATTTTACGGTCCCCTACTACAATTAGCTGCTGAACCTTGAATGGGTGAAGCCAGGAAACGAAAATGTGGGCCCGCAGGCCGGAAGCAAATTCGAGATGGGTCGTGGTGACATCCGCGATCTTCGTGTGAAGATAATTTCCCCCGGTAGCCAGAACAGACTCGGGGTATTCACCCGCCAGCGCAAGTATCATGGAGATATCGTGCGGTGCGAAAGACCAGAGGCTGTTTTCTTCGCGCCGTATCTTTCCGAAGTTGAGCCGATGCGAGTAAATGTAATTTATGCGGCCGAGTTCGCAACCCGCTACAAGTTCCTTCAGGCGTATGAATGCCGGGTGGTATTGCAGAAGATGCCCGACCATCAGGGTCAGTCCACGGTCTTGCGCAATGCCTATAAGTTCTTCGGCCTCATTCTCATCCAGTACCAACGGCTTCTCTACATACACATGTTTTCCCGAAAGGAGGACTTCTCTGGCCATAGCGAAATGGCTTTCCGCCGGTGTTGCGATAACCACTCCTTGCACATCCTCCCTGGAAAGCACGTCAGTCAAGGCAAGGCAGGTTTCGACCGTCGGGTATTGTCCCCTGAACTGCTCGATCAAAGATTCGTTACTGTCACAGATGACACTCAGGGCGCCAAGCTGGTGATAGTTCCGCACCAGGTTTTTTCCCCAGTAGCCGGAGCCAATCACCGCAATGCGAGGTTGTGTCGATGTCATGTCAGTATCCTAAGGAAAGCGTTAACCACAGAGACCTCAGTGCAGAAAAAAACAAAAGCCAAAAGCCATATCACTGCAGAGATCGCAGAGAAAAACAAAGGCAAAGACTATTCGATAAAGCGATTTACTAAGCGACGTATACCTCTACGCAGCTCACTCACATTGAAGTTGATCAATAACCCAACCGGGCAGCCTGATATTTTCAAATAAGAAAGGAGCTGAGCTTCGTGAATGGGCTCCAGGCTCTCGGCAGCTTTTAACTCAACGCTCAGCCGGCTCCGCAGCAGCTCTGACATAGTGCCCGCCAACGACAAACAGTCCGAAGCAGCCCACGAGCACAGCCAACACAGTTGTCACGCCAAACGGTTTAGCCAGCAGCACGCTCACGCCAACCAGCACCTGCATGATCCCGTATCCTACGGATATCCGCCAGTGCGCAATCTGCCGTTCGTTAGCCAACAACTGATACACGTGTCTGCGGTGCGCTTTAGTCAGGTTCTCGCCGTCTCTTAGCCTAACAGCCATGGTGCTCAGTGCATCGGCATAGAAAGGAAAGAGAAAGGATGCCATGCACACAAAGTCCAAAAACGTGTGAGACGCCAGGTAGACGATGGCGGCAAACACCGCGCCCAGCAGAATACTGCCGATGTCCCCCATGAACACCTTGGCCTTCTGAGCGGTCTCCAGCGCCAATTCAATCACCGTAGTTGACAATTCGACCTTTCTTGGCATGAGCACCCCCTCCCCAGAGTAGAGGGCCTCACTTTACATTAGTTTTATCTTGAACGCATGATGGTATCAATCCTCTCTTCTATCTCCTCCCGAAGGCCGGCAATTTGTTCGAGTAAGGCTTCTCAAAAAATGCGCAGCCTGACTAATTTCTTTCTAAAGAAACTACCCCTTTCGTCCGGTTAGTGGACCAAAGGGGTAGTTTTTGCGTGAGTGATATTGTAGCTGCGTCCATGACGCATGGAGGGGATAAATGGAGTGGATAGTCTATCTATTGGGCTTCATTCAGGATTGGCAGCGCTTGGAATCCTTGCGCTGCAGGTGCTCCATGCCGTGGCCGAGTACCATGACCGGACAGCTGCATGTAATGCATTGCCGAAGAAACGGTTAATCGATCAGGGCCCGTGAGGCCGTCGAGTTGAAATTTCGCTGCGCTCAGTGACATATGATAAGTCACCGAAACATTCCTGCATGCCCATTTTCTTTTCTCTGTGCTCTTTCCTTGACCGCACTATGCCCCGCCTCCGCGGTGAACGCTTACCGGTTTTGAGTTGCTAAAAACTGACAGCCCGTGACTGAAAACTCTTCTAAGCTTGCAGGTGAGACACGGCCTTCCGGAATGGGACCCAGCTATACTCTTTTCCGTGCATGCAGCTTCCGTATTGTGGTGACCACCCTTTCGAGGTCATCTTCAGTCATTTGCGTGCCGGACGGGAGACACAAGCCCCTCCCGAACAGATATTCACTGACCTCTCCACCCGCAACCCGCGCCTTATACCTCACCCGCCCGGAATTTCCACGGCTCTCCGCTCCCTTTCCACATAGTCCAGCATCGGTCCTAAAAACCGGCTGCAGATGCATCGGCTTCCAAATAGGCCGCGACTCTATATTCTCGGCTTCCAGTGCAAGACGGACGGTTTCCCGATCTGCGCCAAATTCATCCGGATCGATCAGAATGACAGTAAGCCATCTGGTACATCGTCCGTAAGAAGCCTCCGGCATGAATTCAATACCGGGAAGGCTGATTAAAGCCTCTTTATAATAGCCAAAGATCTTTCGTTTCTGTTCAACACGCTTATCAAGAACTCGAAGCTGGCCGCGCCCTATTGCCGCTAGAATATTGCTCATCCTGTAGTTGTAGCCAACCTGAGAATGCTCGTAATGAGGCGCAGTGTCCCGCGCTTGCTGAGATAAGAACCTGGCTTGTTCGATAAGAGATTCATCGTCAGAGGCGAGCATGCCTCCACCAGACGTCGTAATAATCTTGTTACCATTGAAAGAAAAAACAGAGGCCCTCGCCCCTGCCCCGGCATGGACGAAATTGCTCTCAGATGATGTAACTTCTCTCAGCCCTGAACCATCAATCCTTTTGTATGCAGCCCCTAAAGCTTCCGCAGCATCCACCACTACTGGAATATTGTAAGGCGCACATATTCTACGAATACGCTCGAAATCGGAACATTGCCCGTAAAGATCGGTCGGCACTACGGCTTTTGGCAACTGCCCTCGCCTCTCACAGGAATCCAACTCCTGTGCCAGCAAGTCAGGGTCCATGTTCCAGGATATGCGATCTGAGTCGATCAAAACGGGAATCCCACCCTGGAAAAGGATTGGGGTAATGCTGCCTATGAAAGTCAAGGTTGAAGCGAAAACTTCATCTCCAAAACCAATATCGAGGGCCCGCAATGCAAGATGAATTGCAGCGGTACCGCTTGATAAGGCAACCGCATGGCGAATCCCAACCTTTTCACAAAACTCCAGCTCAAAAGCTTCGACCATAGGACCGAGAGGGGCGATATAATTGCTCTCAAATGCCTCTCGGACAAATTCCATTTCGGTGTCGCTCATGTGAGGCGGTGACAAGAAGATTCTTTTTGATTTTGATTTCAGCATTTGGGGCTTAAATATTCGAGACTAGGATTTTTCGCACAACTCTTGCCGGGACACCATAAGCAACAACCCCATCAGGTATATCTTGATGAACGAGCGCTCCAGCACCTACAATGCTCCAGGCTCCGATTCGCTTCCTTGGCATGATTGTGGCCCCTATGCCGATTAAGGCGCCCTCGCCGACTTCAACCTCACCGCCCAAGTGTACGCCTGGTGCAATATGCACATAGTTGCCAATGTGATTGTGATGGTCTAGAGTGCTTCCAGTATTCAGAATGACCCCTTCACCGATAACGGCGCCTATATTGACAATAGCCCCGGCACAAATCATACCGCCGGCGCCTATTTGCACATCGGGGGCCACGACGCATCGAGGGTGCAGGGCAAGCGCAAAAGCACGCCGCTCCTTTCTGAGTAATTGAAAGAGTGTTTTGCGAGTTTCATTTTCTCCTATAGCAACTATGATGGCGTCATGTGGGATATCACAGCGATTAGCGATTGTGCCCAGTACTGGTACCCCAAGAAACTCTCGCCCCAGTAAGTCTGTGCAGTCGTCCAGAAACCCTATTGGCAAAGTGCCGCCTTCCACATCCTGGATCCGCAACAGAATATCTGCAACTATTTGTCCATGACCACCAGCCCCGAGTATAAGCACTCTTACCTTTTGCATTGCCCTGCAAACTCTTCCATTGTTGCCTGGCTTGGCTGATTGATGCCCTCACGCTTCAGAACCTTCAAAGTAGTGATCGCAAGGATTTTCAGATCTAGTTTGAACGACTGATGGTCCACATACCAGACATCCAGGTTGAATTTCTCTTCCCAGGAAATCGCATTCCTGCCATTCACCTGAGCCCACCCAGTAAGTCCGGGTTTTACATCATGCCGGCGCATCTGATCAGATGAATAACGGTCGAGATACTGCATAAGCAAGGGACGCGGACCGACTATACTCATTTCGCCTTTCAGGACATTGAAAAGTTCGGGCAGTTCGTCCAGACTACTGTTACGAAGGAACCTGCCGAAATTCGTCAGGCGTTCACTATCCGGAAGCATCCGGCCTGCAGCGTCACAGCAATTGTTCATAGTTCGAAATTTATAAATTGTGAAAGGCCTTCCTTTAAGGCCGGGCCTCTGCTGGCAAAAAAATATGTTCTTGCCGAGTGTCGCTCGGAGCAGCAGGGCGGTGGCCACCATGATCGGAGAACATAGCAGAAAGGCCGGAGTGGCAACTGCAAGGTCGAAAATCCTTTTCTGCGACTCAAACCGCATGACGTGCGAGTTCCTTGACCTACTTCATGAACTGATTGGCGTACTAGGTTTATTATTGCTCCATCGAAGTCCGAAAGCCATTACAGGCATTCTCAAAAATGGCCTCAAACCGGCGCACCCCTGCATTAATGGAGAGGTCATCCCTGTAGAATTCCCTTCCATTCATGCCTATTCTCTCTCTATTTACTTCGGTCATCTCGAAGAATTGGAGCACACCCCGAGCGATGGATTCCGCTCTTTCGGGTTCGGCGATTATACCGGCGCCTGAGTTGCGGATAATATCCGCCGAGTCACCTTGTACGCCCAGAAGAATAGGCTTCCCAACCGCCATGTATGCTTGAATTTTTGAGGGAATAGTCATCCGGAACAATGGAGTATCCCTTAAATGCACGAGCAATACGTCGGCCAGAGCGAGGATCGCCGCCATGGTCTCGGGTGGCTGCCTCTCCACAAAGGTAACATTGGCCAGGCGGCGCTCCAAAGCCAGGCGCTGTAAACGATCTCGATCAATACCACCACCAACGAAAACGAACCTGATCTTGGGCTGCACTGTGCAGAGCTGTGCAGCGGCGTCGAGAATGGAATCCAAACCCTGCATCACACCCATTGTCCCTGCAAACATGACAATAAAATCATCCGACAATCCCAACTTTGCAGCAAGTGAATTATCTCGTTCTGCAGGTTTCATGTATTCTTCATCGCACCAATTGTAGATGAGGGTAATATTTTCTTCGGGAACACCACGACGCACCAGCTCAGCCTTAATGCCTGGAGAAGTCGTGACAAGGTGGGAGGCGCGCCGGTAGACAGCCAGGCACAAACTTCCAAGCACCTTTAGCAAAAGTTTGTTGTTCATCATCCCTGAGCCTGCGACTGAGTCCGGCCACAGGTCCAGAATGTCATATACGACAGGGCACCTATATCGAAGCCGCAATACGAGGGACGCAGGCCAAAGCGTGGGAAGGTTAGAAGCGTAAACCACCTCCGGTTCATCTACCAGGAAGGCCCCGAACAGAGCCGAGGTCAGAGAGAAACTAAGGTAATTCAATGCGCGTCCAAAACCGGATCTGTCATGGCTGGGATAAAGCGCTGTTCGAATCACATGGATACCATCCATCTCTTCTGATTGCCAGGGGCGAATCCGGTATCCACTATAGACCTTGCCTCCCGGATAATTAGGAAAGCCTGTGAGCACTTCGACTTTATGGCCGCGGTCGCGAAGCGCCCTGGCAAAGGGAAGTCCCTTGAAGAAGGGTTCCGGCTGGAACCATTGGCTTAAAAGGAGAATCCTCACCCTTACCCTCTATGCCAAACTACCCGATTAATATAACCGATGCAGCTTATGATGATTCGCACTACCTTTTCACCCACATTAGGCACGGGGTAATCGTCGACAATTCGCAACATGGGTTCTCCACCACGGGGTTGGACCTCCAGTACATCGAGAGCCTGCAGAACTGTGGGAAGATGTAATCCGGTAAGAATTACCGATCCCTCTTCGAATCCTTCCGGCCGCTCGTGAGCGTTCCGTATATTGAGTGCGGGGAAGAAGTTCAGGATCGAGCTTTCCTCTGTGATCGTGCCGCTGTCCGAGAGAACGCAATAGGCGTGTTTCTGAAGTTTTACATAATCGCAAAACCCTAGCGGTTTGAACAGCTCGATAAGCGGATTCAGCCGAACGCCCTCCGCCTCGATCCGCTTGCGCGTCCGAGGATGAGTAGATACGATCAGGTGCTTGCGAAACCGCTCCGCGAGGCCATTCAGCACTTCGACTTCATGGTTGAGGGCTTGTAAGCCTAGCACGAAGTCGTTGATGAGGAACTCCTCCGGCCAGAAGTATTGGGTTACTACGAGGATCTTCAAGATAAACTGCATCCCCGCCGCCAGACTACACGGTTTATGTATCCGGTATAGCTCAGGATAATCCGGAGCACCTTCTTCGACACATTATCCACATCATAGTCCTGCACCAGCCGGAATGGACGATGTCCCGCTGCACTGTGCGCAATAACCACCGCAATGGACTCCACGACCCTGTCAGCTTGCAGGCCGCACATGATAAGGGTTCCCTCGTCCATACCTTCAGGACGCTCGTGAGCCTGGCGGATAGTGACAGCCGGAAAGTTAAGGATGGATGATTCTTCAGTGATAGTTCCACTGTCCGAAATGACGCAGGCGGCATTCATTTGAAGTTTCACGTACTCGAAAAAACCAAGCGGCTTCAGGAAACGGATGCGCGGGTCCAAGGACTCTCCACGGTCTTCAAGTCTCTTTCTGGTGCGGGGGTGAGTAGAAAAGATAATAGGGTGAGAGTACTTTGTTGCAATGGCATCCAATGAGGCGAGCAGATTGGTAAAGTTCTCCTCGTTGTCCACATTCTCCTCGCGGTGCGCGCTGACAACAAAGTACTCCCCTGCCTTCACGTGCAAACTTTCCAGGACATCGGACGACTCGATTTGCTGGAGGTAATGACCAAGCACCTCCTTCATTGGGGAGCCGGTTTTAATCACCGTCTCCGGCCGCAGCCCTTCGGCAAGAAGGTAACGCCGGGCATGTTCGGTATAGGTGAGATTGATATCGCTGATATGATCGACTATCTTGCGGTTGATCTCTTCCGGGACCCGCAGGTCGAAGCAGCGGTTCCCGGCCTCCATGTGAAAGATCGGGACTTTGAGTCGCTTGGAGGAAATGGCCGACAGGCAACTATTGGTATCTCCCAGGAGAAGAATTGCATCCGGCTTCAGCCGCTCAATAATCTCGTCTGATCTAGCAATCACGTTGCCAATGGTCTGGGCAACGGATTCGCCAACGGCGTGGAGGAAGTAATCGGGTTTCCGAATCCCCAACTGTTGGAAAAATATCTCGTTCAGTTCGTAGTCGTAGTTCTGGCCCGTATGTACCAGGATATGATTGGTATGCTGATCCAGTTCCTGCATGACCCGGCAGAGTTTAATTATTTCCGGCCGGGTGCCTACGATGGTCATAACTTTCATAGTCATACTCTCAGCTCTTCAATCATCGCTTCCCAGGTTGGCGGGGTATAGGCGAATTCTTGGCGGAACCGCGTAGAATCCAGACTCCTGTCGCAACAGAAGCTGTCATCCGGGACGATCTCTATCTTAAGGTCAAGCTTTTCCCGGAACAGGAGCAGGAGTTCGTACTTGTTAATTGGGTCACTTGAAACCTGGTAAACTCCAGAAGCTGCAGGATGATGCACGAGCATGTTTTCTATAATGCGGGTCATCTCCAGAGTGGTGAACCCCGTGTAGATCGCTTTGGTGAATCCTTTGACCATGCCGGTCTGGGACAGAAACCATTCAAGAAGGCTCTTCTTCCGGGAAAGTTCCCGGCCAATTATTGAAGTGCGCAGCGTGAGGCAATGGTTGTCTTGAGTCTCACCTAAAAACTTCGTCTTCCCGTAGAGGTCTTCGGCATCGGACGGATCACTCTCCTGATAATGTCCTTCTTTGCCGGAAAAAATGCAGTCGGTGCTCAAATGAACAAGACGGGCGCAAATTCCCTTGCACAGCACGGCGAGACGATGGGGCAAAAGTGCATTAATCTCCAGGCTGGAAATGCTGTCTTTGGCAGTCGGTCTTTGCTTGACAATTCCCACGGCGTTTATAACCGCTTGGGGGCGGAAATCGGCCATGACCTCCAACAACCTCTCCAGTGAACGAACGTCGATGCCATCATAGGTATTTTCACGGTTGAAAAGCCCATAGTGACTATATGCAGAGATATCCCGGCGTAGGGTTACTTTTACTTCATGCCTTGATCGCAGGCCTGTCAGGAGTTGGTGTCCAAGCATCCCGTCACCGCCTAAAATAAGAATCCGCATCTCTCTCTGCCCTCTTTGCCAGTGTAATGACCAACACCCGATCAATCAGAAATATTATCTGCCGACTTCTTCTTTAGCCCAGGTCATGTACTCCGCCAGCCCTTCTTCCAATGACACGACTGGGTTAAAACCGAGCGCTTCTCGTGCTGCGGAAATGTCAGCCAGGCTGTGACGCACATCCCCAGGCCTTGGAGCGCTATATTCAAGTTTTGGTTTGATGCCCGAAACATGCTGGAGAAGTTCTGCCAAAGCGTTGATTGTTATTCTGCTGCCGCTTCCGGTATTGAAGGCGCCGGACACACCATGCGTCATGGCGGCATTGATGTTGGCCTGCACTACATCCCGCACGTTGATGAGATCCCGTGTCTGTTCCCCGTCGCCAAAGATGGTCAGAGTCTCCCCACGCAGCATCTTGAAGGCAAAGATGGGTATCACGTTGCCGTATGCATCGAAGCGTTGGTTCGGGCCGTAGACATTAAAATACCTGAGACAGACTGCCTCGATGTCATAGAGCTTCGCGTATGCCAGACACTCCTTTTCCATGCAGAGTTTCGAACTGCCATAGGGAGTGACCGGTTCAACGGAGTGGTCTTCTTTTATGGGCAGTGTCTTGAGCTCTCCGAAAATGCCTGCAGACGAGAAAGCGACGATCTTTCGTACCACCGCCTTACGGGCCGCTTCCAGCACCTTCAGCGTTCCCATCACGTTGATGTCGGCATCCAGGAGCGGATGATCGATGGAGCGCCTGTTACCGACCGAAGCGGCCAGGTGAAAGACCACCTCCACCCCTGTGATCGCTTCGGCAACAGCGGATTCATCGCGAATATCCCCCTCGATGAAACGGACCCCGGTAAAAGCCTTGAGATTGGAGCGATACCCAGAAAGGAGGTTATCCAAAACGGTCACTCCGTGACCATCTTCCAATAACTGTTTTACCAGGTTAGAGCCGATAAAACCGGCGCCGCCAGTAATCAAAGTTCTCAATATTCATTCCCCAAGTTTCTCAAGGCCAAGTTCTGCCTTCATATACTCCAATTTCAGCAGTTTTTCTTTAATTTCAACGACGGTGAGTCGTTGCGTGTTGTGGGAGTTGTAATCTTCGATTGAGGAGACTTTTTCTTCGCCTTCGGTGAAGTATTTGCCGTAGTTCAAATCCCGGTCGTCGGGGAGGATCCGGTAGTAAGCTCCCATATCCTCCGCCTTGACGAGTTCTTCACGGGTCAGCAGTGTTTCATAGAGCTTTTCCCCGTGGCGGGTGCCGATTATTTTAATTTCGTTGTCCGCGTAAAAAAGTTCTTTGACGGCAATGGCCAGGTCAAGAATCGTGCACGCAGGGGCCTTGTGGACGAAGATGTCCCCTTGGCGGGCATTCCTGAAGGCGTACAGCACCAAGTCCACTGCGTCGTCCAGGGACATTACAAATCGGGTCATCTTCGGGTCGGTCACGGTCAAGGGTTTGCCTTCGCGGATCTGTTTTACGAAGAGAGGAATGACCGAACCCCGCGAGGCCATGACGTTGCCGTAGCGGGTGCCCGAAAAGATTGTTTTCCCTTTGCTGGTGGTACGGGCCTTGGCAACCATCAATTTTTCCATCATCGCCTTGGATATCCCCATGGCATTAATCGGATAGACCGCCTTGTCGCTGCTAAGCGTGATGACTTTAGCCACGCCGCAGGCCGAGGCAGCCTTGAGCATGTTCTCGGTGCCGAGCACGTTTGTGCGCACGGCCTCCATGGGGTAAAATTCGCAGGAGGGGACCTGTTTGAGGGCGGCGGCGTGGAAGATGAAGTCTACCCCGTCCAGGGCGGCATGGATGCTGTCATAGGCGCGTACGTCGCCGATATAGAACTTTACCTTTGAATTATTCAGTTCGATCCGCATGTCTTCCTGCTTCTTTTCGTCGCGGGAAAAGACGCGGATTTCCTTGATGTCCGTATGGAGAAAGCGACGCAGCACGGCGTTGCCGAAGGAACCTGTGCCGCCTGTTATCAAAAGCACTTTATTATTAAACATACATACGTCCTCAGGTAAAGTTTCACATTGTAAAACTTATTCATATAAAGATCTGGTTTTATTCTTAGAAGATTTAATAATGCAAGTCTTATAATATATTTGCCGTACAGACATACGTAATCCAGCGCATGGAGGCGAAGCCCGTTGTTGAGGAAAGGCTGGGGACACTGAACAACTTTTTAAAAGAATATGGGAACTCACTAATTAGTCCCGCTTACAATCTGTCATATTTACTGCTGCTGATATCATTTGGAAAACGCTCTCTGCTGTTTTATCGGCGTTATGTCGCAATTTGGCAAGTTCCACGCCTTTATTAGCATACATGGATCTCATCTCAGCATCCCGAATAATTTTCTTGAGTGCTTCCTTTATGGTTGCCTTATTGTCAGACACCACGGTAATTCCGAGATCGTAATCTACAAGATACTGCATAGAAGCCACATCTCCGGGGCCAACAGCAAAAATACATCGTCTTGAAGCTAGATACTCAGGTATTTTTGTGGACATTGACAATCTAGTAATATGCCTGTTCTTTTTGTCGAAAGATTCAACATGCACTAAAACATCAGAATGGGCTTTGGCACTATTGAGTTGATCGGCATTTAGTGCGCCTTTAAATGAACTACAATGCGCTGTATTCAAAAGCGTTGCTGCTTTAGCTCGCGGCTGATCGAATGAGTATATTGAAAGCTCTCCATGTATGTCTTCATCACGGTAAAGCTCTTCCAGGCATTCAGCAATTAAGGCAAGTACTTTCCACCTATTTAATCCTAAATTGCCAGCGTACATGAACTTGACTAATCCTTTTATGGGCGTGTGATTTGGTAAGTCAGGTTCAGAAATTGCATTCATTGCTACTATGTAATTACCCCCGAAACGGGATTTATATTCTTCTGCCATTCTATTGCAAATAGCTATGCAACCGCCCACTATAATATCGGAAGACAGAATCATCGATTTAAAAGCTCGTTTTATGCGAATCAGTTGAATCCAGAAAAAAGGATCTAACGTAAATTTACCTGAGATATAATCATCTGTAATAAACATGATTAAGGGGATACCCTTACTTTTACATAGCCATTTAACAATAGAAAATGCAAAGACGCATTCATATGGTTGAAAATAAACCACGTGTGGATCAAACTCGTCAATGAAACGTTGGAGGTCTTTCGTTTTATAACCAGCAATACTCCACATCAGGTCCCTGGCAATAAGAGAGAATGGGTCGAAATGGCCCCTTAACAGTTGAAGAACGTGATTAGTAGTAAATGTATGTCTAAATGCTATCATCTGAGGCAAGTCGGAATAGGTAATGCGCCTTCCACGAACTCGCCTATTAAACAATGCTCTTCTTAAAATATCAAGATCATGAAGCTGGAAGAACTTATGGCAAACTGAAAAATCAGGGACATCCGTAGATAAATACAGTTGCGCTATATTGTCTTTAGGCCACCCCTTGAACAAGGCAGTAAATGTTTTCCCGTTATTAATAAGTGA
>JBEKQE010000068.1:0-24019 GCA_049520035.1 Syntrophobacteraceae bacterium | reverse complement strand
AAGTTTTCCTACTATGCCTCGTTCTGGATCAAGGCCTACATAATCAAGTTCATCATGGACAACTGGAAACTGGTCAAGATCGGGACGACCCAGGCCCAGCGGAAACTCTTCTTCAATTTGCGCAAGGAAAAAGAGAGACTGGAAGCCCAGGGCATCGAGGCTTCCCCCAAGCTGCTAAGCCACCGGCTCGATGTGAAGGAGTCGGAGATCATTGAAATGGATCAGAGGCTCAATAGCTGGGAGATCTCTCTCGACAGCCCGCTGAAGGAAGACTCCGAGGATACACACAAATCTTTTCTGCCCTCGGACGACCTGCCCGTTGACGATCAGATAGCAGACCAGGAAGCCAAGGCTATTCTCCATGACAAGCTGATGCTATTCAGAGAACAGCTCAAAGGCAAGGAAGCCGTAATATTCGATAAAAGACTTCTGACCGAAGATCCCATGACCCTCCAGGAAATCGGAGACAAGTTCGGGATCAGCCGCGAGCGAGTGCGCCAGATCGAAAGCCGGCTCAAAAAGAAGCTCAAGGCATACCTCGAAGAGGAAATCGCAGACATTGACCTGCTCCAGGAGAGCATGATCGAAATTTAACGACCGAGTTGACTTGCGAGCAACCGCCCCGAAGGACTTTGGAGTCCAAGAAAACGTTCATGCGGTTGCTCGTCAGGTTCAACGCCTCGTATGGTAGACCTATATAGAGTACCCCACTGAAAAAAATAACCACTCTACGTCGTGCGAGCGCGTAGCGGGCAGGCCGACCGCGCGACATGTCTATCTGGCGCGTTGGGCGTTCGCGGGAGGCTTGGTTGGGCCTGTTGCATACACAAGAAGACGTACCTGTGCTAACGGCTGGCCCTGCTTGCCTTGCACACGGACTCGCATGTCCACAGCCCCAACTGTCGACGGACGCTCAGCGTTTCTTCGGTGAAAAGGCAGTTACAGTTACGACGGATTTTTTCAACCTGACCCGCCTCGGTGCTGATTTCTTCGAAGCGGCTGACAATATCGTCTACAGGCCCTAACTCTATTCCAATCCACCGACGCCGTTTGATTTCAGCCACCACGTATGTTGTCCCCGAACCACCGAACGGGTCAAAAACGACATCTCCCTCTTCAGAAGCCATCTGGATAATTCTGTCCATCAGCTTAACGGGCAACTCATTGGAGCCTTTGCGCTTTTTGTATTTGGAATGACGTACAGGAGCCATATCCATCCAGACATCAGTCAGGTTGACTCCCAGAGGGTTCATTTTGTCTTTGTACCCGCCATAGTCGCGCAAATCTGTCTTACAAGCGGGGCAAATTTCCATCGGCAAACGGTCCGGGTGAAAAGTGTTCGGCTTTTCCCCTTTGCAGTAATATAGCAGAGAGTAATGAGATGGATAAAGCCGGCCCGGAATAGGGAGGCTGTATTTGATATCTACAGCTATCCAATGCCGAAATGTAAGGCGGCCGTTAAGGTATCCGGAGATGTGGGTACTCCACTTGGGGATATTCCAAAAGAACAGACTGCCGCCCGGCTTCAACAGACGGGCGCATTCACCAGCCCAACTCTCACACCACTCCAGGTATGTTGCTTCCTTCAGATCGTCATTAACTCCAGAAGGATAGAGCTTTTTGAGATTGAACGGAGGATCGGCAAAGATCACATCAATGCTATCGCTTTCCATATGCTGCATGAGGGCTAAACAATCCCCTTGATGGAGTCTCCCAAGGTTCGTCTGAAGAACGACAGGAGGAGGTTCCATTTGATTTCCTGGATGCTTGACATCATCTTGGATAAGTTCGAGGACCTCTCTCGCATTGGCCTTCAGCGCTTTCAGTATCCGGCGGTCCAACACCCCCATTTTCAGCATCAACTCGATCGGCGGTAGCCCGGACGCAGAGCAAATTCGGTCCAAGTCGCATCCTGACGGTACCGTGTTGCTGCCATTGTAATGCTGGAGTCTGTCCACCGATACGCCCGAAGCGTCAGCAAATCGTTTTACCGCAAATCTGTCGGTTGCGTTTATCCCCAAGGCCTTAAAGAAGTCGGAATAATTCATCAGCGGCGTCCTCGAACGGTTTGTCTCTGAATATGAAGACTATAGTCTGTAGATTTTTAGTCTACATCATAATACACGCCAAAGCAACATAGGGAAGCTGAAAAATTCTGGGGGATGCCGTTGACCATTGAAGAAGCATTCGGACTGACTTTACACGAGCTGCGCAAAGCAAGGAAGATATCGCAGGAAGAGCTGGCCTTTGAGAGCGGGTATCACCGTACATACATCAGCCAACTTGAGCGAGGCCACAAGAGTCCCTCCCTGAAAACGATCTTCCAGTTGGCTGGAGCTCTGAAGGCGTCGCCTTCTGAAATCATTTTGTGCGTGGAGCGTGCTTTTATCGGATCGAGGCAAGACCCTGGGCGATTGGGTCAATAGGCTAATGAAGATAATCCGGATAGAGCATCTAATTGATGTTGGTGAGTTCTCTTCTTCACGAGAATGGAAGATGATCGAAAACCATATCATGAGTGCCATCCAATCCATCGAGTGGCCTCCTCACTCAGGCTCCTTCACGCTTCGTGACGAGCCTGGCAAAAAGCGTGGCGAGGGCAGCGGGGTAAAACCCATAAAAGATGCTTGCATGCAACATCTGAGGTCGCTCGGCTGGGAGCTGGAAACCCGTGTTGATGTCGCTACACTAAGACGACCCGGGCCTATTGACGCGACCATACCGGTTGGAAACCGGCTGTTTTGCATGGAATGGGAGACGGGTAACATCTCTTCAAGCCATCGTGCGCTCAATAAAATGGCTCTCGGAATACTGCGGGGTATCTTCATCGGTGGAGCTTTAGTTCTCCCGACTCGGGCCATGTACAGATATCTCACAGATCGCGTTGGCAACTTCGCTGAAATCGAACCGTATTTTGGGCTCTGGGGAGCGCTGAGGGTCGAAGGTGGCCTTTTGGCGGTAATTGCGATCGAACACGATGGAGTGAGTGCTTCCGCTCCACGCATCCCGAAAGGTACCGACGGAAGAGCCCTCCAGTAGTTCAGCACCTCACCTGCGCTCCAAAATCATGATGTATTCTGTCCGCATAGTATTTGCCATTCCGGTGATTTGCCGGCCTAGTTTCAGAATCGGGTGAAATCCGCATAGTGCGCTCATATCAAGGAGCAGTTCATCTATCCCGGGAACACTGCTCGCTGGCATTCCTAACATTCTTCCGATTTGATTGTCATTGGTACCCACAATGATCGTACAGCATCGACCCGGACGCAAAACACGTGCACATTCGGAAAGCACTATTTCCATATCAGATTTGTAAAAGTCAAATCTCTGCCGGGGTGTTCTTCCGCGAAGGCCGACCATTTTTCCCCGCAGGGCGTCCATGTCAGCACCGAGGAACTCCAGGTGAAAAGAATCGTTTTTCAAGTAATCAATGGCAAAACTGTACGGGGGAGAGAAAAGGACCCCGTCAACGCTTGAATCCTGCAGAGGAAGAAATCGTGCGTCTCCTTGCAAAGGAATGGCCGATGCCGGTTCCAAGTCCACTTGTGCGAGAACTCTTTGAATCTTTTCGGCCACGAACAGATATCGTTGCAGGATGGCGCGAAAGTGCTCGTAAGGAGAATTGCGTGTGCTTCTTTCGGAGTAGCCGGCGCAGTCTAAGTATGCGAGGAGGAGGAAATCTCGAACTGGTTCAGACATGCAGGCTTCCGGCGGCTCGGCTCCCGTTCCGAGTGAAGCCATGTAATCCGCGCCAGGCTCTTGAAAAAACGATGACGATGATCGGGACTGGATTTTGGAGCCAGGCTTCGAATGTCCGACGTGTTGTTGGAAGTGGTTGAAAATCGCTTTGCAGTTTTTTAGAGCAGCGCGAATGGGCTCAAGAGGCACCGTCAAACCTGCTAGCTTCGCTTGAGCCATGAACTGGCAGAACGGGCTCGCGTCTATGCCGACGGATTTGATTTCCATCAGGCTCGCCTCAATGAGCACGGTTCCTGATCCCATCATCGGGTCGAGAATCGTGTCTCCAGGCTTCAGCCCCATGACGTTGATCAATGCCTTGATCATCTGCGGGTGAAACTTACCTCGATAAGGAAACAAGCCGTGTGTGGCATAACCGGTCTTGAATTGCTTCAATTCAAAAAAGGATCGCAGCCTTGCCGAAGAGAAACGGGGCAGTCGCAACGCTTCCCCGCTGCAAATCAGGGTGTGGTAAGTCGGGCTTTCGCCAACCTGTGCAAAGTAGGCACCGCGACGGATAATCTCGTCGTCGGCAAGGAGTTTACTTTCATAGAAGGCAAGTTCCAGTTCGTAAACATCGCTAAGCCCTGGAACGAGCTGCAGATGCCCAGGCAACAGCACGCCATAGATGTCCTCCGACAAGGCATCAGCAGGGCGCTTAGAGGAGCGTTTTTCTGACCTCATTTCCACCACTTTTATCCTCTGTCATGCCAAGGGGTGTCACAATAAGTCCGCAAAGTGAGAAGCACTGAGGTCCAATAGGTTATCGCAATCTGTAAGTAGAAAAAGCCTATCAGACGGGCTTTGGTCCCGGTCTTGTTCCCAATCCTTTTTTCGCCGCCAGCACCTTCTCGTACACCTCGACGTATTGCCTTGCGGACCTGTCCCAGGAAAAATCCAGAGCCATGGCTCTTTTTTGAATCTCGACCCATTTGCGTGCGTCTTTTAACAATTCCAGTGCTGACCTTATTGTTTCAAGAAAAGCCTTCGGTTCGTATTTGTAGAATTTGAAGCCGGTTCCCGAATCCGGGTGCACGAGAACGTCGGTCACCGAGTCATCGAGCCCGCCGGTCGCGTGTACCACCGGGATCGTACCGTAGCGAAGGCTATACATCTGGTTGAGCCCGCAGGGTTCGTATCGGGAAGGCATCAGGAAAATGTCGGCTCCCGCCTCAATCAGGTGCGCCATTTCCTCGTCATGCCGGTTGACGAGTTTCAGGCGGTTCGGGTAGAGCTTCTCCATATCGCGGATGTTTGCCTCGATAGCGGCATCCCCTATTCCGAGGATTACCAGGTTCACCGGCAGTTTCATCAAACCTGGCAGGATTTCTTCGAGCAGGTCGAAGCCCTTTTGGGCGGCAAGCCGGCTTATCATGCCGAGCAACGGAAGGTCACAGCTCTTTTCCACAAAACCGGCCCGATTGCAGAGAGCTTCTTTGCAGGCTTTCTTCCCGGTAAGATCATCGGCGCTGTAATTGCGGGGAAGAGAGGGGTCTGTATGCGGGTCCCACGTGTTTATGTCAATTCCGTTCAGTATTCCACGCAGGCTGTCTTTTCGTTCTTTTAGGACCCCATTGAGCCCGAAGCCAAAATCCTTGGTTATGATTTCTGAAGCGTATCGGGGACTGACGGTTGTAATGAAATCGCTGTAAACGAGCCCAGCCTTCAGGAAATTGCAATTCCCCCAGAATTCGATACCCTGAAGCGACCAGGCGCTCGGCGGGAGGTTGGTCAGGCTGAAAAAACCAGCGGGAAAAACACCCTGATAAGCAATGTTGTGAATAGTGAAAACAGTCCCCGAGCGGCCGAATTTCGGGTCATAGCGCCAGTTCACCTGGAAATATGCCGCAACCAGCCCGGTTTGCCAATCATGGAGATGAAAAATCGACGGATACCAGTCGATGGCCGCGCAAAGTTGCCTCGCCGCCAGACTAAAGACTATGAACCTTTCGGCGTTGTCCTCATAATCACCTCGAACGGGGCTGCCATAAAGGTACGACCTGTCGTAGAGTTCGTCCTTTTCGAGGAAATAGATGGGAATGCCTGATTCGGTCCGGCTTTTCCACAAATGAACGTGGTAATCGTGTGTGCCGATAGGAATGATTATGCGCTGAGCCAGAGGGTCGAGGGCCGGGGCCTTCTCGCGTACGGAACGGTAAAGGGGCATAAAGATCCGGACGTCGCAGCCAAGTTTGTGGAGCGATTTGGGTAGAGAACCGGCCACGTCGGCAAGACCGCCGCTCTTTGCGAAAGGCGCCACTTCCGAGGCGCAGAAAAGAATTTGCATTTCGAACACTCTGCTTTCCACGAGAACCGGTTTGGAGAAAGACCGCTTCAGCCACCACACAGGTGCGCCGCAGCTATTTTCCCCTAATATAATGCTTGTGATGTTATGTAAAGTCTCTCTTAGTGGCTATCACGCAACTGTCGGGGCGTCTGCGCGATTAGTTTCAGTTTCGGCCTTCCATTTACACCATTTCAGGTTCATATTTAAATACTCAACTCCGTAGCTTTGGGTTATTGAGGTTTTGCGCCGCCGGAAAAGGCGGCCGCTCACTCGCTAAAATAACACATGGCGCAGTGAGTCTGGGTAATTGGAAATTACTTGCAGGTCCTTTAAAATAAAACCTGAATATACCGTTTCGAAATGAATGTGACTACGTAGCGGCATGATGAAAGCAGAGGTCTGATTTTGGAAAACAAACGCCGGGTAAGCAGGCAAATCCATATCGGCAACGTTGCCATTGGCGGAGGCGCTCCAGTTTCAGTCCAGTCGATGACCAACACGGATACGCGTGACTGGCGCTCCACGGCAGGGCAGATAAGAAGGCTCGAGGAGGCAGGGTGTGAAATTATAAGGGTTGCGATTCCTGATGAGCAGGCAGCCGACGCTTTCGCGATGATAAAGAAGTCGATTCGAATTCCGATAATCGCTGACATCCACTTCGACTACCGCCTGGCGATCAGGGCCATGCGCGCGGGTGCGGACGCTATTCGCATCAACCCTGGAAATATCGGCGGCCCCCAGAGGGTGAAAAAAGTCATAGAGATGGCCATGGAGCGGAAGGTCCCTGTGCGCATCGGCGTAAACAGCGGATCGGTGGAAAAGGACCTGCTGGCAAAATACGGGCATCCCACACACGAGGCCATGGTCGAGAGCGCTCTGCGGCACATCCGGTTTTTTGAAGACAACGATTTCGGGCTCATAAAGATATCGCTCAAATCAAGCGACGTGATCACGACGATCCAGTCATACAGGCTCCTCGCCAAAAAAACAGACTACCCTTTTCACCTCGGAGTGACGGAGGCCGGGACTGTAGTGAGCGGCGCCATAAAATCGGCCCTCGGGATTGGTTTTTTGCTGCTCGAGGGAATCGGGGATACGCTGAGGGTTTCTCTTACCGCCGAGCCCGAAGAGGAGATGTTTGTCGCTTGGTCGATTTTGAGGGCGTTGAAGCTGCGGGACAGGGGAGTGGAGCTTGTGAGCTGTCCTACCTGCGGGCGTACGGAAATAGACCTTATCCCGATGGTCCAAAAGGCGGAGGCCTTGCTGAAGAACGTCAGGACCCCCCTCAGGGTTGCCATCATGGGATGCGTGGTGAACGGCCCCGGTGAGGCCAGAGAGGCCGACGTGGGCATCGCGGGCGGAAAAGGGAGCGGTATCCTGTTCAAGAAAGGCAAACGGGTGGAAAAGGTCCCTGAGTCGGAGCTGCTCGAACGGTTGTTGTCCGAGTTAGAGCAAATGACAGGCGAGAAAATTAGAAGCAGTAAATAATGTCCCAATGGGACACCCCGCAATCTCTACGCTCCGGGAGGCGGATCATGCGCGCGATGAATTTTTCGAAGCAGGCGGCAGGAAGCAAGAAATAGAGACCATTCCTGCTCCTGGCTTCCGTTTTGGGGGAGGCGGGGGTTGCGCTTCTTTGAATTATTGGATCTCATACTGGATTACCTTCCCAGGGCGAATGTCCAGCTCCTGGAAAAAGCCTATGTTTTTGTCTCGAAAGCTTACAGAGGTAAAAGCTTCCTGCCTGGTGAATCTTATCTGGAACATCCGCTCGCAGTTGCGTCGATTCTCGCAGGAATGCGCCTCGATGAAGAGAGTGTCGCTGCCGGCCTGCTTCACGATTCCCTGGAAAAAGAATACATTACCTCGGACGAACTCTCTGAGGTGTTCGGCGCAGAGGTTGCTCTTATAATACAGGGCGTTACGAAGTTGACCCAAATCGCCTACAGCAGCCGAAAAGAGCGTCAGGCCGAATATATCCGCAAAATGATTATGGCGATTTCCAGGGACGTCCGGGTGGTCCTCGTCAAGCTCGCTGACCGGCTTGACGGCATCAGAGGAACATCCTGCCGGACGGATCGATATGACGTCAATTTCGCCCAGGAAACTCTTGATATCTACGCTCCGCTTGCGGGCAGGCTCGGTATCGACTGGATGAGGCACGAACTGGAAAACCTCTCCTTCCGGTGTCTTCATCCTAAAGCCTATGAGGAAATAGATACGGGGCTTGCTAAAACCGAAGAGGACCGGATTCACTACATTAGAGAGGTGGAGCAGATTATCGAGGCACGGATGGCCGAATTTGGGCTTAAAGGCCGTATACGCGGACGTCCCAAGCACATCTACAGCATCTATCAGAAGATGGAGCGACAGAAGCTGGATATGACGCGTATCTATGACCTGATAGCATTCCGGATCATAGTGGATTCGGTCAAGTCCTCCTATGAAACGCTCGCTCTTGTCCACGCACTGTGGGACCCGGTGGAAGGCAGGTACAAGGACTATATCGCAAGACCAAAGTCCAACATGTATCAGTCGCTCCATACAACTGTGATCGGCCCTTACGGAGAACGCATGGAAGTACAGATTCGGACCGAAGAGATGGACCGGATCGCAAATGAAGGGATTGCCGCTCACTGGCTCTACAAGGAAGGAAAGCCCGTTGCCGAAATCGACCAGCAGGAGACTCAGCGCTTTTCGTGGTTCCGCCAGATCATGGAATTGAGCAGGGACTGGAGCGATCCCAAATCCGTCATTGACGCCTTGAAAGTCGATTTCTACCCCGATGAGGTTTACGTCTTCACGCCGAATGGAGATGTCAAAGCTTTTCCGAAAGGGTCCACGCCGGTCGATTTTGCTTACGAGGTACATACGGAAGTCGGGCACAGGTGTGTCGGTGCAAGAGTCAACGGGAAATTGGTGCCCCTCAGGTATGAACTCCTGAACGGCGATACGGTTGAAGTGCTCACCTCTGCCAATCATCGGCCAAGCAAAGACTGGCTCAAACAGGTCAAGTCCACCAAGGCGATAAGCCGCATCAAGCATTGGTTTAAAACCGAGGAAAGAGAGCGTTCGATCTCTCAGGGCAGAGAAATCTGCGAAAGGGAATTCAGAAAGAAAGGCTTGAATTTCAACAACTACCTGAATTCACCCCAGCTCGCCGAAGCGGCAAAGGCCTTTTCCTTGAAAAGTGTCGACGATCTTCTCGCCGGCATTGGCTATCACAAGGTTACGGCAAACCAGGTAATCGGTAAACTGACGATACTTCCGCCCGAAGAGGAACACCCCCGGGAAGAGATCCTCGTGGAGAAGCGGAAGTCGGTTCCTTCAAAAGACGGAATTAAGGTCGAAGGGCTCGAAGACATTTTGATCCGAATGGCTCAATGCTGTAATCCCGTTCCCGGAGAGCCTGTCAAAGGATACATAACCAGGGGCCGTGGGATTACAGTGCACAGGCTTTCATGCAAAAACCTCGAAAGAGGGAGCGACGAAGGCAGAAAAATAGATGTACAGTGGGATTCGGGGAAAGAACAGCTTTTTCCCGTAGATATCCGTATCATCCACTCCGGGGAAAGAGGTACCCTCGCGGCCCTTAACGGGGTGCTCGGTCAAATGGATGTCAATGTAATAAGTCTGAAGGTCGAGAACCAGGCGGACACCTCAAGTGTCTGTCACCTGCGAATAGAGGTGAGAGACTCCAGGCACCTCCAGCGAGTAATGTCTGCCCTCGGGAACGAAAGAGGCGTCTACAAAGTCCACAGGTCCATGGAATGATCACAAAACAGTGTAACTATAAATGCATATATATGGTGCATTTTTCCCTGCCCAGGAGCAAGGACTCCATTTCCATCTGCAGTTTGTCCCGCTCGGGGTCCTTTTCCCATGCCTTCCAGTCTTTGGCGCTGTTCCAGTTGCTGAGAACGAGGAATTTATTCGGATTGTCCAACGCCCTGAGCGTTTCCCCGGAAATGTAGCCTTGTGCCTTGATCGCTTTTGATCGAGCTCGCATCATTAAATCCCGCAATTTGGTTTCCTTGCCCGGTTCAACTTCCCTCTCGATGACAACTCGCACGGTCATGACGGCCTCCTGTGAAAGCTTTTTATTGCAACATACCCGAAAACCTGATTAACTCCTTTATTAATTCTAACCTGCAGAAAAGCAATTGCTCAAAGAAATCGGTGTTCGTTCGGAATATTTTCCCTTGCGCTTTTCATTCTCAGGCCATATTCTTCTCAGGTAAGAGCTGAGGCCGTTTTTTCTCGTCTCTGATGTCGATTTTTATGGACAAAACCATTAATCTGGATATATGAACCAAATCTAGTCAAAACTTGAACAGGAACCGATTGTACGACTTTTTGCCTGTGGGACCAGCTAAACCGTCTGACGGTTTCAGATTTTATTTTGGTTCTGGTTCGATGGGTGGGGGAACCGGCAGTTTTGAGCAGTTCAGGAGGAGGTATTTTCTATTACTTATCATTACGCTGAGGAGGAAAGAAAATGACAAAGGCCGAACTGGTTGGAAAGATTGCAAATGAAGGTGGAATTACTAAATCGCAGGCTGAAAAAGCAGTGGACGGGTTCGTTGCCGCTGTTTCCAGCGCTCTGGCAGGCGGTGACAAGATCACACTGGTAGGCTTCGGCACTTTTAGTGTCGGCTCAAGGTCTCAGCGTGAAGGCCGCAATCCCAGGACCGGCGAAAAGATCAAAATTCCCGCGTCAAAAGTTGTCAAGTTCAAAGCTGGCAAGACGCTCAGCGAAAAAGTAAAATAGCGTCCATAGCCTCACTTTCAATAAGAAATTTGAAAGGGACTGTCAGCTTGAAGAGAATGGCTGCAGTCCCTTCCATTTTTCCCGCCCCGCCGTCTGTCCGTTTGGATCCGTAATTGACAATACCTGGCCATAATCTTAGGTTCTGGTTGTCTCCAGGAAGGGTGCGCAGCGGCGCCTCGCGCTCGGGTCACAGTTCCGGGAGGGAATCTCCACGCCCCGCGAGGTGGGTTCTTCCAGGTCAAAAAATGCCCGCCATTCTGCGTGTTTTTGACGTATGACTTGTGACCGGAGCGAAGATAGGCCGCGCTAGCAAGTCCGAAGGGAATAGAACGAAAAGTTGTGACAAAAAATACAGGAGTTCAGATGGTGGTAAAGAATCTGACCCACAAGATACTCGGGGCCCACTTGATTGAAGGAAACCTGATTGCCGGGGAGGAAATCGGCATCAGAATCGACCAGGTCCTCCTTCAGGACGCCACAGGAACCATCGCCATGCTGGAGTTCGAGGCCCTGGGGATGGACTGCATAAAGGCGGAACTTGCCGTTCAATACGTTGATCACAACATCATCCAGACAGACAGCAAAAATGCCGACGACCACAGATATCTTCAGAGCGCTTCCGCCAGGTATGGAATTCATTTCAGCCCCGCAGGCAACGGCGTCTCCCACCAGGTTCATATGGAAAGGTTTGGAATTCCCGGGCGGACCCTGCTCGGCTCCGACAGCCATACCCCTGGGGCGGCCGGTGTCTCGGTGCTTGGGATAGGCGCCGGTGGGCTCGACGTTGCCCTGGCCATGGCCGGACACCCTTATCATCTTCCCTGTCCAAGAGTTCTTGGGGTTGAACTCACCGGAAAACTCCCCGAATGGGTCAGCGCCAAGGACGTTATTCTCGAGATGCTTCGGCGCTATGACGTGAAAGGCTGTATTGGGAAGATAGTCGAATATTACGGCCCTGGAGTTGTAAGCCTGTCTGCAACCGACCGCGAAACGATTGGCAATATGGGGACTGAGCTGGGAGCGACTACTTCGATTTTTCCATCGGACGGAAACACTCGAGCCTATCTTGAGGCCCAGGGGAGGGGAGAGGTCTGGGTTGAACTCAGCGCTGACCCGTCGGCCGAATACGACGAATATGATCAAATTGACCTCTCCAAAATCGAACCCCTCATAGCCAAGCCGCACTCGCCGGGCAATGTGGTTCCGGTGCGTGAAGTCGCTGGATTGAAAGTGGACCAGGTTATCGTCGGGAGTAGCGTAAATTCTTCCTTCAGGGATTTGATGGTGGTGGCCCGGATTCTTGAGGGCAGACATGCATCCCCCTGGATCTCTCTTAATGTGAACCCCGGCAGCAGGCAGGTAATCGAGAATGTCGCAGCCCGGGGAGGGATGTTTCCACTCCTGCGGGCGGGGGCGCGAATACACGAACCCGGGTGTCTGGGGTGTATTGGTATGGGGCAGGCGCCTGGAACCGGCCAGATCAGCCTTCGGACCATGCCCCGCAATTTCCCCGGACGCTCCGGCACCAAAGATGATCGCGTCTATCTGTGTTCGCCCGAGACAAGCGCTGCGGCCGCGCTCAAGGGCGTCATAACAGATCCGAGGGACCTGGGCCGGGAAATGGAATACCCGAGAATCGAAGAGCCGAAAGAGTACCTCGTAGATGAGGTTTCGATTATCAGGCCAAGTGAAGAGCTCAGAAAAACTCAAGTCGTCCGCGGGCCGAACATCGTTCCACTGCCCACACTTGCTCCGCTGCCCGAGTCGCTCGAAACCAAAGTGGTGCTGGTGGTCGGTGATAACATATCGACTGATACGATCATGCCCGCTGGCAGCAAAGTCCTTCCACTCAGATCGAATATCCCGGCGATAAGCCAGTTTGTATTTTCGATCCTTGATACGGAATTTGCGCAAAAATGCAAAGAAGCCGGCGCGGTTACAGTCATCGGCGGAGAAAACTACGGCCAAGGGTCGAGCCGGGAGCACGCGGCCCTGGCGCCCCGCTATCTTGGCGTCCGAGCGGTATTGGCGAAAAGCTTCGCCAGGATCCATATGGCCAATCTTTGTAACTACGGGATACTCCCGCTGGTGTTCGCCAATCCCGATGACTACAATTCTTTTAATACCGGGGCGACGATCTTATATCGTGAGGTTCGACGCCATCTCATGAGTGGCGCCCTGGAGTTGCCGGTTGAAGTTGACGGCGAACAGATACGCGTGTTTCTGCGTGTATCGGAAAGAATGCGCCGCATGTTGCTCGATGGAGGCGCGTTGAATATGGTCAAAACAGGTAGGTTTTGAGTCAGGAAGACTCGCGTTCTGAATGGAGCCGTTTATATAACCACAAATCATCCGGGGGGGAAAATGGCCACCGAGACAGTCCGCATCAAGAATATCGGCCTCCGAGGGGTTGCAGTTGCCGATACCAAGATCAGCTACATCGACGGCGAAAACGGGGTTCTGATCTATCGCGGCTACAGGATTGAAGAACTGGCCGAAGAGTCAACATTTATGGAAACGGCCTTTCTGCTCCTGAACGGATACCTGCCTAAGGAGAGCGAACTTGAGCGGTTCGAAAGACAGATTGTGCAGTCGCGGGACTTACCAGGCTTCGTTTTGGAGGGTCTTGAGAAATTCCCAAGGCACGCCGACCCGATGGATGTGCTCCAGGTCTGTGTGCCAATGCTGGCTATCGATGACCCGGAACTCAATGACGACTCTAAGGAGGCCAATATCCGGAAGGCTGTCCGGCTGATAGCCCGCTTCCCCGCTGTGGTCGCCGCCTGGCATCGGATCAGAAACGGGGAGAAGCCGCTTGCGCCTGACTATGCCCTGCCTCACGCCGCGAATTTCCTTTGGCAGCTCACCGGACAAAAACCACGCAGTGAGATCGCTCATGACTTCGACGTCTGCCTGATCCTGCACGCTGACCATACCTTCAACGCCTCGACTTTCGCCTGCCGCGAGGTCGTATCAACAAGGGCGCATTTGTACGCGGGGGTCTCCGCCGGAGTGGGCGCTCTTTCCGGAAGTCTGCATGGGGGCGCCAATGCGCGGGTTATGAAGATGCTGATCCAGATAGAATCCGAAATTAAATCGGCCGATGAGATCGGCGCCTGGGTCAAAAACATGATCGAAAGCAACCGGAAAATAATGGGGATGGGGCATGCTGTTTACAAGACCGACGATCCCCGCGCAAAGATTCTTAAACAGATGTCGCGCCGTCTGGCCAAAGAAACCGGCCACGAAAAATGGTATGAGTATCTCGCCCGCATCGAAGAAGAAGGTCACAAGGAATTTTCGGCTCGCGGCAAATCCGGCATCAGGACCAATGTCGATTTCTACAGCGGATCTGTCTATGCCATGATGGGAGTACCAATTGACGTTATGACACCCGTTTTTGCTATCTCCCGAATCGCAGGGTGGTGTGCGCACATTATTGAGGAAAAGTTCGCCGAAGCCCAGGATAAGCCCGCGCTGTACAGACCGGAAGCGGAATATGTCGGCCACTATTGCGGGGCTGTTGGATGCACCTATGAACCTGTAGAGGCGAGGGAATAGATCGTTATGGTTTTCAAGCACGATGTGCTGATTGTCGGCGCAGGACTTGCCGGGTTAAGGGCGGCCGCCGAGGTGGCGGGGAAGACCGATGTCGCGCTTCTCAGCAAAGTATATCCCACCAGGTCGCATTCCGGGGCGGCGCAGGGGGGAATAGCCGCAGCGCTCGAAAACGAAGAGCCTGATTTCTGGGAATGGCATATGTACGATACGGTCAAAGGCGGAGATTACCTGACCGACCAGGACGCAGCTGAGATTCTCGCCAAAGACGCCATAAGGGCCGTTTATGAACTGGAACACATGGGTGTTCCTTTCAACCGCACGCCGGAAGGCAAAATCGCCCAGCGTTGCTTTGGCGGGCACACCAGGAATTTCGGCGAAGCTCCCGTGAAGCGTATATGCTACGCCTCTGACCGCTCCGGGCGGGTCATGATGGATACGCTCTATTTTGATGCGGTAAAGAAGGGCATCAAGATATACCCGGAGTTTCACGTGCTCGATCTCGTTATTCGCAACGGGCAGCTTGCCGGGCTGGTTGCCTGTGAGCTTGCAACCGGTGAAGTGCACTTCTTCCATGGCAGGGCTGTCCTGATTGCAACCGGCGGATACGGGAAAATATTCAAGGTAACCTCCAACGCCTTCGCCAGTACAGGGGACGGTGTTGCTCTCACCTACAGGCAGGGATTTCCTCTGGAGGACATGGAATTTGTCCAGTTCCATCCTACGGGAATATGGGGGCTTGGGGTCCTCATAACTGAGGCGGCAAGAGGTGAGGGTGGAATTCTGCGCAATGGCGAGGGCGAGCGGTTCATGGAAAGGTACGCTCCCACTATCAAGGACTTGGCCCCAAGGGACATGGTTTCCCGCGCGATTTATACCGAGATTCAAGAGGGCCGGGGAATAAATGGACAGGACTATGTCTATCTGGACCTCACCCATCTTGGAGAAAAAAAACTGGCTGAAAGGCTTTCGGATATTTCTTCTTTTGTAAAAATTTACCTTGGCCTTAACCCGGCGACAGACCAGATTCCAGTTCATCCCACTTGTCACTACATGATGGGAGGCATCGCGGTAAATGCCGACAGCAACGTAACTGATGTGAAGAATAACCCCGTGCCGGGGCTTTATGCGGCTGGCGAGTGTTCGTGCATCTCGCTTCACGGGGCAAATCGGCTCGGCTGCAACTCGCTGCTCGATCTTGTCGTTTTTGGCAGAAGGGCCGGGCTGCATATTATGGAAAACCTGAACCGGCTGTCCTGGGTGGAGCCGCCTCCAGCACCGGGGCGGGACACGATGGACCGGATAAGACAGATCAAGGAAAACAGGACTGGTGAAAGGCCTGTGAGCATCCGGCAGTCTCTCCAGGAAGTCATGATGGCCGGTTGCTCGGTTTTTCGGCACGAGCAGGGCTTGAAAAAAACCCTTGAAACTGTCAGGGAGCTGGAACAAAGGGCCCGGAACATCTCGATCGACAACTTGGGCAATCGCTTTAACACCGATTTGATAGACGCCCTTGAACTCCAGAATATGCTCCCCTTGGCTGAAGCAATAGTGGCTTCAGCGCTGAACAGGACCGAAAGCCGCGGAGCGCACTCGCGCGAGGACTATCCCGATAGAGATGACGAACATTGGCTCAAACATACACTTGTCCAAAGGACGGACTCCGGCCTGTCGATTACTTACAAACCGGTTACGATCACCCTCTTTCCACCCAAACCGAGGACGTACTGATATGGAAGTTCGATTCAGGATATTTCGGTTCGATCCCGAGTCCGGCAAAGAGGCCTACTTCAGGACATATACTGTGGCGGCCATGCCGGAGGAGCGTATTCTGGACTGCCTCAACAGGATTAAATGGGAACAGGATGGAACGCTTGGCTACCGGATGTCCTGCGCTCATGGCGTGTGCGGCTCCGATGGCATGCGAATAAACGGGGTCTGCGCCCTGGCATGCCAGAAGCTGGTAAAGGATTACACCGGCTCTGAGGAAATCACTCTGGAGCCTCTGCCCTTTTTTGAGGTCCGCAAGGACCTCATAGTCGATATGGATGATTTCCTGGGCGGGATCGATTCCATGCGCCCCTATCTGATCCAGGACAAGGACCCCCCCGGGAAGGAACGGCTGCAAAGCCCGGAAGACCACAGGAAAGTGGAGGACGTGATCCGCTGTATTCTATGCGCCTGCTGCACGGGCGCCTGCCCCGTTATGAGAGACAATCCCGGCTACGCCGGCCCGGCTGCCCTTGTCTGGGCTTACAGGTTTCTCTACGATACGCGGGACGGCCGGTTTACGAGCAGGCTTGATAAGCTCAACGAACCAAATAGCGTTTGGCCTTGCGTAAATTATTTCGAATGCACCCGCGTGTGTCCCAAAAATATACCGATTACCAAATCCATCAATTTCATGAAGCGGGAAATAAAAAAGCAGCTTCCGGGAAAGGGCAAATAATAACTGTGTTGCACATAAGCCTGTTTTCCTTGTAAACTCTCTCCCCTGATAGTGATTTGTTGCGGAGGGAGTTCATGAAGCTCAAGTCGATAAATCCCTTTTCGGGTGAAGTAACTGCCGAGTTCGATACACTGCCGGATGAGTCCTGTCGTGAAGCTGTCCTCAAAGGGAAAAAAACGTTTGAAAAATGGAGAAAGCTTCCCGTATCAGATCGGGTAAAACCTGTCGCAGGACTTGCCTCCATTTTCAGACAGAAAAAAAGGGAATACGCCCGCATAATTACTACTGAAATGGGCAAGCCGATACGGGATGCCGTAGCTGAAATCGAAAAATGCATTCTGCTCTGCGACTATTATCACCAAAACGCAGAAAAGTTTCTCAAAAACGAAGTGATCGAAACTGAGGCTGCGAAAAGCTATGTAGTGTTTGACCCCCTTGGCGTTATCCTTGGAATAATGCCCTGGAATTTTCCTTTCTGGCAGGTAGCGCGCTGGGCTGTGCCGACCCTTGCGGCCGGAAATGTCTGCCTGCTCAAGCATGCGTCCAATGTTCCCATAATTGCGCTCGAGATAGAGAAGATCTTCCGCGAAGCAGGTTTCCCGGAGCACGCTTTCCAAACGCTTCTGATTGGTTCGCAAGGCGCCGAACGCCTGATAGAGCAAGACCAGATCGACGCAGTTTCGTTGACTGGAAGTGTCGGCGCCGGATCTAAGGTTGGTTCGCTGGCGGGTAAAAACTTGAAAAAAATCGTACTCGAGCTGGGGGGCTCTGACCCATTTATGGTCCTCGAGGACGCGGATCTGGAAAAAGCCGCCCGTGCCGCAGTCAGGTCGAGAACGGCGAATGCCGGTCAGAGTTGCATCGCAGCCAAACGGCTGATAGTGATGGAATCTATCGCCGAGGCATTCACGGAAAAATTCGTCGCCGTGATGAATGGCCTCAGGATTGGTGACCCGATGGATGAGTCCACCGATTTGGGGCCGGTTGCCAAAAAGGAATTCCTGGAAACTCTCGGCAAACAGCTCGATGATGCTTTGAAAAAGGGTGCCAGGGCTCATCGAGGACCTAAGCCGCCGAACCAGGGTTATTTCTTCCGGCCGGTTGTTTTGACAGAGCTTACTGAGGAGATGCTGGTGCTAAAGGAGGAGGTCTTTGGCCCGATAGCCCCTGTGATCACGGCACGGAGCGAACAGGATATGATCCGGATTGCCAACGCGACTGAGTTCGGCCTTGGCGCTGCGATCTGGACCAGGGACATCTCGAAGGCGGAGAGACTCGCCGGTGAAATTGCTTCCGGATTTATCGCGATAAACGGTATCGTCAAGTCCGACCCGCGCCTTCCCTTCGGGGGCGTTAAGAAATCGGGATTCGGCAGGGAGCTTTCTCATTTCGGGCTGAAGGAGTTCGTAAATATAAAGACCATAGTAATAGGATGAAATCTTTCGTGAAATTAAACCCGGGAAATGAATGAGACTTAAATGGAATTGAGCGCCTCGACAATTTCGCCCCCGCCCCGGATAAAACTCTTCATGGCATTGTCACGCACGCCGCACGGGCTGCTTGATATGGCTACGCCGGCGCTTGCGGCCCTTCTCTGGCTCGGCTCGATTCCGCCTGTTCATGTGATCGTCATCGGCCTTGTGACAGCCTTTGCCGGCTACACGGCCGTCTACGCCCTCAACGATGTCGTTGATTTCAGAACAGATCGGGCCAAAATCCGCGAGTGCGGTCTCAAGTGTTCCGCCGGGGACCTGGACGCCATCTATGCGCGCCACCCAATGGCACAGGGCCTGCTCAGCCTGAGGGACGGAGTTTTGTGGACAGCCGCATGGGGTACGATTGCCCTGCTCGGGGCCTGGGCTCTTAATCCGGCCTGCGCAGTCATATTTGTGCTTGGAAGCGTTGCAGAAGCGGTTTACTGTTTCATGTTGAGGTTTAGCTGGATGAGGGCGCTTGTAAGCGGCGGGGTCAAGAGCGCCGGCGGCTTGGCGGCTATTTACGCTGTAGCGCCCAATTCTTCAGCGCCTTTTTTGATCGGGTTTTTCCTGTGGTTTTTTTTCTGGGAAATCGGGGGGCAGAACGTTCCCAACGATTGGAGCGACATGCAGGAAGACATGCGAATGGGGGCCGAGACCATTCCAGTCAAGTTCGGGCCACAAGGATCGGCCCGGATCATTCTAAGCTCCCTCTCGATCGCTGTTGTAATAAGCGTTGCCCTGTTCTGGCTGACGCCTGCCCGGTTGAGCGCCCTCTATTTTGCCGCAGCGATTCCGGCCGGGATATTTCTTCTGCTCCTGCCCGCATGGCGGCTCTACGCCCAGAGGTCTACCGGCCTCGCTTCGGCCCTGTTCAACCGCGCCAGTTATTATCCTGTGGCGATGTTTATCGTGATATTTTTCAGTACTGTGATTTAAAAAATACCCGATTTACCTTTGATATATTCATGTGTATTCTATACGAATACAAAATCTGGAGGTGCTGTTCATGAAAACAACAACGGTTCGGCTGGACGATAAAATGCTCGATCGCGTGGACGGCTTGGCAAAGGTTTTGAGCCGTTCGAGGTCCTGGGTAATCAACGAGGCGATAGACCGGTTCCTTGAGTATGAAGAATGGTTTGTCCAGGAGGTCAACGATGCCTTGGCAGAGGTTGAGAAGGGAGAAGTAGCTAACCACGAGGAAGTCATAGCCAGATTCCGCAAGTGGGGTGCGAATGCAAGTTAAGTGGTCCTGTAAAGCGCTGCTGAACTTGGACGATGCCGTGGAATACATCGCCGGTGACAATCCCGTTAAAGCGGCAGAGGTGGCGCAACGGATCTGGAAAGCCGCGCAACGATTGGCTGATCAGCCCGGTATGGGACGACCGGGCAGGGTGGCGGGTACCCGCGAACTCGTCATTCCCGGTTTGCCTTACATTCTCCCTTATGTCGAGAAGGGAAAGGCGGTCATAATTTTAAGGGTGTTGCATGCGGCGATGAAATGGCCTCAAAAGCTCTAAGCAGGCGACATCGGGCATTTCCGGGAGGTATCACGCTGGTTTCTGCGGCCCAAGGCTCAATGCCTCACTCCCAAAACAGATCTATATTCAACACCAAGCGTAAAGATGACAAATCGCTTGCGACGCCTCTGAGCGACGAGCTTCGCGAAATGCGGGAACCGTCCACTGTGCGGAGTCTAAGAATCAAGTTAGAAGTTCACGGGGCGCCTCGTAGAAAGCCCCATTCACCCACTCACCCTTTTACCCCCTAGGCATGTGATGCGAACCGAATTCTCAGGTTACCGCATACACATATGATCTTATTTTGGTGTTCTTTTGAAAGACGTTCCTCATAACGCCATGTAGGAGAGACATGTTTATCCTAGTGGCCACCGTGATCAACTTTATTTTGGAGACAATTCACCATTTCCAAATCTGTTCCATGGAACATTCGACATCTTTTAGCCGAGGTAAGAATGGAAGCTCACTTCTGAGCTTCGCCATTCTCATGGAGAGGGGGTAAAGCCAGTCTAATTGACGTGAGGGATGCCTCGCTAAAAGCATCCAATCCCTGAGCCGGAGGCGAATAGAGAAGGCCATCCCAAGGAGGTCAAGAAAAGCTTAGATTGATCGATTTTCTGCCTGGATTTTGGGGGAACTTCGTGCAATAAAAGCAAGAACGAGAGGGTCACCTACCGAGTACCGCAGTCCCAAATCCCCTGTGAGCCTCCTTCAGCCTTCTATACGTCAGGGTGAACGGTCGGGTGGGCATTCGACAGTGCTGAGAAAAAGGTCTGATGAAAATATAAAGAAGCTTCCGCTCGGGTACTTAGATGCCGCGCTGGATTGGTGTTTTCGCTGCCTAGTATCGCCGGAAACGCGCTGTTTGGAGTTGTCCGGGAAGACCGAGCATCGTAAGATTTGTCGTGGCAGGAAAACATGAAGCAAGAGCAGATCTGGCGTCCAAACCTCGCGTCGCGGCTCTATAGCCTTAAAGAACGTATCCGCCCCTTCGTCGAAAATGGCCTGAACTATCTTTTTTCCGAAATGCATTATGTTCCGGGAGGCTGGCGCGCCAGTGACCCTGCTGCCGATGGATGGAAGGCCGAGGTTGTAGCAGATGCCCAAGAAAAACACTGGCCGACGCTCGTCCGGAATCTGCAGGGACCCGAACCCCTGGGAGTAGCGCATTTCCCCTGGAGCTTGAGTCGTGAAGATAGAACCCATCACAACGTAATGATGTCCTATGGATATGTGCTGGCTCGGGCGGCCGGAAAGAAGACTAATATCTCGATTTTGGATTGGGGTGGCGGCGCGGGTCACTACTATCTGTACTCCATGGCCCTTCTTCCGGAAGTCGCAATCGATTACCATTGCTTCGATGTTCGCGGTCTCTGCGAGCTAGGCAGAAGATTGCTGCCTGAAGCTCAATTTTACTCCGACGAAAGTGACCTTCGAGGTAAGACCTTCGATCTCGTGGTCAGCAGCAGCTCATTGCATTATTTTGAGAATTGGCATGAGACAGCTTGCAAACTTGCTTCCGCCACACGGGAGTTTCTCTATATTGCAAGATTGCAGACTGTGCTCACCGCACCTTCGTTTGTCGCCGTTCATAGACCAAATCGCCCGGGCTATGCCGAATTGCTGAGCTGGTGTCTCAACCGCCGGGAAGTTGTGAGATGCCTGGAAGAGTCTGGCATGGAACTTTTGAGGGAGTTCGTGTACGCGGCCCCTTGGGCTGTAAGAGGCGCTCCGGAGAAGGCAGAAACTCGCGGGTTTTTATTCCGGCCGAAATGTGTTGAAATGTCTCCGGCTTCTTCCGAATTTTAGTCTAGGGGAGACCATTGAATATGGACAAAGACGCGGTTTTTCGTGGTTCGCCGGAACGCGCGTGCGATTTTGAATTCAACGCGGAAGTCGCCGAGGTTTTCGATGACATGCTTGTGCGCAGCGTGCCTTTTTACCTGGAACAGCAGAACATGCTTCAGAGAGTCGGCAGGAAATTCTGGGTCCCCGGCACTACGGCTTACGACTTGGGCTGCTCGACTGCCACGACGCTGCTCGGCTTATGCGACATGTTGCCAGCCTCAGCCCATCTCGTAGGGTATGACAATTCCCGTCCGATGTTGGAGCAGGCAAGGCGGAAGATCACGAAGAGTCAGCGTGAGGAACGGATAGAGGTGAGATACGGCGACCTCAACGGGGATCTCTCTGCTATTGCTCTGGATAATGCCAGCATAGTCACGATGTGCTGGACGCTTCAATTCGTCCGCCCGCTGCGAAGAGATGACTTGATCCGGTGGATCTATAGCAAACTTGTCGATGAGGGCGTGCTGATCGTGACGGAGAAAATTCTGACCAACAACGGCCATATGAATCGCTTCTTTGTTGAGCACTACTATGAATTCAAGCGGAGTCAAGGCTATTCGGAGACCGAAATCATGCGCAAGCGCGAGGCGCTGGAAAATAAATTGATTCCATACCGTCTTGAGGAAAACATTGAGCTATTTCATCGCAATGGTTTTCAAATCGTGGAGACATTTTTCCAATGGTTCAATTTCGCCGGCTTTCTCTGTGTCAAGAAATCCGCTTTGGCACAACAAACGTAGTGAATGAGTAGGCCGGGAGGACCGGACCCATCGCTATCATACCTGGGAGTTATCAGTCGGACATTATCTTAGAGCTACATTGCAGACCACCGTGTAATTGGGGTTAAACCTACACTCTTCACACTCCAAGCCCCAACTCAACCATTTCAACAGGCTTGGCACAGGTTACATCGGCTTGATCTCTTCCGCAACCTGACTGTTCTGCCCGATATTGTCAAGAGTGTAGGTGTGACCCCATTCTTCACTTAGCTTGAATCCGTTCCAGATGATTCTTTTTGTCATGGAGAAACTACGCGCAAATTATTGTTTACATAGACAACATGTTTTACGCCCCGGACTTTCTGCTCTACCATCGCTCTCTCTTTAAAGTTATGCACCTTACCGACGAGGGTAACCACACCTTGCGTCGTACTCACTCCAATGTTGATCAGTGCCCCCAGCCCAAAATCTTTTGTCAGCGCAGCCTTCACTGTACTGGTAATGACAGTATCATCCATCACGTCACCTACTGACTCAGCGGCATAGGAGGCTACAGACAAGCCAACTAATACGGCAAAGCTAAGAAGCAACACTATGGACATGAGAGTTTTATTCATGTGGGTCTCCTTAACTGTTTAAGAATTGGTCACAATTGTTGTTTGATCCTGCATAATGCATCAACTTGACCACCGACGGACGCTGGACTGCATTTCCGGCTCGGATTCCATCCGAAAAAGCTCTTGGAATGCCGAACGTCCGTAAATCATACGATATTCCAATCAAAACACAAGTGGGAATGCCTATCAGATCATTTTGGGCAATTTCAAGACACACCACCATTCCGCCACATCGTATTGACACGGGATCTGAGCGGGATCTGTGAGCTACTTCCGAAATACCTGAAACTCCTTACCGCACTCCACGCATCTCTTCTCAAAAATCTTAACCGTCTGGACTCCGAGTAATTTCCCCAGCCATGCGACGATGGTGGTAAAAGACCACTTGATCTTGACATTCTGGCTCCCACACTGCGGACACTTCACTTTTACTCCCTGATCTTGCATAATCATGGCTCGACCTCCATCCCTTGAGGGCCTTGATTCCTGAGTTCATGGCACGGTTTGCAAAGTGCCCCTGCGATTTGTCGGAGGAGGTTGACAAAGGTGGTACCGATGGTAAATGTACACCCATTAAAGATTATCGATAAAGAATTTTTATTAAGGTCAATGATGCACGGGAGAGTAACATGAACACTCGGAAGGCCGCCAAAAAGGGTGGACCCGATCCAAAACCGAAGAAAGATTTCAACTCGGAAATCTGCACGCAGGACAAGGAGCCGCTCCAAGGCACCCGTTCCGGAGGCTGTCTCATGTGCGGTGGCTGTCAGATCACTGGGTATTGTTTGGTCGAATCGTAAAGAAGGGGTTTTTCTGCACCGGAAGGTGGGATCAACTATTTCCTAAATACCTGAAACTCCTTACCGCACTCCACGCACTTCTTCTCAATGAAATAATTGGTGAAATAATTCGGGTTCATCCGGCTAACGAGTACCTCTGTGTATGAAGATGGTAGAGCCGTAGTTTAAAGTACTCAGAATCCCGAAATCCGTAAGCCTGCCTTTTGAGGGTCTTGATTTTATTGATCAGGCCCT
>JBEKQE010000067.1:0-24090 GCA_049520035.1 Syntrophobacteraceae bacterium | reverse complement strand
TGTCCAGCTCTCTCTCGGTATAATCATTGGATCGATGTGGCCTGAGTTGTTTAAGGGATGGACTCCGTTTCTCTTCCTGCTCTTCCTTATTTCAGGAGGCTATGTCGGCTACGTGTGGTGGAGGCAGTAAAGAGCCGCATTGCCTTCATGTTTGTTCACTCTCAGTTTTTAAGACCGTTCAGCACGGGGCCTGAACAGTTGCCCAGAGACGGCCGCGGCATCCCAGGAATGGGTCTCCAGGTAAGCAAGCTTGTATTCCCACAGGATTCTGGTATGTTTTGAACAGATCAGATGACACACCCCGGTGAACGGTCACCAATTCTTGGGACCGAGGCAGGACACAAGAGGTAAATACAGAAATGAAGCTATTTGAAACCGTAAGGCAAGAGAGTTTCACAACTTGGTTGAAACGATGGGTATTCAATTTTTTCCCGGCTTACAGGGCAACCGGCGCCTGGATCTGCTTTTTGTCGAGCGATTGGCAAGAAGTACATATCAAGCTCTCCTTGAAATGGACCACACGAAATTACGTAGGAACGGTTTTTGGCGGAAGCCTTTATGGAGCGCTTGATCCTATGTATATGGTCCAGCTAATTAACATCTTGAACGGTAAGTATGTAGTATGGGATAAATCTGCCACTATTAAATTTATAAAGCCGGTAAAACAAACGGTTATCGCCCGATTTCTAATTACGGACGAGCTGATCGAAAAGATAAAAGAGAAGATTAAGATCGATAAGGAATATGTTTTTGAATTTCCAGTTGAATTTCAGGATGACGCAGGGAAAACATACGTGCAGGTGACCAAGCAGATTTACGTGGCGGACAAGGACTATTACCGGCAAAAACATTCTGAATTATAGTCTTGCCGGTGGACGGCGCGGCATTCCGGATTTGATCCATTTGCGCAACGTTCTGATTGATATGGTGGTGTAGAGTGCAAGACCATTCACGCTCAGATATTCAGGGGTGATTAATTCTGGTTAAAATCACAGTGCTCTGAACTTTGAAGTTTTCCGTTTACCTTTATGCCAAAGGATTCGCCAATGACAAAAAAACTCATCGAAATCGCAGCAGAAATGGTCCAGACACAAGCTTCCCTAACCCCCATGACGGCAACCGACATTGCGTCATCTCTACGGCAGGTTTTCGTCACGCTCCAGGAAATGCAAAAAGCTGAGGTGGGAGGAATTGAGTTAGCTCCGAATGCCGAAGTAGCTGGAGAAGCGCCAACAGAAGAGAAACCCGTGCTCAGTCCAGCAAATTCTATCCAAAATGACAAAGTAATATGTCTCGAATGTGGCGCAGAAATGAGACAGCTAACCTCGAAGCATCTCGTTTTCCACGGTATGAGCCAGAAAGAGTACAAGAAAAAATATGGTTTTGCTATGAGAACGCCATTGTCTGCAAAGTCATTGACCAAAGCCAGAAGCAAAGCTGCGAAGAAGAGAGGATTGCCCGAGAAGCTGCAGAAGTACATTGAGGCGAGAAGGCAGAAGAAAGCGGCAGCATCCAAACCGGCGGCAACAGAGAAAGTGACGGCCGGCAAACCGAAGCGGACCAGAATTCGGAAGAAGACAGCATAATTATACATAGTGTAATGCCTGCGCCATTTTTTCAGATTGCGAACTGTATGTCTCACAGTTGGAACGAAGCTCAGGCAGTAAACCAAGCGAAATTTATGTAAGCTCATTCCGCCCAGACAATGGTGCGGGCATAGACGGGGGGGTAGATTAAGCCTTCAAATTTTCGTTAAAGTGTTAGGGACGAATACAATCTTGTTATCGGATTCGACAATATCTAAAATACAGTGCAGTATTGCCTGGGCGAATTCAGTCCCCCGCCTTCAGGTGAAAAATGGAGTCGACGGCTGAGTCGTTCGACTGGAGGTGGCCATCAGATTGTTATTTTCTGCAACAATTAGATAAAGAGAGCGGAGGAGATGTGGGGAGGCGGTTAGAAATACTTATCCTTGACGATGAACCTTTGGTGGGTTGGCGACTCAAGCCCATTTTGCAAAAAGAGGGCTATCACGTGGAGATATTCGTGGAACCAAAGGAGGCTTTAGCCCGTATGCAGGAGAAGAAATTTGACATTGTGGTAACGGACATCCATATGGCGGAACTGAATGGCTTGCAGGTCTTGGAGAATGTGAAAGCCAAGTCGCCCGAGACCAAAGTCATAATGATCACTGGTTACGCCACCCTCGAGACGGCCCAGGAAGCAGTGACCAAAGGGGCCTTTGATTTTATTGCCAAGCCTTTTCGGATCGGAACGATACGAGATGTAATCATGAAGGCCGCCCAAGCCCTGGAAAATGAACGGGTTGGTGGCAAATTCTGAAGAGACGCCGGGACACAAACGTACCACATGGTTCACCTGCAACGAACAATATCCCTTAATTAAGAAGGGAGAAACGATGAAAACCTACCGAAGTCCCATGGAGAAAATCTTGCATGAGCAAGACATGGATACGATTATTACCAACCCCAAGCAGCCGGTCAGAACCTTTTTCAGAAAAATACATTATATCCTCTCCATGTGGAGCGATAAATTGAGAAGACGATTCCGAGTCTAAACCATCTACATTTAGATAAAGCTCTAAAGGACCTGTCGAAAAAATAATCAGATCGGGCCAGCCATTTTGTGAAGATATCGACTACGTAATTCCACTGGTAGTCTTTGGGCGGTTCCTTGATGCAATGGGGTTTCAGAAAGGATTCCACGAATTCATCGGCCCTGGTTTTGACATCTGGCTTTTTGAAAAGTAAGGCCCGCCTCATCACCGAGCCTTTGGGGAAAGTGATCCCAGTTTCGCCTTCAAAAGCGAAATCAGTTGCTCGACCTCTGCAATCCGGTCCTTCGTCTCCTTGATTCTCTGTTTGGCTACCGCTGGATTTTTAACCCATTCATCGAGACTTTCTTTTCCAACAAGCCGATACAAAAGCGGATACACAATTTCGCATCCGCCCTTTTTGCTGACTTCGAGGGCCAGATGGATTGATTCCAGGTCCAGCCGGTAACTTCCTTTGATCTTTTTAAGTAATTTCAATTGAAGTTGCACTTCTTCTTTACCGAGCGATTTTAAACACTCTCGCAGAACCCGGCTGACTGGTTCCAGTTCCCATTTAATAGGTTCATCACTCTCGAAAAGGGTATCGATGATCTGGACTGACTCGGTTTTGGTGAGAATGTTTTTGGCGAAGAGTGCTTCCACGATGTGGGCTTTGGTGAGAGTCATTGGTTGCTCCTCAAAAATGAGCGTAAAATCCTGATGAAGCCGGGCCAATTTAATGGGAGTTTGTGGGGTAGGAGGGAATATACCGCACCTGCTGTTGGGACGCAAGGACAGAGCAGTCAGGGATGGAGTGAATGCCTCAATGCAGTGCTCCTGGGAGCACTGCTCAATGAGTGCCCAGAATGCCGAGTGAGGAAATGCGGAAGGGGAAAATAAGGAATTTGAAGCGCATTTTCTTCCCATCTCCAGCACACTCCTTACCGACACCTCGATCGCCACACTGCACCCCTTCTATTTGCCCTCCTGATTGAGGATCTCATCTGGCGCCGCGTGTCCATTCCGTCATCAGCTCAGGCGCTGCCGGCGCCGGTTGTTGATTTTCAGCCCCCGCGGCCTGACCCACACGACCCCCTCTCGACCTCATGCCCCAACCCGCGCATTTACTGGGCTGTTTTTTTTAGAAAAAATGGCGGAGGCGGTTAATGCTTTGGAACAAAATTTGCTAAAAAATTTCAGGAAGGAAATCGTCCACGCGGTGTTGTTCTTAGCTGTGGCGCCGAGCTATCTGCGGATATCCGGCGCTGCCTGGGAGGGAGGGGACGTTCAATGTTCTGGCTCTTAATTACCGGCATTGCGGTCGCTCTGTTAACAAACTGGGTCATTAAGATAGAGCACGGGGATGGTTACCTGCCCGATGTGGAGGATGAGGGGGAGAGCTGAGGCGGCGATTAACCGATCTGTTTTGCAGGGTATCCCCGGTTTGAAAGTTGCTCCGTTGCTCGGACCGTCAAAACGCCAACTCATCTATATTGCCCCACAATGGACGATCTCACCGGGTGCCGTGTCATTCCCCGTCCGTTTTTGATTTTGCTGATCGCTCCGGTTTCACCCGGTGGCCCGCCCACTAGCAAAATGAGATGGCGCGGCGCGTAGGCGTCTATATCGCCAGACCATTTTTCAGCAAAATCCCCTATGGGTGCAGAAGTGGTAATGCGTCGCTTGAAGCGCCCCATGTCCGGAGCACTCCTTAGCTTTTACCCCACTCCTCTGTGGGAGCCGGATTTCACCTACTCGTTATGTCTCGCTTTACATAATGGGTGAGGTATCCTATTCTGCGCTCTTGGAAAGAACTCACAAAAAGTAGGTGGGTATGAGAAAAAATGGGGTTTTATTGTTTATGGTTTCAGGTGCCCTTTTGACGATTGTCACAGCTACACTTGCTTTTGGCGCCTACAGCGCTCACAAGAACGATCAGGACATCAACAATTTCCTGACTGTTTATCCGTTCACAACCCTCACGAAACTCAATGACTGCTGTCTTTGCCACAAGGGAGGCAATATCACCCAGAATGGAAAAACTTCTTACTATGGCAGTTGTGATTATTGCCACCAAGTTTATGGCATTCAGGCGCCGCATGGAGACATAACGTTTACATTAAATCCATACGGGATGGATTATAAAAGCGCAGGGAGGGACTAGGCCGCTCTTCTCAGTATAGAACAGAAGGATTCCGACGGAGACGGCTACAACAACATTACGGAGATCAAAGCCCTCACTTTTCCGGCAAAAGACGGTTGCAGTTTCACCCCCGGGTCAATTTCAATCAACTTTTGGAAGCCAGGCTGCAAAGGAATAGTTTTTACAGGTTCGAGCGGCCGGTAGGTTTTGCCCTATTCGGCCAGCCGTAAGCTTTCCCTCATTCCAGGACCGGGTCTTTCTTTTACGATCCATCTGCCCACGGGCGAGCCCACGCCAGAGGGGTGGCCTGCATCCAAAACGCTGGGGCGTGGGAACGAGACCATCAACTGCGGGAAAGTAAGTATGTCCTGAAATTGCAAAAACCTATTACCTTGACACATCACTTGCGTTTTTTATTCGCATATGGGAAGGTCCTATGGCCTGTCATTACTGTGGATGGACGTAGATAGGCTTAGCCGCAACACTTCCAGAGGTCAACCAATTCAATTTTGCAAAGGAGGCGTCCTGGTATGTCGGTCTTCAAGAACGTGGCAATCATTGGTGGAGGAACCATAGGTTCCAGTTGGGGAATTTTTTTTGCATCTAAAGGTTGTAAAGTTAATGCCTACGAAAGCCTTCCGGAAATCAGGGAAAAAATACTTGACAGAGTGGATGGAGGATTACGATTTTTGGCTGAAAACGGTCTGATGGCCGAAGATGAAGTGGGATCTTCTTGCAAAAGGGTCCGAATAGCGAATAGTTTGCCAGAGGCCCTGGAAGATGTTGAATACGTCCAGGAATCCGTTACTGAGGATTATGCCGTCAAGAAGTCTATCTTCAGAGAGATGGATGCCGTCGCCAACTCTGACACCATTCTGGCAAGCAGCTCATCCGGACTGCTCATGACAGAGATTCAAAAAGCAACCCAAAGGCCTGAAAGGTGCATAATCGCCCATCCTTTCAATCCGCCGCACATTGTTCCCTTAGTCGAAATAGTCAGGGGTGAGAAAACTTCACGAGAGACTGTTGAAGCCACGCGCCAGTTCATGGCCGGCTTGGGTAAGGTACCGGTCCTCCTCAACAGGGAAGTGCTGGGCTACATAGCCAACCGGCTCGCGGCAGCTCTTTGGCGGGAAGCCATAGACCTGGTGGAAAACGATGTGGCAAGCGTTGAGGATGTTGACAAGGCACTGTGCGCCGGACCAGGGATTAGATGGGCGCTGATGGGCAGCCACCTCACCTATCACCTTGGAGGGGGGGAAGGCGGCTTGGAAGGTTTTATAGAAACAATTGGCAAGAAAACCTTCACACCGATTTGGGAAGACATGAAGACATGGACCTCAATATCAGGTCCCACAAAATCGAAACTTGCGGAAGGCATAAGACGCGAAATTGACGGGAAATCTATGGCTGAGCTGGCGCAATGGCGAGATGATAAATTAGTGAAGCTGCTAAAAGTCATATATGGATAATTAAATTGGCCTTCCCGGTGTTCCAACGGGTCTTTCGGATGAAATCCGGGTACAAAATGCTGCTTCAGCGTCCGTTGGTGATTAACTTGCCGGATTATGCAGGATGGTGTTCGGGTTTTCGTGGAGTTAACAGGGATTCATATGCGAAGGAGGATTCACCATGACTTTGGACGAAATTAGATCGGCTATTCTGGGCCTTAGCGAAGCAGATCAGAAAAAATTCATCACCGAGGTGGTTCCGCTGCTCTGGCCAAAGGCATGCCTGGACGACTTCTGTGTCGCCAAGTTCAGGGAACTCGTCGATGAAGCGACAATAAAGGACTACCGCGAACAGCACTTGGGAAGCGTCTGAACGGAAAAGCCCCCGATCCCGGCCGTCCGGCAGGGATTCGGGTCCCCATCCCCTGATTTTGTCCGTTCAAGAATCCTTTGCCATAATCGCATGCTGACTCAACCTGATCAGATGGAGCACAGCATCTAAATCTCTTTTGCGAAAGTGAATGGACAAAGCAGGGCCGTATGAGGCAAAGCTTCATGTCCGGAATCGACGAAGGGAGGCAGGATAAGCCCGGCGAAACCTGCTTCCTGCTCCACTCTGAGAGGTGGGAGATCCAAGGACCTTACAAGCTATCTTGCCTGTGCCATCAATCACGGTATGAGACTGGGTTGGGCAAAAAATCAAAAGGGTTGGATGATGAATACTATTACCGCAAGCACCTTGAGCCACGCTTTGGTTCGAAGGCGCTCGGAAGGCGGCGGGACTGCCGGAAGATTTCCGCTTTCATGGCTTGAGACACCACTTCGCTTCGATGCTTGTTAGCAGCGGCATTGATGTAACTGTGGTCCGGGAACTGCTTACCCACAAGGACATGACCACGACTCAGCGCTATGCACACCTTCGGCCTGATGCTGTGAGAGAGGCTGCTTTGAAGTCCGGTGAACTGCTAGCGCCGTAACATGGACAGGTTTTGAAAATTGTGAAATGATGATGACCTTGGATGAAAGCAGGCGGAATTCCCTGACTCGATTAGGCGAGAAAAGACCAGGACCATGTCAGAAGCTACAAAAGACAGACTCCATGAACTCGTGGACGCCTTGCCGGAAAGAGAAGTTGAAGCGGCGGAGAGGGCGCTTGAGTGCCTTATTAGCAAGGCATGTGACCCCGTTCTGCAAGCTTTCCTCGACGCTCCCGAAGACGATGAGCCACTTACCGAAGAGGACTTGAAGGACATCGAAGAGGGGAGAAAGGCGGTGGCTAAAGGCGAAACCGAATCCCTCGATGATGTCATGCGGGAATTCGGGTTATGAGAAGAGGAAGAAAACATCTGGCGTTTGCGAGTCGGAGACTGGCGGGTAATGCTTGAGATTGACCAAGCCGAAGGCGTTATTTACGCACACAGGATAAAGCACAGAAGAGAGGTTTACAGATAATCAGGCTTTCTTCGAGGGATAAGACAAAAGGCAGGGCTAAAATACTTAGCATGGTCAGACTTTTTAGTATATATCAAAATTAATTATTTTGCAAGCGGATCATATCACCTCCCTTCCACTGACAATTGATTGCCACTCCGACACCGCAGCCTTTCAAACCCGACATGAGGGTACTAGAGCCTTCATCACCGTTGAAGCGCTCCTCCAACCTGCCTTATGAGTCTTCCACCATGTATGCCATTAGATGTCTGCACTTTTAAACTAAATAACCAAGTGTTACAAATGGAAGCACATCAAGAAATATCCGCAGATGTTCATAAATATTGGCGGAGCAGTTTTCGTGGACCTGGACAAATTAAACGAAATTCTGGAAGCTGGCCGGCAGAAAAGTTAGGCAGTTGTCGAAATTGTTCACTTTCCAGACTATTTGCGACAACTTCGGAAAAAGCATTTGGATGAAATCAGAGCTTGCGGGCAATCCTTTCAGGTGCTTAGCAGATACGGCAATGCAGTCCATCCAACTTCATCGGGGGTGGCCTATACTCATTGTGGGTGTGGCTTTGCTCATCACATCTGTGGTGATGAAGGAAGAAACAATGCAGGCTATGCTACTAAGGGCCGACCAAACCAGAGTGGACCGGAGGGAGATCGAGCAGGGCACAAGAAATGGCACTTCTGTGCCGAAATGGTCAAGCTGGATGCTGTCGTTTGTCGGTACTGCGGCAGGGATTTGATCGGAAGGGGGAAATGTCCATTCTGTGGCGCGCCTTTGGTGGGGGCTGCTAAAAAATGTTCCAGTTGCCTCAATGAGTGGGCTTGGTAGCGAAAAAGCGAATCTGGATTCCTCGAAGCAAGGAACGAGTGAAAACAATAATGGAAAGCGTGACGCTTGTAAATTGGCAGAAGTAACCGGGCGGATGAGCGAATAGAGGCACTTCAAATTCCATCCGTGCACACTACATGCACACCAACCAAAAAGGCTAGACGTGTAACCCATTGATTTTACTGGCGCGCCTGGAGGGATTCGGACCCCCGACCTACGGATTAGAAGTCCGTTGCTCTATCCAACTGAGCTACAGGCGCGCTCTCCTCTTATTAGTGATTTGTTGACCCGGTTGTCAATAAACTTTAAGGGCAGTGACCAGTGAACAGTGAGCAGTGAGAAGGGCGGTGACCAGTGAACAGTGAGCAGTGAGAAGGGCGGTGACCAGTGAACAGTGAGCGGTGAACAAAAAAATATCAAATGCCAGTGAGCAGACGCCTCACCCATTCACCCGCTTTGGTTCTTTTCCCCGCTCCCTGCTCCCTTTTCTATTGCCGCTTCCGGTTGCCGTTTTGCAGCACCAAATCATTTCATGGTATACTGTTGCCGGACAAAAAGAAATTGTGTTCAGGTCACGAGTCACGGGCCTTAAGTCAAAAGCTTCCGGCCCTCGACCCTTGACCTCAGATTCATCAAGATCGATAATTTGCTGCATTTGGCCTGTATTTGCAGGAAACTCTGAAGTCTGGTTACAGTTGCGAACCGGTGTGAGCGGGTCTGCAGATGAGGTCCTCTTTTATTTTGCGTTTTGAGATAAAAACCGATGCGCATGGTAAACGCTGCCCGCCCATTTCGAGTCTAATAGAGGAATCTGCCCGGCCATCTGGATTTCGGCGGCCTTAGGGAGGTAAAATTATGGGTCGATCAATGCAATGGCTCAGCTTGATAGGAGGCATCCTGATCCTTGGATACGGGATATTCAGGTTACTTGCTCAACCTCAACCGGATTGGATTCCCATGATATTGGGCCTTCTGATAGTGGCGTTTTCCGTTTCCAAGATGGTGAAGAGCAGGGCGGAAAAAGAGAAAAAATAACCCCTTTTGGTTCTATCGCTTCGCGACGAGCAGAAAAAATAATTCCTTTTGGTTCTATCGCTTCGCGACGGTCAACAGCCCGCAAAGACAGGCAAAAAGATAACCCCCTTGACGCAGCGGGCCAAATCATCTAACTTCTCTTGCTCCCTGCCCGGCGAGAGCCAAACGGTGAACGGTGAACAGAGGACAGAGGACGGAGGACAGAGGACAGAGGACGGAGGACAGAGGACGGAGAACGGAGGACAGAGGACGGAGGACAGAGGACAGAGAACAAAGGACGGAGAACGGAAAAGGACTCCGCGCTTCGCGAGGTGGTGTACACAAGGGACGGGGCGCAAGGCCGGAAAAAACTTCACCGGACGGAAACCGGTTATTTCGGGAAGGTCTACGGGTAATGGAAGATTTGAACATCGTGGTTCGGGAGCGCCTGGAGAAGGCCGCTGAATTAGAACGGCAAAATATAGAGCTCTATCCCAACGCCTACCCCGTTCCCGATAAGATCAGGGACCTGTTGGCCGCAGGCGGGAGGACGGCTGAAGAACCGGGATCGGATCAAACGGACTATACGATTGCAGGCCGGGTTCTTTCGATTCGCTCATTTGGTAAATCGACTTTCATGCATATCGCCGACGCGGATGCAAAAATTCAGATATACTTTCAGCAGAACCAGATCGGAAAAGAGAGCTACTCGCTGGCCAAAAAGCTGGATATCGGGGACATAATCCGTGTTGGCGGGTCGCTTTTCAGGACGAAAACGGATGAATTAACGCTTCTCATAAAAGAACTCGTGCTGCTTGCAAAGAACCTGCGGCCGCTCCCCGAAAAATATCATGGCCTCAAAGACATTGAGCTTCGTTACCGCCAGCGATACGTGGACCTGATGGTAAACGATGAGGTGAGGGAGACTTTCCGCAAAAGGGCGCAGATAATCTCTGCCATCAGGCGGTTTTTTACGGGGCGGGGGTTTCTCGAAGTCGAAACTCCCATGATGCAGGCCATTCCGGGAGGGGCGACAGCAAAGCCCTTCAAAACACATCACAATGCCCTGAACATGGATCTCTACCTTCGGATAGCGCCCGAGCTCTACCTCAAAAGGCTCCTGGTCGGCGGGTTCGAGCGGGTTTTCGAGCTGAACCGCAATTTCCGCAATGAAGGGGTTTCAACTCAGCACAATCCGGAATTCACCATGCTCGAGTTCTACCAGGCCTACGCAACTTATGAAGACCTGATGGGACTGAGCGAAGAGCTTTTCGGCGAGATCGCCTTTGAGGTAAACGAGGGCGGAATGAGCTTCGAATACCAGGGCAACGTTATCGACCTTTCGCCGCCCTGGGCGCGTTACAGCTTCCTTGAATCGCTAACCGGCATCGGAGACGTGCCGCAGGGTGTGGTGAACAACTTCGATGAAGCTGTGGTTTATGCAAAGTCTTTGGGCATCGGTATTGAACGTTTTGAAGGCCATGGGAAGCTGCTCACCAAGATCTTCGATCTGGTGGTCGAGCCAAGGCTGATCCAGCCGACCTTTATCTACCGCTATCCGCTCGAGGTATCGCCTCTTTCGAGAAAAACGCAGGTGGATCCAGAATTCGTCGACCGATTCGAACTGTTTATTGCGGCTCGCGAGATGGCCAATGCGTTCTCGGAGCTCAACGATCCCAGGGACCAGCGCGAGAGGTTCGAGCGTCAACTGGCTGCGTTTGAGGCGGGTGACGAGGAAGCCCACCAGATGGACGATGACTATATCAGGGCGCTCGAATACGGGATGCCTCCGGCAGCCGGGGAGGGAATCGGAATAGACCGGTTGGTTATGCTCTTTACAGATTCACCTTCTATCAGGGACGTTATTCTTTTTCCTCACATGAGACCGGAAAAGAAGAGCCAATAAGAGAGATCATGGGCTTTGAATTTTTCATAAGCATACGATACCTGCTGGCCAAGCGAAGGCAGACGTTCGTGTCCCTGATTACTTTCATTTCGATTGCCGGAGTGGGGGTAGGGGTAACGGCCCTCATCGTTGTTTTGGCGGTAATGAACGGGTTTCATGAAGACCTTCGCAGCCGCATCCTGGGCATCACCTCTCATGTGAATATCACCAGCTATGCCGGTGCGATTTCGAATTACAGGGAACTGATGGACGAAATCGACAAAGAAAAGGGTGTGGTGGGGTCAACTCCGTTCATATACGCGCCGGTCATGATGACTTCGGGCAGGAGCGCCGGGGCTGTTTTGCGCGGAATCGACCCGCTTTCCGCATCCAGGGTTATAAAACTCCAGGAAAACCTCATTCGGGGAAGCCTCGCCGATCTGGTCCAGTCTTCACACGAGACCTCGGTCCGCTCTTATCCCGGCATAATCCTCGGCGTTGAGCTGGCGAATAATATCGGAATCAGGGTTGGGGAATATTTGACGATCATTTCGCCGGCCGGCCGGTTGACTCCGATGGGGCAGACTCCCAAAAGCGGGCTTTTCGAGGTGGTCGGAATAATACAGTCCGGGATGTACGAATACGATAATACGCTTGCCTATGTGGACCTGCCTGTCGCCCAGCAGTTCCTGGGTGTAGGCGACTCTGTTACCGGCATTGAAGTCAGGGTCAATGACATCTACAAGGCGGGCGAAATTGCTGAAGCGTTGAAAAAGCGCCTTGGGCCTCCTTTTTATGTTACCGACTGGATCAAGATGAACAGCAACTTCTTTTCGGCCCTCAAGCTGGAAAAGGTAGTAATGTTTGTAATCCTCACGCTGATAATTCTGGTGGCTGCCTTCAACATCGTTAGTTCCCTGACCATGCTGGTCATGGAAAAAGGGCGCGACATCGCGATTCTCAAGGCCATGGGGGCCACCACGGCCAGCATAAGGAAAATTTTCGTCCTGGAGGGGTTCCTCATAGGTATTTGCGGGACGGGCCTGGGCATTCTGGGCGGCTACACTTTGTGCGATCTGCTCAAGAGGTACAAATTCATCGAGCTGCCCAGGGACGTTTATCATATTTCCAACCTCCCGGTTAAAATGGAAGCTTTTGATTTGGCGGCTATTGCCTTTGCGGCAATCTGCATAAGCCTGGTAGCGACTCTTTACCCGTCGCGCAAGGCTGCCGGGCTCGATCCGGCGGAAGCCTTAAGATATGAATGATGTCCGGCAGAGCATAGAAGTCCACACTTTTGGACTTACGAAGATATTCGGAAGCGGAAACAATTCAATCGAGCTCTTCAACAACCTCGAGCTTGTAATCCGAAGGGGGGAGAGGATCGCCATCGTGGGGAGTTCGGGCGCCGGGAAATCCACCCTGCTCAATATACTGGGCACCTTGGAAAAACCGACCGGAGGAAAGGTTCTCTACGGTGGAGAGGATGTATTTCTGTGGGGCGAACGGGAGTTGGCCAATTTCCGCAACCGCAATATCGGGTTTGTGTTTCAGTTTCATTACCTGCTGCCGGAGTTCAACGCCCTTGAGAATGTGATGATGCCAGGTTTGATAGCCGCTCTTCCGAGGGCGGAGGCGAAGTCCAGGGCCGAAGAGCTGCTCGACAGGCTCGGTTTGTCCGCGAGGCTCAAGCACCGAGTGGGAGAGTTGTCCGGCGGCGAACAGCAAAGAGTTGCAGTGGCCAGGGCGCTTTCGCTTCGCCCAAAATTGTTTTTGGCCGATGAGCCGAGCGGTAATCTTGACAGCCGCACGGGGCGCACTCTCCATGAACTTTTGGTTTCGCTCAATGAAACGCTCGGTTTGACCATGGTAATCGTTACGCACAACCAGGAGCTTGCCTCCATGATGCACCGGGTCTTACGCCTTAAGGACGCTCATCTCAAAGAGGAACGGGATCGATCTGAGGTATGCTCGACAGCTTCAATATGAAAAAATTGTGTTGGGCTTGCGTCGAGAAGGTGGTATTAGAGGGAGCACGAGGCGTGCGGTTGCCTTAAAACGGATTCAGGGGTGCGCAGCTTCGGGCTTGGATTTGAGGGGAACGCGCTTTAGCGGAGGGGCCGGATATCATGATGGGCAGGAAAAAAGCGGGGGGAATTGTATGGTTTTTTGTTTTCTTTGTTCTGGCCCTTCAGCCGGCGTGGTCTGAGGACCAACAGCCAAAAGTCGTCGTCTTGCCTTTCGTGATGCATGGCCAGCAAGATGTCGGTAAAACGCAAGAATCCATCGATGAGGTTTTCGCCAAGCTCGGTGCTCGGGAAGGCATCAAACTGATCGAGCCCCAGGAGGTTCAAAAAGCGTCGGGCGGTCCTGTCAGTTCCGAAGAACAGGCGCGGTCCATCGGGAGCAGGCTCGGAGTTGCTTATGCAGTATTTGGCAGCTTCAATCAGATCGGCAATTCCATCAGTATCGACGCCATGCTGGTGGATGTGTCCGGTCGCAAAAAGCCGGTTGTCCTTTTAGCCGAAGAAAAAGGGGTCGAAAACTTGGCTTTGGCCGTTGGGAAAATTGTGCAGCAGATGAGCGTCCATGTACTTTCGAAGGCGTTGATCGCGGATGTGAAAGTCAGAGGAAATGACCGTATCGAAGCCGAGGCAATAAAACGAGAGGCCAAGAGCAAGAAAGGTGAATTGCTCAAGCCTGAACAGGTGAGTGAAGATATTCGGGCTATTTACAAGATGGGCTTTTTCGAGAAAGTGGACGCTGAAGTCGGCGACTCCCCTGCCGGAAAGACCCTGACGTTTGTCGTACAAGAAAACCCGATTGTCCAGGAAGTCAAAGTGAGCGGCCAGAAGAAGATAAAGGAAAAGGACATCCTGGCTGCAATTGTCACAAAACCGTATGCAATTCTGCAGCGTAACGTGGTCAGCGACGATGTTCAGAAGATACTCAGGCTCTATCAGCAAAAAGGCTATTACAACGCTGAAGTTACCTCTAAAATTGATTTTCCCAAAGACCCTCGCAAGGCAGTAGTCAGTTTCAATATCCAGGAAATGAATAAAGTTTACATAAAATCGATAGACTTTGTAGGCAACAAGAATATTTCCGCAGGGAAACTGCGAGGAGTGATGCAAACAAAGGTCAAGAGCATACTTTCACTTCTAACTGACAGGGGGATTCTCCAAAAAGACATTCTTGAAACGGATATTGATCGGGTAACTGCATATTACCATGACGAAGGGTATATGGATGCTAAGGTTAGCTCGCCTAATACCGTTCTCAAAGAAGACGGATTTCACATAAGCATAGCCGTTGAGGAAGGCGAGAGATATAAAATTATCGATGTCAAGTTGACCGGAGACCTTATAGCTGGTTACGAAAAAAAGATAGTGAAACAATTAGAGATCAAACCCAAAGGCTATTTCAGCCGTGAAAAAATCCGGCACGACATGGACCTGATAAAGATGGCCTACATGAACGAAGGCTACGCGCGGGTTGAGATCGACCCTCGAGTCAAACGTGATCTTGAAACACATACAGCCGATATCGTTTTCAATGTCGATATGAAGGGGAAGGTGCGGATTGGTCAGATTTTTATTACGGGTAATACGAAAACGAGGGACAAGGTCATTCGCCGCGAGATGAACATATTTGAAGGCGATGTTTTCGACGGGAAGAAATTAGAGGTTAGCCTGAACAGGCTCAAAAAGCTGGACTACTTTGAGACGGTCGAAATTGTTCCGGTCGATACGCCACAAAAGGACGTGATGGATCTGAATGTAAAAGTCAAAGAAAAGCAGACCGGTTCGATAAGCGTTGGCGGCGGCTACTCTTCTGAGGACGGTCTTTTTGCGACGGGCCAGATACAGCAGAAAAACCTTTTTGGAATAGGCGATTTTATCTCTATCAAGGCATACCTGGGTCAACTGGCCTCACGTTACATGTTAAGTTATAACAAGCCGTGGCTTTTTGGGACTCCTCTGTCAGGCGGAATTGACATATACGACTGGATCAGGGCATATCAGGATTTTACAAAGGACTCCATCGGATTCAAGTTGCGTGTCGGATATCCTGTAGGCCGGTACACCAATGTGACCGTGTCCTACGGGTGGGAAGTAGCAAAAATTGATAACCTCGATACGCAGGCTCAGTACGATCCCCTTTTCCGCAACAGTGAGACCGGCTTCCAGGCCAAGAGTGGGTTTGGTTTTGCGTTCGAACGAAACACAACCGACCATCCTTTCCTGCCCACCAAAGGCACCTATCTAGGCGCCAATCTCGAGTACGACTCTAAAGCATTGGGCGGCGACTATGACCTTTTTAAGGAAGAGTACCGTGCGGGCGTTTATTACCCGCTTTTTTGGAAATTCGTCGGGCATTTGCGTGCTGAGGTAGGGTTTGAGTCCCCTGAAGGAATTGTTGCTTTTTATAGGAATGGTTTTCCAATAGGGGGCATCCGTCCCAACTATCCTATCTTTGAGCGCTATTTCCTGGGAGGAATAAATTCACTTCGCGGCTGGCGTTTCGGTGAGGTTGGACCGTTGGATATTTACGGTCTGAATTATGGTGGCGACAAGTACGCGGTCATCAACACCGAAGTCCTTTTCCCTTTAGTTGAAAAGTATGGCGTACGGGGAGTGCTGTTCTTCGATTGCGGAAATGCATTCGCCGAGGGTCATGGTATAGATCCTTCGAGATTCAGGGAAGACGTTGGCCCAGGCGTCCGATGGAATTCGCCGTTTGGACCACTTCGAATCGAGGTTGGGTACGTCCTTGACAGACGTGAGGGCGACAAGCCTTTGGAGTTTCAGTTTACTGCCGGAGCATTCTTTTAAGGAGTCGAAAAAAAATGAAGAGATTTTTTGGGTGTGTCTTGGTGGCGGCTGGCATTACTTTGGCCTTTTCTGTGAACGCGGTTGCCGCCGGTGGTTCGCTGAAGATTGGTTTTTTTGATCTCCAGACAGCGATAACGCAATCAGAGACGGGTAGAAAGTTTCTCGAGGAAATGAAAAAGCAGGAGGAAAATCTCAACAGCGCGCTGGAGCAGAAAGGGCGCGCTTTTATGACCGCCAAGGATGAATACGAGAAGAAAAAAGACGCAATGGACGAGAAAGCAAAGGGGCGCAAGGAGAAAGAATTAAGCGAGATGTACACGGAGTTGCAGAAGATGCGCTCCGAATCAAATGCTAAGCTCAATGAGCAGGCAAGTGCCGCCAGGGCGCCTATTCTCAAGAAAGTGCATGATGTAGCGGAAAAGATCGGTAAAGATGAAAAGTATGATTTTATTTTTGAAAAGAACGTTCTGTATTTCGAGGGTAATGATAAAGAAGATCTGACCAAGCGGGTCGCTGCCGAACTGGACAAATCGTCCCCTAAATGATTGAGCATTATCGAGGCCGATTTCCTGTAGAGGGCGGGACGTGGTCCCGCCCTTTTGATGCCGGGCTGCGATGATTCCTCGTATGATAGACTTATAAACAACCCTGTGCGGTAATCTGGTCATTCAACTTACCGCCTTTAGGCGGAAGGTCCGCCGCGTAGTGCGTAAGGCATCCCCGGAAGGGTCTATCGTGCGCGTTGGGCGGTCGAGGGATGCCTTGCGGAGATAGTGTAGGAGCTGGCCATACCCCGATTTACGGGTTATTTTTCCTCTAAGTGGTCTATTTTGCCAGATGGAAACCGGTGCAAACAGTAATCTAAAGGGCAGGGAATCCTTTTCGCTTGGCGAACTTAGCCGCCTGCTGGATGCTGAGGTCAAGGGGGACCCGGATTTGCATGTCACCGGCATAGGGGCGCTGGAGAGCGCAACCTCCGGGCAATTGAGCTTTCTGGTTGATTCCGGCCATCGTCATCTGGTCCCAGGATGCAGGGCATCGGCTCTGATTGTGTCTTCGGAATTTCAGGAACTGGAATTCAATCTTCTCATCGCCAGGAATCCCTACCTGGCTCTGGCTAAAGCGGCCCAGTTGTTTCTGCCCGATTCGGTAGAGAAGGCCGGAATACATCCGGCCGCTTTTATCGGCGAGGGTGTGTTGTTCGGCGAGGGAGTTTCGGCAGGCCCGTTTACGCATGTTGGAGACTATTCGCAGATAGGTGCCGGGACCAGGATAGGTGCTGGCGCTTACCTGGGCAAAGGGGTGCGAATGGGCGAGAGGTGTCTGATACACCCCAGGGTCTCCATCCTCGACGGGTGCATCCTCGGCAACCGGGTTATTATCCACGCGGGCGCTGTAATCGGCGCGGATGGATACGGGTACGCACAGGACGAACAGGGCAGGCATGTGAAAATCCCCCAGACCGGCATAGTGCAGATCGACGATGACGTGGAGATAGGCGCCAATGCTACGGTCGATCGGGCAACTTTTGGCAGGACATGGATAAAACGCGGCACAAAAATCGATAATCTCGTCATGATCGCGCACAATGTCGTAGTGGGTGAGGATTGTCTTCTGGTTGGGCAAGTGGGTATTTCGGGCAGCACCCGACTTGGAAACCAGGTGGTCCTGGCCGGACAGGTCGGAGTAGTCGGCCACGTTCAGATTGGAGACGGAGTCAAAGTCGGCGCACAAGCCGGCATTCATCATTCCGTCAAGCCCAACCAAATTTTTGCCGGCGGCTACCCTGGCGTTCCCCATGATGAGTGGCTCAAAACTTTCGCTAATATACAGCGACTCCCCAGGCTCAGGGAAGCCTTGAAACGGCTGGACCAAAGGGTGCACAGAATCGAGGAGCTACTGAAAAAGGATGATGGACATAATTCAGATTAAGGAAATCATTCCACACCGCTATCCTTTCCTCTTCGTGGAAAAAATTGTCGAATGCACCTCCGAGGCGATAGTGGGGATCAAGAACGTTTCAGTCAACGAGCCCTTTTTCCAGGGACATTTTCCAAACGATCCGATTATGCCCGGCGTCCTCATCTTGGAAGCCATGGCCCAGACCGGCGGCATTCTTGTCTTAACGCTATTCCCCCAGTTTAAGAACAAGCCTTTTTATTTTGCGGGCTTGGACAAGGTCCGTTTCCGCAAACCCGTGAGACCGGGAGACCAGCTTGTTATGAAAGCCAAAATTCAGAAACAACGCGGCGTGTTTTTCAAAATGCTGGGTGAAGCTTTCGTGGATGATAAGCTGGTGGCCGAGGCTGAAATGATGCTAAACGTCGATCTGAACTCAGGGGAGACTGAAGGCGACTAGAAAGGTTTGCGCCTGGCCTAAGATCCTGTTTCAAAAACAGTGGAGACAAGATGCCGATTCACCCTACTGCAATAATTTCCCCGAAAGCTGAACTTGCCGAAGACGTTACTATAGAGGCATACAGCATTATCGGTCCTGATGTTACCATTGGTTCGGGGACCGTGGCGGGGCCGCATATAGTGATAGATGGCAGAACTACGATTGGCAGGAATAACCGGATATATCCTTTCGTATCCATAGGGCTTTCTCCGCAAGACGTTACCTACGCCGGTGAGGATACCCAGGTAATTATCGGAAACGACAATATAATTCGCGAAAACGTAACGATCCACAGGGGATCTCCCCGTGGTGCCGGCACCACCCGGATCGGCGACGGGAGTTTTCTGATGGCCTATGCTCATGTCGCTCATGATTGCCAGATTGGTAACGGGGTCATAATGGCAAATGCGGCAACCTTGGGAGGTCACGTGGAGGTGGGCGAGGGCGCTGTGATCGGTGGGATGGTGGCTATTCACCAGTTTGTGAGAATGGGGGAATACAGTTGCATGGGGGGATTCGCAGCGACCGGCAAGGACATCCCTCCATATATGCTGGCTTCACGCGCGCCAGCGACTCTCCACGGCCCTAACCTCATAGGCCTCAGACGACACGGCTTTTCAGCACAGTCTATCCAGGCGATAAAGAAATTTTACCGGATATTCTTCCGTTCGGGTCTCACCGTGAAAGAGGCGATTGAAAAAACCCGCAAGGAGGTTGAACTCGTTCCTGAGGTTGAAAGGCTGATCGAATTTGTTTCAAGTTCCAAAAGAGGAATAACCCGGTGATGGCCCTGAGAAATACCGATAGTCCGGATAACAGGATCAGGCACGTAGGACTCATTGCGGGCAGCGGGCAATTTCCGCTTCTCTTTGCCCATGCGGCCCGTCAGGCTTCGGTCCGCGTCCTTGCAGTCGGCTTCGATGGCGAAACCGATCCCGCCCTTGCCAAATACGTCGATGAATTCCACATGCTCAAACTCGGGCAACTCAACCGTCTCGTCGGAACTTTCAGAAACGCCGGAATAACCCATGCCGCGATGGCCGGGGCAATCAACAAGACCCGCATGTATACGAAAATCCGTCCGGACTGGAGGGCCGTGCGCTTTCTGAGCAGGCTTCGCAATAAGAAAGACGACTTTCTTTTGAGGGCGTTAGCAGATGAACTTGAGTCAGAGGGAATACTCATCCAGCCATCCACCATTTTCCTGCCCGAACTTCTGGCGCCCGAAGGAATCCTCACACGCCGCAAACCGAACCGGCGCGAGCGCGTGGACATCATTTTCGGCTGGACCCTGGCAAAGGAGATCGGCAGGCTCGATATTGGGCAATGCCTCGTGGTGAAACACCAGGCTGTGCTCGCCGTTGAAGGAATAGACGGTACCGACGCCACCATTATGCGAGGGGGGCATCTTTGCCGGGAAGGCGCGGTAGTCGTCAAGGTTAGCAAGCCCATGCAGGATTTGCGCTTCGATGTCCCCGCCGTTGGTTCGGACACCATTGGGGTGATGAAAAGAGTCAATGCACGGGTGCTTGTCCTCGAAGCAGGGAAAACGGTGATATTCGACCGGGACAAAATGATAGACGCTGCGGATTCTGCCGGGATTTCAATACTCGTCCAAAATGAGGGATTTCGGCCCCAGGAAAACCAGGATAAAGACGCGCTGGCGGTCTTGGAATCGAGTCTTTTCGATCAGAACGGAAGGCGGCGTGCGGAGCATATAGAAGAACAAACCGAACCCCCAAAAGCCATTTTGGTCCGCAGCCCTCGCCCTGACGCCGTGCGCACAGCCGTGGTCGGAGTTGGCTACCTCGGCCGCTTTCACGCTCAAAAATATGCCAGGCTGCCTGAGGCCAATCTCGTTTCGGTAGTCGATATAAACAGCCAACGCGGGCTGCAGGTGGCAAAAGAGGTTAATACCCAAGCCGTAGCCGATTACAGGGACCTCATCGGCAAGGTCGATGCGGTCAGCATCGTTACGCCCACGCCCCAGCACTTTGCTATCGCAAAGGAATTCCTCTCAGCGGGGGTGCATGTTCTTCTCGAAAAACCGATGACAAAAAACCTGGAACAAGCCGACGAACTTATCGCAACGGCAAAAAAGAGCGGCGCAATTTTACAGGTCGGTCACATGGAGCGGTTCAACTCCGCATTTACGGCCATTCGCCCGCGCCTGCGCGACCCAATGTTCATCGAAGCCCATCGGCTCGCTCTTTTTAATGAAAGAGGTCTCGAAGTAGACGTCATACTTGATCTGATGATTCACGACATCGATATCGTACTCAACATCATCAATGCCCCTCTCAAGGATGTTCATGCTTCCGGCGTTTCCGCCCTCAGTCCTCTTCCGGATATCGCAAGCGTTCGAATGGAGTTTGACAACGGCGCCGTCGCTAATCTCACCGCAAGCAGAATCTCGATCAAGAGCATGAGGAAGCTGCGCATCTTCCAGGAGAATTGCTATTTTTCGGCCGACTATGCTACCAAACGCGCCTACGCCGTCTACAGGGAACCCGAGTCGGGTGAGGACGGCTTTCCCCAGCTTTCGATGGAAGAATTCGAAATAATCGAGAAGGATTCCCTTGAAGAAGAGATCAGCGCCTTTCTGAGGTCTGTCAGAACGGATGCCCGGCCTGAAGTGGATGGCGAGCAGGGGCGCCGGGCTCTTGCCGTTGCACTTGAAATATCGAGCCGGATCGAGGAACAAATGCGCGCTAAACGCATTTTCCCGGAGAGCGGGAATTGGAAATCTTCATAAGCGCCGGAGAAGCCTCGGGGGACCTGCACGGTTCCCAACTTGCCCGCGCAATATGGTCTATTGCCCCCCAAACGCGCCTTTCCTGCCTTGGGGGACCTCACTTGCAGGCCGAAGGCGTTCGGGCCATCGTCGATAATCGAAGCATTTCCGTTGTGGGCGTCTCGGAAATCGCCGCTCATATCCGCGCCTTCTATTGCGCCTGGCGAAAGATCAGGGCTCACCTTCTGGCAACCCGTCCCGCACTGGTCATATTGATCGATTTTCCCGATTTCAATCTGTTTCTTGGAAAGTTCGCCAAAAAAATCGGCGCCAAAGTCTTCTACTACATCAGCCCTCAGGTCTGGGGCTGGCGGGAGGGGCGCACAAAAAAAATCGGAAGGCTCGTTGACCGGATGGCCGTAATTCTGCCTTTCGAGAAAGACTTCTATGCCTCCTACGGTATCGAGGTCGACTATGTCGGCCACCCGCTGGTGGACATAATGGCTGATTTGCCGGACAAAACTCAATGCGACCGGCTCTATCACGATTTCAGAGGACCTCTTGTCGGACTTCTCCCAGGGAGCCGGAGAAGCGAGATCAAGCTCCTTTTTGACATCTTGATGGATGCCGCCCGAATCATTTCCCGGTCGCTCCCGGAGGCCAGGTTCGTAATTCCCGTTGCATCTTCCCTGGATGCCAGGGATATAGAAAGCCGGGCCGCGCGATGGTCCCTGCCCGTACGGGTCGTGGCAAACGACACTTACGGCGCAATCAGGGCGAGCGACCTGATCTTGACCGCCTCAGGCACGGTGACCCTGGAAGCCGCGATTCTCGAGACCCCCATGATTATACTCTACAAGGTCGCCAGGCTAAGCAGGCGTATAGGCGAACTGCTCATCCGTCTAAAACTGGTTGGGTTGCCCAATGTGATAGCCGGCAAGGCAATAGTTCCCGAATTCGTGGAGGAGGAGCCTACCGCGCCACGCGTCGCCGAGCGCGCAATCGAGCTTCTAAAGAACCCGGACCTTCTGAGTGCGCAGCGTCGGGAGTTGGGGCGTATTCACAGTCAGCTTGGCGCCCCCGGCATATCCGGCCGGGTCGCGCGGCTCGCATTGGATACTGCGAGGGGAGTACTGTGAGGTTTTGCCGGCAGGCCACATTGACGGCGTACGACGCGGCTCTGTGATTGAGCTGGCTGGCGCTCTACTTATCCCCGATTAAAAAGGGTTACAATTTCATCGGCGATCTGGATCGACTGTTTTCCCTCTGTATCGATTTCGATGATCGCAACCTGGGCGTAGAGCGGTTTGCGCTCGGAAAGCACTTTTGCGATCTCTTTCTTCATCGGTAGCTCGGAGAGCGGAGGGCGTGTTCGAAGCGATCCAGGGTCTGAGCGTAATCGAGCGTAAATTGTTTGAGGCGTGGCCTTCAGCCAGACCGTGAAAAAGTGCTTGCGGAGCACTCTGCGGCTTTGTGGATCGAGGACAATTCCGCCTCCCGTGGCGACCACAAGTCCTTTTTGCTCGCTGATGATCCCAAGCAGCCCTGATTCTGATCTCCTGAAAGAATCCCACCCGTCCTGTTTCACCCAGGTCGCTATGTCGCGCCCGGATTCCGAGGTAAGTCGCTGGTCCATGTCAACGAATTCCCTGCCGAGTTTCCGGTCAAGAATTTCCCCGACCGTGCTCTTGCCCGTTGCACGAAATCCAATAAGTGCTATATTGCGTTGTCTCATTTAAAGTCCGACACGCACCAAAACACATGCAAAGAAAATATGGATACGCAATCTTTAAATATACACGATAAACCGCAAAAACGCCGAAGTATTGCGGAATCCATGCCGTTTTTGCCTCCGCTTGCCGCCATGGCCTTGAGAGTTCTTCACAGGACCTGCCGGATTGAGATTGTTGGGGAAGAAAATTACCGGGCCTTTAATGAGATCAAAGGACCCAAAATCCCCACTTCATGGCATTTCGCCTATCCTACCGTCATGTATTTCTTCCGGGGTCAGGGCTACCTTACGATAGTCAGCCGGAGTCGCGACGGGGAATTTGCCGCAAGGTTTGTGAGAAGCCTTGGATACTTTCCTTTCAGGGGGTCGCCCGGAAAGGGTGGGGCCGCCGCGCTGAAAGGCATAATTTCCGATTTTTGCAGTCCCGGAGGGGGGTTCGTCGCGGACGGGTCTCAAGGGCCCGCGCGGGTTGCACAAAAAGGGCTGCTTCTTTTGGCAAGGTATTCAGGCTGTCCGATAATGCCGGTCAGCGTGGCCGCCGACAGGTGCTGGCGATTCCGAACCTGGGACAAGACGCTGCTCCCGAAGCCTTTTGCCAGAGTGGCTATCTCCTGGGGCCCCGGGATACAGGTCGAGAGGGGGGCTTCATCGGCTGAAATCGAAGAGTACCGCGTCCAACTAGAACGAACCCTCAACGAAATCACCGGGCAAGCCGAGAAGGCTGCAGGAGGGTTTACATAAAATGGTAAATCTGTTAATATATTATAGTGAAAGGGATTGCCCTCCGGGAGAGCTAAAAGTGTGTCCGGAGTAGGGCAGATGATCGCCGGTCAGGTTTCAGTGTGGCTGGAGGAAAGTCCGGGCTCCACAGGGCAGGGTGCTGGGTAACTCCCAGTCTCGGTGACGAGGAGGAAAGCGCAACAGAAAGCAGACCGCCTCCCGCGCTTGCGCGAGGGGTAAGGGTGAAACGGTGAGGTAAGAGCTCACCGGTCCCGGTGGCGACACCGGGAGCCAGGCAAACCCCACTCGGAGCAAGACCGAATAGGAGAGCGTTTGAGGGCTGCCCGTC
>JBEKQE010000066.1:0-24235 GCA_049520035.1 Syntrophobacteraceae bacterium | reverse complement strand
TTTCAGATCGCTGCCGAGTTGCGGGATCAGGTCCAGGCCGCAGACATCGGATATGAAAACGTCGAGCAAGACTATATCTGACTTATTGTTCCTGATATTTTCAAGTGCGGCTTCGGGCTGGGCAAAGCCTTCCGCGCAAAGGCCCCAACTGCGAATTGTCTCGGTGAGAGTCTCGCAGACCAGCTGGTCGTCGTCCACTATTGTGACCCTGGAATTCTTGAAAGCTTCCATGACGTCCACTTTCAGTCAAGTCCTCCACAGGGTGAAATGACAGGGCGCGCCAGCATACCTGATCGAAAACTCTCGGTCCGGCGAGCCGAACAACCCTTTGAGCTGGGCAGGCCCTTCCATACTAAGGCAAAAAGAGCATTCGGCCTGACTTTCTTTACTCCTGGTAATTACCAGAAAAAGGAATTGAGTGCAATATATTACCTATTTAGTGCAAAATGCGATATTATTTTGCTTAACTCTTCAGACGGAGATTTATGCTTAATCATTAAGCACTATTTTCGGAGAGCCGATTCATAGTGAGGAGGGCCCCGGCGAACCGGGTGTTCGGTCTTTGATGATTACTTATCAAGGTGGTGCTGAACTGAAAATGGCCAGAGTGCTCCTAGTTGAATATGACCAGACTTGGCGGCATATTGCCTCGGAAGGCCTGAACGCGTATCGGACCGAGTTCTGTTCCTCTCTAAATGAGGCTTACAAACGACTGGAAAAAGAAGCATTCGATGCAATAGTGGTGAGCATTGAGTCCAACTGCGATGACAACATACGCAACCTAAAAGGTAAGCTGCCGCCCCATACCCCTTTGCTAGTCGTCAGCGAGCAGACGAAGACCGAAACTGTCGTCCAGGCAATCAGGGCCGGGGCCTTCGACTTCATTGTCAAGCCTTACACTTCCAGCAGGATCAGAATTGCTGTTGAACAGGCGGTGGAAAATCGAGCTTTGAGGAATGAAATCGACTACCTGAGGCGCACTCAGGACATTACCTACGATTTTGACAGGATAATCTCGGCAAGCCCATCGATGCGCAAAGTTATCTCCACATTGAAGAGAATTGCGGATTCGGAAGCCACGATCCTCATAACTGGAGAAACCGGGACCGGAAAGAGCTTGCTTTCCGGCACTGTACATTTCAATAGCCGCAGACGAGCAAAGCCTTTCATCAAGATCAACTGCGCCAACATTCCCGAAACCCTGCTGGAAAGCGAGTTGTTTGGACATGAAAGAGGGGCTTTCACCGGGGCCACCAAGACCAGGACCGGACGCATGGAACAGGCGAATGGGGGTACAGTTTTCCTGGATGAAATAGGCGAGCTTACTTCCGCCTTACAGTCAAAACTGCTGCGGGTACTGGAGGAAAAATGCTTCGAGCGGCTTGGCGGAAACCAGACCATTCGGACAGACATCCGTATAATCGCCGCAACACATAGAAACCTCGAGGCCAACGTGGAGACCGGGACCTTCAGAGAGGACCTCTATTACAGGATCAATGTATTAAGAGTGCACCTGCCCTCTTTGAGAGAGCGGCGGGAGTGCATCGAGCCTCTTGCCGACTACCTGCTTCAGAAAATCTGTCGTGAACTGAAAAGAAATTTCAACGGTTTTGCGCCGGAAGTCATTGAACTTTTCAAACACCATCACTGGCCAGGGAACGTGCGGGAACTTTCCAACGCCATCGAGAGGGCCGTTCTGCTGGAAGAAAGCGGCCGAATAACACTGGAAAGCGTCTCTCTTTCGGGCTTCTCGTACAAAGCCAAATCTTCTTCAAAGCCTCTGAAAAACCTCGAGACAAGTGAGAAAGACCTGCTCCTGGAAGCCCTCGAACTCAGCGGATGGGTGCAGAAAGACGCTGCAAGCCGACTGGGAGTTACCGCGCGCAAACTTAACTATATGATTAAGAAGCACGGCATAACTCACAGCCGGTGGCGCAAGAACAGATAGACGCGCGCATGGAGCAAGGAGCGGGGAGCGGGAAGCAAAGACCTATTCATGCTTCCTGCTTTTTGATCTTCGCACCCCGCAAGACCCTCCGAAATCCGACATCAGTAAGAACAGTCTATTCGATTTTTTCCACTTTGCAGGGAATCCCGCGGAGCCGGACTGTTCCGGGTATGGGGTCTATCGGACCTTTTGAGCTGGTCAGGCAATCAATTCCTAAATTCTTCCAACCGGCAACAGGAGAAGCGGGCTTTCATCGGGCCGAAGACCCAAGGCCTTTTTAACCTCATCGTCACGAAAGGCGCCGATCACGACAGTCCCCAGGTTGAGCGACACGGCCTGAAGGTGAATGTTCTGAGCGGCATGGCCCGCCTCCATGAAAATGTAGCGGATTCCCCGCTCGCCATATTTCCGGGTGGTCCGTTCGAAAATGGCGCAAATCGCGATCGTGGCAGGCGCGCGGGAGATCATCGACTGCCCAAGAGCCGCCACGGCAAGTTCGTGTCTTATATCCTTTTCGTTCTTATACAGGATTGCGTGATTTGCGCAATCGTAACTGTAGGAACCGCAGAGCAGTCCGTCCACCCTGCCTGCTACGAGTTGAATTTCCAAAGGATAGAGCGCCCCGGCGGAAGGACAGGTCCGGTAGCCGCCCGGTCTGGTTATCCCCTGCGCAGCCCAGAGGAGTTGAGAAATTTCCTCGAGGTCCAACGGGTCTTCCTTATAATTCCTTATCGACCTTCGCCCAAGAAATGCAGCCTCGACGGGAAGCTTTCCATAATGGGCAGGCGCCGGCAGTTCTATCATCTTACCCGAAAGATTCACGATCCCCTCCAACTTGTCTAATGACCCCATACCTTGGTTCAGAGCGGTTTGCATTTATCGGTTGGATATGTTAATATAATACTTCTTAGTGCCGAAAAAACCTCTTGGCCGTGCTAGACGGGGAGCTAGCGGTGCCCTGTAGCCCGAGATCCGCTTCAGCGGGGTTGAATCCCCTTTCGAAGGACCCGGTGCTGAGCAGGCCGTATCTAATTCCGGCGCCGGTTGGACACCACGCAACAGACGAGTACGAACCCCGTCAGGTCCGGAAGGAAGCAGCGGTAAGTACCCCCGGCTGTGTCGCGGTCTAATCCAGCCTGGTTGCCCGAAGGTGTGCGGTCTGTGTTGGCCAGTCCGACGGAGGGTGCACGGCCAAGTCCTTTTTTTTCTGAGCACACGGAGGAAGCAACAGGCATCAAAATCTCGACAGCCCACCCACCCACCCGCGAGGTGTGGTCTCAGTCTTGCAAAGTTTTTTCGTTCATGCTTCGATACATAACCACAAACAGAAAACCAGTTGGTTACGGTCACCGGCGCCTCGAAAGGTAAAAACGGACTTTTTAGAGAAGTACCCAAACATCTGTTCCAGGAGGTCATTATGAAAGAGTCTTTGCCTGGTGTCTTCGCCCTCGTTTTCGCCCTGTTGATGATCTGCATTCCTGAAGTTTTCGCCCAACAGGGCACGCCCGCTTTCCCGGACGTCGATCGGATCTTTCAGACCCGATGCATTACGTGCCACAGTGGGACCCGTCCCCCGGAAGGCCTTCATCTGGATAGCTACAGCGGCGTAATGGCCGGGTCAAAAGACATGCAGGTCATTGTCAAGGGCGAGCCAGGCAAAAGCGAGCTTGTGAAGAGAATAAAAGGAATTTCAAAGCCGCGCATGCCCAAAGACGGCCCTCCCTGGCTCTCTGAAAAGGACATCACCCTGATCGAAAAATGGATAGCCGCCGGCGCCCCGCAATGAGCATGCCGCCCCACGCCGCGAGGCCCCGGGGAGGCGTCAATTTCAACTCTCCGATGAGTAATTCACGGGGGCAAATTCAAAATTTATTATCACAAAAGAGGCCGCAATGAGATTGCACTACATTCAGCACGTACCGTTCGAAGGGCCGGCCAATATCCAGAGTTGGGCCGAAAACCAGGGCTGGCAAATATCTGGAACCCGCATCTACAGGCGGGAAAAGCTTCCCGGTCCGGATGAACTGGACTGGCTGGTAATAATGGGAGGCCCGATGAACATTTATGAAGAAAAGGAATACCCCTGGCTTGCCGCTGAAAAAAGGTTCATCGAAAAAGCCATAAGCAAGGACAAAATTGTGCTCGGTATTTGTCTGGGCGCACAGTTGCTCGCTGACGTCCTCGGAGGACGGGTCGTGCGCAACCGGAATAAGGAAATCGGCTGGTTTCCGGTAAGCCTCAGGCCCGAAGGGCTTGAATCGGCGCCTTTCCGGGACTTCCCGAACGATTTCCCGGCGTTTCACTGGCACGGCGACACCTTCTCTCTTCCCCCAGGGGCGGCCATGCTTGCCGAGAGCGAAGCCTGCCCTGCCCAGGCGTTCTCATCCAATGGCGGCCGCGTACTCGCCCTTCAGTTTCACCTGGAATCGTCGATCGACAGCATACGCGCGCTGATTCAAAATTGTTCCGATGAACTTGTCGATGGTGAATACATTCAGAGCGCTGAGGCCATTTTGGGGAACGCTGAAAATTTCTCCAGAATCTATAATACGATGCTCCTGCTGCTCGAAAACATGAAAAAATCCTTTTAGTTTGCGTAAGGGAGCAAAGCCCGGCCAGTCAATGATTTCTCACCGGCCGCGATTATCTCCTCCGGCGTTCCTTTCGCGACTATTTCGCCGCCTTGGTCCCCGCTGCCCGGACCGAGATCGATCACGTAATCGCTGGCCCAGATAAAATCTGTGTTATGCTCGATAACCAGGACCGTATGGCCGTGACCGGTAAGCGCCATGAGCACATCCACCAGGCGCTTTATATCAGCTCGGTGCAATCCCGTTGTAGGCTCATCGAGAATATATAGTGTCCGGTTTCTGCTGTTGCCGAGTTCTCCGGCGAGCTTGATTCGCTGCGCCTCGCCTCCCGACAGCGTCGGACTGGGCTGGCCAAGCTTGAGATACCCCAATCCAAGATCGCCGAGGATTTTCAACTGTCGCAAAATGCGCGGGATCGCGGAAAAGAGCTGAACTGCTTCGTCCACTGACATTGCCAAAACATCTGCAATGTTTTGGCCCCTGTATCTGATATCGAGGGTTTCACTATTGAAGCGCCTGCCTGCGCACGTTTCACAGGGAACGAAGACATCCGGCAGAAAATTCATTTCCACCTTGCTCCGCCCCTGCCCTCTGCACGCCTCGCAACGGCCCCCCTTCACGTTGAACGAAAATCTTCCGGCCCCGAACCCGCTCGCTCGTGCCTGGGGCAACAGTGCGAAGATTTTTCGAATTTCGTCCCAGACGCCGATGTATGTCGCCGGAATGGACCTCGGGGTCCGCCCGATCGGATTGTGGTCAACCTCGAGAACCCGGAGAACTTTCTCGCATCCTGCCGTCGAGTCGTAATCGCGGCCGGCCCCTTCCCCATAGCGCCGCCCCAGCGCCTCGACAATCCCTCGATAGACGATTTCGTTGACCAGCGTGCTCTTTCCTGCGCCTGAGACTCCAGTGACAGTGACGAGGAGCCCAAGAGGAATCCTGACGTCGATTCCCTTGAGGTTTCTTGCCCTGGCGCCTCTGAACTCGATCCAGCCGAGATCTCCCGCTTTTTTCCTGGCCGGAATAGGCCATGGCTGTCCAAGAGCTTTTCCGAACCATTGGCCCGTAAGGGTCCCGGACTTTTTGGCAAGTTGATTGAAGCTTCCCAGGGCGACGAGCTTTCCGCCGTTGCTCCCTGCTCCCGGGCCCAGTTCTACGAGTATGTCTGCTTTCTTCATGGTTTCCGGATCGTGCTCGACAATAACAACCGAGTTCCCTTTGTCCCGCAGTTTTTGCAGACTCTCCAAAAGTTTTCGGTTATCGGCCGGATGGAGGCCGATGGTGGGCTCATCCAGAATGTAGCAGACGCCGCGAAGATTTGAGCCAAGCTGGGCAGCGAGCCTTATCCTCTGAGTTTCGCCGCCCGAGAGGGTATCACCCGACCTGTCCAGGGACAGATATCCCAACCCCACTTTTCGAAGGAACGCAAGCCTTTCGGTGATTTCCCTGGAAATAGGCCCCGCAATCGGGACCTCCTCCGGGGTGAAGCGAAACTTTTTCCATATTTCCCCAAGCTCGGACACTCTCAATGCGCTCATGCCGCTGATGTTGAGGTCCCGGAAGTACACCGACCTCGCCTGCGGGTTCAGCCTGCTGCCACCACATTCCGGACAGGGCAGGTCATCGTGCATGGGCTGAAGCCATTTCCATGCTTCATCTTCTTCGGAGACAGCATCCAGGATTTGAAGAACCCCTGGAAACCTTGCGCTCTTGCCATGTAATATCGATTCCCAGGCCGAATCATCCAGACTGGAGGCCGGTTTTTCCGGATCGACTCCCAATTCCCTTATCCAGAAACGTTCGAATCTTTCGGCTTCCCGCTTCGAACCGCGCCATATTGACGACCGTAGAAAATTGAGCAGCCCATCTTTAAGCGAAATATCGGGGGCGCCGCGAAGCCGTTGCACACTGATCCGCTTTATCCTGCCTATTCCCATGCAGGCCCGGCAAAACCCCTGCCTGCTGTTGAAAGAAAAAAGCCTCGGGTCAAGCGGCGCAAGTCCGCGGTCGCATGCGGGGCAGTAAAGATGACGGCTGAAGACCTTTGTCTCTCCCCGGCCCGAATCGAGGTAAAGAATGCCACCGCCCATCGCAAGCCCGCGGCGAACCGCATCCAGCAGTTCATCGGGAGTTATCCCGCTGTGATCAAGCCCGGGCAGGAGCACATCGATATCGTGCTCGCGGCGCCGTGCAAGTTCGGGAACAGGGTCGAGAGGAACAAGCTCTCCGTCGACCCTTGCCTGCTCGAATCCCATCCTGCTGAGGCGGGCGAAAAGGTCACGGTATATCCCTTTGCGCCCATGAATCAGCGGCGCAAGAAGTCTCACGGGGCCGGCGGCGGGACCGCAGCCGGGAGCGGCGGCCTCTGTTTCCTGCCTAACTCGCGATAAAATGTCGTCGATAGAAAGGGTTTCCAGATTCCTGCCACACTCCGGGCAGCGCTGCTTCCCCAGTTTGGCATACAGCAACCGGAGCAAGTGATAAGTTTCGGTAATCGTGCCGACCGTGGACCTTCTGCCGAACTGGCTTGTCCTTTGCTCGATTGCAATGGTTGGGGGCAGCCCTACGATCTGGTCCACGTCCGGTTTCTCCATTATCTTGAAATACTGGCGGACGTAGGAGGAAAGACATTCCAGGTATCTGCGTTGACCTTCGGCAAAAATAACGTCAAAGGCCAGAGTGGATTTTCCCGAGCCGCTCAGACCGGTCAACACACTCATTTTCCGGCGTGGAAGCCGGATTTCCTCGATGGCGAGATTGTGCTCACGCGCTCCGCGTATAAGAATCTCGTGAGACTGAGCGCGTGCGGAAGGATTCTTCGAATCCCCGACGATGACCGTCTCCTTGTCCCGGACACCTCGCGGAATGTGGAGATTGCGCAGCGGTGCGGCGCTCAAGCCCGAAAATCCAAGCTGAGGTTCCGCCGCCTCCGAGAGGTCTCCCTCATCCCCGCAAGACCGTTTCGCCTCCGCCAGGCGCTCCCCGAGGTAGCGGCCCGTTATGCTGTGCGCGCACTCTGACACTGTTTCCGGCGTACCCTCGCAAACAATCCTTCCGCCTCTTTCTCCACCTTCCGGACCAAGGTCGATGATCCAGTCGCACGCCGCCAAAAGATCCAGATTATGCTCCACTACCAGGACAGTGTTTCCCTTTTCGACCAGTTTGCCTAAAACGCGAATCAATTTTGAGATATCGTCGGGGTGAAGGCCGGTCGTGGGCTCATCCAGGATGAAGAGCTTTGCGCCGCCTGATTGCCCACCGGAGAGATGGCGGATGAGCTTAAGTCTTTGCGCCTCCCCGCCGGAGAGCGTACTTAGCGGCTGCCCCATGCAGATGTAATCGAGACCCATCGCTATTACGGGTTCCAGTGCGTCGGCAAGCTGCCGGTTTTCAGGAAAACGATCGAGTATCTCCCGCGCGCTCATTTCCAGCATATCGCCTATTGAGATTCCCCGCAGTTTGATATCGAGCACCTCTTCCTTGAATCTTTTGCCCCCGCACTGAGCACAGCGCACAAAGACGTCGGCCAGAAACTGCATCTCGACGCGCTCGAACCCCTCGCCGTTACACGTCTCGCACCTTCCTCCCGGCACGTTGAATGAAAAGTGCCTGGTCGAAAAACTTTTCGCAATCGCTTCAGGCGTGGCCGCTAACATCTTGCGCAGCGGATCCAGCGCACGGGTGTACGTCAGCAGGTTTGCTCTGGGAGTACGGCCGACCGGCTGCTGGTCAACCAGTATAATCTCACTAATGCTCTCGGCCCCCGTGATTTCGTCGTGAAGACCCGGAGTTTCAGCCGCCCTGCCCTTCTTTCTGAGCCAGCCATTGTAGACTGTTTTTTCGACAAGAGTGCTCTTTCCCGAACCGGAAACGCCGCTTACCCCTACCAGGAGACCTAGCGGAATTGCCGCGTCAATTCCCTTGAGGTTGTTCTCTCGAGCGCCCATGATAGTTATTTTTTTCCATGGGTGAGGCGGACGGCGAGTCATTGAATGAGGCAAGACCGATTTTCGGCCTGAGAGATACGCCCCCGTAAGGCTCTTCACAGATCGCCCGAGTTCTTCAGGCGGTCCCTGGAACAGGACTTCGCCCCCCTTTTCGCCTCCACCCGGCCCCATGTCTATGACTTCGTCGCAAAACCGGATCATTCCAGCATCATGCTCGACCATCACAACGCTGTTTCCCATCGTCACGAGCCGGTTCAACTGGTCCATGAGTCTTTTCTGGTCGCGTGCGTGAAGCCCAACGCTGGGTTCGTCGAGCACGTAGAGCACATTGACGAGCGCGGACCCCAGAGCGCGGGTAAGATGCACCCGCTGGACTTCCCCGCCCGAGAGCGTTCTTGACTGCCGGTCCAAAGAAAGGTAGTGCAGGCCGACAGCCATCAGGAACTGAACTCTACTTCGGATTTCATACATCAGCAGCGATGCCGCCGGATCCTGCGAGATCTCGGGCCATTCTCCGCCAAGGAACCGGCTTAGCTTTTCAATACTGTAAGAGGCAATTTCGGCTATACTTGCTCCCCCCAGCCGGTACAGAAGAGTCGCCGGCTGGAAGCGCGACCCTCCGCAGGCATCACAGGCAACGTAGGCCCGGTATCGCGACAGGTAAACCCGCACGTGCATTTTGTATGTCTTTGTTTCCAGCCACTCAAAAAATCCTTTTATCCCGTAGTAGCTTTTTGTGCCGTTTATAATGTTTTGGCGGGCGGACTCATCGAGATCGCCAAACGGAAGGTCTACGGGAATTTTTTCTTTTTTGCAGAAATCAAGAAGTTCAAAATATTCCTCCCTGTCCGTCCCGAATGGTTTCACGGCACCCTTTCTTATGGTGAGGCCCCGGTCGGGAATGACCAGGTCGATATCCACTCCTATTGTCCTGCCAAAACCACGGCATTTAGGGCACGCCCCGATGGGGCTGTTGAAGGAGAACAGGTTCGGGTTGGGAGGAGGAATTGGCGAGGCGTCCGAGCAATCAGCGCACGAAAGCCCAGAGCTGAACCTTCTGATGCGGTCCGGCATCACGACCACCGCCAGCCGCTCCCTTCCCATCGTATAAGCGGTGGTGATGGAATCCAATATCCGGTTCCGCGTGGCTTTCCCCCAGAGCAGCCGGTCCACAATGACCAATAGCTCAAGGCCGCCGAGCCCGGCTGATTGGTCCCCGCCCAGGTCGTCAAGATCCAGAACGGCCCCATCGACAAAAATTCGCAGGAAACCTTGCGAGACGAGATGAGTCCTCCACTTACCTTCCCGATCGGTAAGGAATGGAAAGCAGACGAGCACCCTGTCTTCTGCGGCAAGGTCGCTGAGCTTGCTGTAAATCGTTTCCGGGGAATCGCTGGTTACCGGATTTTGGCAGGAGGGACAATGCGGGACCCCCAGCCTGGCGAAGAGCAGCTTCAGGTAGTCGTTTATTTCGGTTATCGTCCCGACCGTGGAGCGGGAGCTTCGAACGGCGGTCCCCGATTCTATGGCAATGCTCGGCGGAATGCCTTCGATCAGGTCGGCTTCGGGAGGATCCATCCGCTCCAGGAACTGGCGCGCATAAGGCGAGAATGTCTCGATATACCTGCGCTGCCCTTCAGCATAGAGCGTATGAAGGGCAAGGCTGGACTTGCCCGAGCCGCTGACGCCGGTAAGAGCGATCAGCTTGTTCAAGGGAATATCAAGGTCCAGGTTCTTCAGATTATGCTGGCGAACGCCCCGAAGACGGATAACTTCCTGCTCCAATAGTAAAACTCCACTTGAAATTGAGCCTGCAATTAATTAACAATTCACAACTCATTATTAGCATAATGTATTATAACCCGGATAGGACGGCGTCGGTATTTCTTTCAGGATGATCGGAAGGCAGGATCATCCAGCCCGGAAAGCATCAGATGAACGATGTTACCCCCATGATGCGGCAGTACCTCGAGATAAAATCAAAGTACCCGGAATCGCTCCTGCTCTATCGCATGGGGGACTTCTACGAGATGTTCATGGAAGATGCGCTGACCGCTTCCAGGGTGCTCGACATTGCGCTGACATCCAGGGACAGACAGGCGCAAAATCCCATTCCGATGTGCGGAGTTCCCTATCACGCGGCTGAAAGCTATATAGCAAAGCTGGTTTCCGCAGGTTACAAGATCGCCATCTGCGACCAGGTCGAAGACCCCAAAAAGGCGAAAGGTCTCGTGCGCCGCGAAGTTACTAGGGTCCTCACCCCGGGGCTTATCGTTGAAAATCAGAACCTCACCTCCAACCAGCCAAACTACCTGGCTGCCGTCTGGGACACCGGCCCAGGAAAACCCATCGGGCTTGCCTGTTTGGACATCTCTACGGCAGAATTCAGGATCACTGAGCTGGATTCACACGAAAGCCTGCTTGAAGAGCTATTTAGAATCGACCCCAAAGAGATTCTACTCCCGGAGGAGTTCAATCCCGAGTGGACAAAATCGGTGCTAAACCGAATCGATGCGGCCTTCACGCATATAGAGGAGGTCCATTTCGACAAACGCCGATCTCAGGAACGGCTTACTTCTCATTTCCGGGTACACTCGCTCGAGGGTTTCGGGATCAGCGGAATGGATTCGGCAATTCAGGCCGCAGGAGCAGTATTGGCCTATGTGCACGAAAACCTTTTCGGTTCCTGCGAGCACATTCAAACAGTGATACCCTACAGCCGCTCCGAGTTCATGGTTCTGGATGAGGCTACCGTCAGAAACCTGGAAATATTTTACTCCGCCAGCTTTAAGGGGAGAAAAGGATCTCTGATCGATGTGGTGGATCATACGCGAACGGCGATGGGAGGCCGCAAGCTCCAGCAGTGGCTGCGTTATCCGCTGCTGGACCTTGAGGAGATCAATCAGAGGCAGAATGCAATCGCTGAGCTGGTGGCGCAAAGCCAGCTCGGAGCGGCCGTGCTGGATTCGCTGGAAGGGATAAATGATATCGAGAGGCTCAATGCAAGAAACAGCACCGGCGTCTCTTCTCCTCGAGACCTGATAGGGCTCAAGAAATCCTTACAGGCGCTCCCGCGCCTGGGACAAACGATAGCGAGCTGTCAGAGCACGCTTTTGGCAGGCATTGCTTCGAGGTGGGACAGCCTCGACGATCTTGCCTCACACCTCCAAGCCGCTCTGTGCGACCCCCCTCCAGCAACCCTTCTCAACGGCGGCGCGATAAATCCCGGTTTTCATCCGGAATTGGACCGCTACATCCGGCTGAGCCGCGACGCAAAAGGATGGATGGCCGAATATGAGTCCCTCCAGCGCCGAGAAACAGGCATACCTTCGCTCAAGGTCCGCTTTAACAAGGTTTTCGGCTATTACATCGAGATATCCCGCTCAAATCTTAGCTCGGTGCCTCAGCGTTATTTTCGCAAACAGACCCTGGTAAACGCCGAACGCTTCATTACCGAAGAACTTAAAGAATTTGAAGTCCAGGTCCTTGAGGCAGATGAAAAGCGGCTCGAAATCGAAGAGCAACTTTTCTTCGAGCTGCGGCAGGCTGTCTCCCGTGAGAGCGGACGAATACAGGAGATGGCCGAAATGGTTGCTAACCTCGACTGCCTCAGCTCACTTGCGGAAGTTGCCGCTAAATACGATTACTGCAGACCCGATGTTGATTTGAGCGATTCCATCCATATTCGGGATGGAAGGCATCCTGTCATAGAGCGGTTTCTGGCCGAAGGCGGCTTTGTCCCAAACGACCTGGATCTCAACCAGGAAAGCCAACAGGTGCTCATCGTAACCGGCCCGAACATGGCCGGAAAATCCACCATTCTCAGGCAGGCCGCTCTGATCGTTTTGCTCGCCCAGATCGGCTCCTTCGTTCCGGCTTCCGAAGCCCGCATCGGCATTGTGGACCGCATTTTCACCCGAGTCGGGGCCTCGGACGATCTCGCACGCGGCCGCTCCACTTTCATGGTCGAAATGCAGGAGACCGCAAATATCCTGCACCATGCTACACCTCAAAGTCTTATCATTTTGGATGAAATCGGAAGAGGCACCAGCACCTTCGACGGCATGAGCATAGCCTGGGCGGTTGCAGAATTTTTGCACGATTTCGGGGCCAAGGGAGTGAAAACCCTTTTTGCCACTCACTACCACGAGCTGACTGAACTTGCCCGGAGCCGGTCAAGAGTAAAAAACTTCAATGTGGCAATCAAGGAATGGCGGCAGGAGATACTTTTTTTTCATAAATTGACCCCCGGCAGTTCGAGCAAGAGCTATGGGATCCAGGTCGCCAGGCTTGCCGGCCTGCCCCGCGAGATCACGGAACGCGCCCGCGAAATCCTGGCGCAACTCGAAGGAGGCACGTCCGCAGGGCCGTCCGGCGGACCGGGTCTGAAGGCGAAGGGCTTCAGCTCCGCAAAAGAGGAGGTTGAGCCAGGCATACAGCTTTCGATTTTCAAGAAGGCCCCGGATTGGGTGCAGAGCAGAGTTCTGGAACTCGATCCGGATAGCATGACTCCCCTTTCAGCCCTTCAGACGCTGCACTCGCTAAAGGAGGAAATCCTTCGCGAAGTGAACGGCACGATGTCTCAAGCGAAAAGGCGAAGGCGAGAAGAGAAAAAAAATTCAAAATAAATATGAGCTCATACGCCACGCCCCGCGAAGCAGGCTTAAACCACTCTTATGGAATATTTTGCATCTTGACGCCTTCGCATCAGACAGTGTCAAGTGGAAACGGGATCTTATGGAGAATCTTTCATGAGCCGCTATGAGCGCCTCGAAATTGCGCCTGGCGCCGTGTTCGAATTTTACGAATCAAAGGAAATCCTTTGCGGGGTCGTTCTCGTTGTAAAGGACGGCCGATTCAATGCGCTCTCCGAGCATGAGCGCGAAGTAGGTCTTACCCTTTCAAGAATCGTTTACCTCGGAAAGGCGTCCCTTGACCTAAAGCTAAGCCGTGGCGAACTGCTGCAAGAACTGCGATCCATCTCCGAGAATCGGAAGGGCATCATGGACCGGATCGATCTCGAGGAAGTCTGGTTCTTGTTACAATCCGAAGAGGCCGGCTATGAAGCCGAGGAAATTGCCGAGTTCATTTTCAATACCCCGATTTCCGATGACCAGGCGGCGGCAGTCAAGCGGTTGCTGCTTTCGGACAGGCTCTATTTCCAGCTCAGGGACTCCAAATTCTACCCTCTGTCCGCTCAAAACGTCGAGGCGCGCCGCATCGAGCTGGAAAAGGAAGAGGAAAGGGAGCGCAGACTCGTCGAAGGGGCAAGGTGGGTCGCAACCATACACACCCGCCGGCAAGGTGTTCCCCAGGTTGAATTCCGTGAAGAACTGATACAGGAATTAAAGGACTTTGCTATTTTCGGACAGGAGGCAAAAGAAAGTGCCTTTGTCAAAGAACTTCTCAGGCTGGCCGGCATTCCTTCGACTCCCCAGTCAGCTTTCCGCCTTCTGGTACGTCTGGGCGTGTGGCGCGAAGACGAAAACCTCATGCTGCATGAGCACGGCATTTCCGCCGAGTTCCAGCCCAATGCCATGGAACAGGCCGAGCAGATACTAAAATCGAATCGCACCGAAGCAGCCAAAAATGAACGAGAGGACCTTACGGGCCTGGATATTTTTACGGTCGACAGCCCTTTGACCCGCGACTACGACGATGGGATCAGCGTGCGCGAGCTTGGGGGCGGACTTTTCGAGATAGGCATTCACATCGCCGACGTTGCCGAACTTATCGAGCAGGGTACCCCCCTGGATCGCGAAGCCGCAGCAAGGGCAAGTTCGATCTACCTGCCGGATGAGCGCGTGTCTATGCTGCCCCCCTCCCTCTCAGAGGGGACATTGAGTCTCAAGTCGGGCGAGGACCGCCTCGCACTCAGTTTTCTCATTACGATCGATTCCGGGGCCAATGTTGTCGAAACGAGGATTTGTCCAAGTGTAGTCAGGATTCGCAGGCAGCTAACCTACCGGGATGTAAACGAGAAGATTCATGAAGAGAGCAAACTGAAAGCACTCTATGAGATTGCTTCGAGACTCAGGCAGAAGCGGCTCGAACTCGGCGCGATCATTCTTCCGCTCCCGGAGATCCAGGTTTACGTGAACAGCGCCGGGATGATTCAGATTGCTTACTATGACAAGGAAACCCCAAGCCAGATACTCGTGTCGGAATGTATGATCGAGGCAAACGCTGCGGCGGCCGGCTATCTTGCCCAAAGACACATACCCGCCCTCTTTCGAAATCAGGCGGAATGCCGGCCGGAAACCGAGTTCGTCCACAGCGAGCACGAACTCTTTCGAATTTATCGCCAGAGGCGCCTCTTTTCGCGGGCGGAACTGTCCACCGAGGCAAAACCACACTGCAGCCTCGCAATCGCTCATTACACGACCGTAACCTCACCCATCCGACGCTACTCGGACCTAATAGTACAGCGTCAATTGAAACATGCCCTTGCCACGGGGGCCGGACTCTATTCCAAACAGCAACTCGATGAAATAGCCGGGCAGCTTTCGCCTGCCCAGGCCAAGGTTTTCACAATCCAGCGCAAATGGACCAGGTACTGGATTCTAAAGTACATGGAACAGGAAGACTTAGAAAACCTGAACGCGCTGGTGCTGGACAAGAATGCCCGCTACGCACACCTTCTGATCCCGGATTTCCTGCTCGAAGCCAACGCCCCGGTAGCAGAGAACGCTAAATTCAATCAGGGTGACATGGTAAAGATTCGCATAGAAAAGGCGATTCCGCGCGAGGATGTGCTGAAGATACAGATCCTGGAAACTCCCCCCAGGTAAGCTGACGCGGAGAGGGGGTGACACGGGGAGAAATAGGCCATTGGATGTAGGGTGGGCACGGTAAAGCTGTGCCCACCCTACGGTTCATTACTATTTTTTGCTGTGAGGATTCGCAGCCATATTTACGAAAATGCGTACTGAAGAATTAGGGCAGTGTTTTTCCACTCAGTCCTCAGCACTCAGTCCTTTGTTTTTAGGCCTCACAGGTCGTAGCCTACTTCACCATGCTGAGTCAAATCGAGACCTGTCGATTCATCCTCTTCGCTTACCCTCAGGCCCATAGTTGCATCAAGTACCTTAAGAATGATGAAGGTGACCACGAAAGAGTAAACCCAAGCAGATACTACCGACAACGCCTGGATGCCTACCTGCCCTGCGTTTCCGAAAAAGAGTCCGTCACCGCCTGCCGCATTGATAAGCTTTGAGGCAAAAAAACCGGTAAACAATGCGCCCAGAGTCCCGCCAACCCCGTGAACGCCGACCACATCCAGCGAGTCATCATACCCGAACTTCGGTTTCAGACAGCACGCTCCGTAGCAGACCACACCGGCAAAAATCCCGAGAAGGAGCGCCGGGAGCGGGCCAATAAATCCGGATGCCGGAGTAATGGCAACAAGCCCGGCAACCGCACCGGATGCAGCGCCAAGAGCGGTAGGCTTGCCTCTGTAGATCCATTCGGCGAACATCCAGGACATGGCTGCGGTACCGGTTGCAATGTGTGTAACCACAAAGGCCGAAGTCGCAAGCGCACCCGAGGCCACCGCGCTGCCCGCGTTGAACCCGAACCACCCAAACCACAGCAGACAGGCCCCCAGTATAGTCAGTGTAAGGTTATGCGGAGCCATAATATCAACCTGGTATCCCTTTCTTTTTCCCAGAACCAGTGCGCAGGCGAGCGCAGCAACACCGGAGCTTATATGAACCACAAGACCTCCGGCGAAATCAAGTGCCCCCATCTCTTTCAGCCAGCCACCCGTTCCCCATACCCAGTGAGCGAGCGGATCATATACAAGGGTTGCCCAAAGAACCAGGAACACGAGGTAGGTACTGAATTTGAACCTTTCGGCAATGGCCCCTGAAATAAGAGCGGGAGTTATTATGGCGAACATCATTTGAAATATCATATATGCCTGGTGAGGGACAGTGGGCCCATAGTCGGCGTTTGGCTCGAACCCGACACTCTTTAGACCCACCCAGTCAAGATTGCCGATAAAGTGCCCGATGTCGGGCCCAAACGACAGACTGTAGCCGAAAAGGACCCATTGAATCGTTATTATGCCCATGGCGACAAAACTGTGCATAATGGTTCCAAGGACGTTTTTACGCCGAACCATTCCTCCGTAGAACAGGGCAAGGCCGGGGGTCATCAGCAAAACGAGGGCCGAAGAAGCAAGGACCCAGGCCGTGTCACCGGTGTCGATTTTCGCCGGGGCCTCCGCCGGAGCGGGAGCCGTCTGGGCCGTTTGCGCCAACTGTATCGGAGCGCCGGTTTCTTCAGCAAAAGCAGTGCTTGCCAGTAATGCCAGAAAAACAAGAACCAAAGCCAACAACAATTTATTCATATCATTTCCTCCGGATCTCCAAACGCGTTGAGAAAGAGTCGCTCGTCCAATGAATCACTAAAACGCTAAAGGGCTTCCGGACCGGTTTCTTTGGTCCTGATCCGCATGACATCACTTACTGGCGATAAAAAGATCTTCCCATCCCCGATCTTTCCGGTGTAGGCTGCCTTTTGGATTGCCTCCATGGCCTTTCCCGCCAGTTCATCCGGAACCACGGTCAAGATCAGCAGCTTTGGGACGAAATTAACCTTGTATTCCGCTCCCCTGTAAAGTTCCACATGCCCCTTCTGCCGCCCGAACCCCTTGACTTCATTTACCGTCATTCCCTGGATACCGAGCGCTGTCAGTGCTTCCTGCACCTCGGTAAGCCGGAAAGGTTTTATGATTGCTTCAATTTTGGTCATCTCCCTACCTCCGCCTCTTTTTAGGATTTAGATTTACGCTTATCCCCCCCAATCACTTTCAGCCTTCCAGTATTTCAAGGCTATTGCGCAGGCCGAACTCTTGAGGACAGTCCAAAGCATGTGCCAAAGCCTGGTTGCTACATTAAGAGCAAATGCTAAATAGACGGATTTAAAGGATTAAAATCTTCCGGGAAGGACTTGGAGAGGCAAATACTGAACAAAAAAGCGGTACACAATTGTATCGAAATCGGCAGGAGGCACAATTTTGAAACGTTTTTGTCAAACCTCTGGAAAACGGGAGAAAAGGTTTGCCCAAAATGTATCAGAGGTTCATTAAATCAAATTAAAATACTTAATTCCCATAATCATGACCGCCCCCAGAACAATTCTGTAGAAAACGAAAAGATATGTCGTATGAGTCCGGAGGTATCTCAGAAGAAAGGCGATAGCGGCGTATCCGCTTAGAGCCGCGGCGGCAGTCGCCACAGCCAGAACTATAAGATCATGCGAATCGAGGTATTTGAGACTTTCCTTGAACTCGAGAAGACCGCTGGCGAATACAGCGGGCATGCTCAAAAGGAACGAAAACCGCGCCGCGCTCTCTCTTGTCATGCCAAGAAAGAGTCCCCCGGCAATTGTGGACCCGGAACGGGATGCGCCGGGGATAACAGCAAGGGCCTGCGCGCACCCGATAAGTATAGCATCCACCATCGAAATCCGGCTCAGATTTTTTGAAAACTTTCCGGTGAGGTCAGCCAACCCAAGAAAAAGGGCCATGGCTATCATTGCGACGGAAATAACTCCCATGCTCTTGGTAAGATGCCCTTCAATTACGTGCCTGAAGCTCAGTCCGACAGCGGCAATCGGAACGGACCCCAGGATCACGAACCATCCCATTCTTGACGTGAGGCTCTGCTGAGTGTAGCGAGTCCGAGAAATCAGATTTTCGCTGATAAAGGAGACGGATATCTCGACCACATCACGAAAGAAGTACAAGAAAACGGCCAGAAGAGTGCCCAGTTGGATGACCGCTATAAAAGCCGTCCAGCGTTCCGGGTTCGACTGATCGATCAATCCAAGCAACTTTCCGGCTATCGTGAGATGAGCGGTACTGCTGATCGGCAGAAATTCAGTAATTCCCTGAACGATCCCCAGGAAAATTGCCTCGATTATACTCATAATTTATGCCTCATAACTCCACTTTTATCCGCCCTCCGGCAGGGAAATTGCCAAGACCCGGCGGCTAAACTCAAAAAAGCTCCGGACAACTGTCAATGGCGCAGGTAATACACTGCCGGATTAGCTTTTTCAAGTTCTACTGAAGGCATGAGCGCAATCAGTCAGGTGGGAATCACAGGGCCTCGCTCCCCGTTTCTTTCGTACGAATCCTTACGGCCTCGTCAATTTTTGAAAGGAATATCTTCCCGTCTCCGATTTTGCCGGTGAAAGCCGCTTTTTGAATCGCATCCACCGCTTTTTGCGCCAGATTGTCAGGAAGAACGGTCATGATATACAGTTTAGGCACGAAATTAACAGTGTATTCCGCTCCCCTGTAGAGTTCTACATGACCCTTTTGCCGCCCGAATCCCTTGACTTCATTTACCGTCATTCCCTGGATGCCAAGCGCTGTCAGTGCTTCCTGCACTTCGGTAAGCCGGAAAGGTTTTATGATCGCTTCTATTTTTGTCATCTCCCTGCCTCCGACACTTCTTGAATTAGATTTATTGCCTCTTCTCCCTATCACCGCCGGTCTTTGAGCATTTCAGGGCTATTGAGCAGACCCCATCCTTGAGAAGGCATCCAAAGCACATGCCAAAAAATCGCTCCGGTAATGGACATCTTCGCCAAACACCTGCATTTAAAGGATTAAATCTCTGCATGGAGCCTTTGCGGGGCAGTCCACGAATCATAAAGCGGCACACAATTGTACCGGGAGCACATTTTCGTGCCTTTTTATAAAGTTCAAACCTGTATCTCCAGATGAGACAAAAATACCACAAAGATACCGGTCTCCGCCACTCTTGTCTTCCGTATGGACGAAACGGATACAAAAATGACCATCTTAGGAGCTGTATGCTACTGGGCGGCAAGCATTGTAGCGCAGCAATTGAACAAAATTGTCCACCAACGACGCCAACTTTTGGCATAAGGTACATAAATGTTGCAATATATTCGAAAGGCACAGACACAAGAAACACAAATGTCCTTTTACATCAGGTACTTGATTTGCCTCCATCTCTGGGTACGCAGCTTGCTCCTGCCTGCAGGTTTAAACACGCTACCATTTTTGGACAATTTCAATCAACCAGGCATCCCGCAACCGCCCAACGCGCGCCGATAGACCATTCTGGGGATGCCTGCCGCGCTACGCGAAGCACTGTGCTTTAGGGAGGCCATCGATAAGGGGCTTTTTGTAATTAAGTGGGATTTACTTGGTCTATCTACGAGGAAAGGCGTGTGCGCTATGGCTTTCAAGGTCCGGAAGACTGCAAGTTTGCTGACATGGATGATTACAACAACATTTTTGTCGCTATGGGTATGGACACGCCCTGCTTCGGCAGCCGAGGCAACCGTGATGAATCCGGCAGACACCGCCTGGGTGCTCACATCGGCGGCCCTCGTCATGGTGATGCTGCCCGGCCTTGCCCTTTTTTACGGCGGCATGGTGCAGCGCAAAAATGTACTCAGCTCGCTCATGCACTCATTCGTTGCGCTCGGCGTTCTGGGACTACAGTGGATTATAATAGGATACTCGCTTACGTTTACCGCCGGGAACTGGTTCATCGGGGACCTCAGCCAGTTCATGCTCATGGGAACGACCATCGATTCGCTAAGGGACACAATCCCGACATACGCGTTCGTCATGTTTCAGGGAATGTTCGCCATCATTACTCCGGCATTGATCAGCGGCGCCATAGCCGAGCGAATGACTTTCAAGTCCTACCTGGCCTTCCTCGTACTCTGGTCGCTTATTGTCTACTATCCGCTGGCTCACTGGGTATGGGGAGGCGGATGGTTCCAGTCGATGGGCGGCCTCGATTTTGCGGGCGGCCTGGTCGTGCATCTCTCAGCCGGCATTTCTGCGCTTTCAATTGCCATTGTAATCGGAAAACGTAAGGGATATCCCGGCGAAATGTTTGTCCCTCATAATCTTACACTGACACTGCTTGGCGTTGGGCTCCTTTGGTTCGGCTGGTTCGGCTTCAACGCCGGCAGCGCTCTGGCGGCAAACGCCACGGCAGCCCTCGCTTTTACAGCCACGATGACGGCGGCAGCAGCCGGGTCTTGCTCCTGGATGGCCATGGAATGGCTGATCGTTAGAAAACCCAGCGCTCTGGGATTTGCTTCGGGAATCGTCGCCGGGCTGGGTGCGGTGACCCCGGCTTCCGGGTTTGTGAGCCCGGGATGGGCGATGGTCATCGGACTTGTCTCCGGGGTGATCTGCTTCTACGGGGTCCGGATTAAATTCAGACTCGATTACGATGACTCTCTGGACGTGGTTGGGGTCCACGGGGTCGGCGGCGCGTGGGGAACGCTGGCAACCGGTCTTTTCGCCACCGCAGGCGCGGCCGGACTGACAGCAGGCAACCCGAAGCAGTTGGGAATACAGGCCATAGGAGTTATTGCAGTGGCCCTTTACTGCCTGACAGCTACCTACCTGATCGCCTATTTTCTCGAAAAAACAATAGGCTTAAGAGTGGGCGCCGATGAAGAAGCCTCGGGTCTTGACAAAGAAACTCACGGGGAGGTAGGGTACAGCATCTAAACTATTTTGGCTTCCGGTTTAACCAGAGGGCGCCGGACTTTTCGAGCCGGCGCCCCTCGCATTCTTTCAGCAATCGGTCTAGGGGACTCTCTGTTTTAAGATCTCGATTTCGTTTCCATAACAATGCCTTTGGGGACCCGGAATACCCATTTCCTACCACCCATAATCACCCTTGTTATTCTATTTTAGATTATGGTATTAACAAATCACCAGGTAGCATTGTCGTAAATCCTGGCACCAAGGCGCCTCTGTTCCCAGAGGCGCCTTTTTTTCTTCACAGATACAGCCTGTGTGATCCAGGTTGACAACCTAAGCGGTGCCTGGGGCGCTTTCTTTGGCGGTCATCGTGCTCAGCAGATACGCCTCTATGAAGTCATCGAGTTCGCCGCCGAGAACGCTATCAACGTTGCCTTTTTCGACATTGGTGCGGTGGTCCTTCACAAGCCTGTACGGCTGCATGACATAGGACCTGATCTGGCTGCCCCATGCGATTTCATCGAGGTTGTCATGGGTTTCCTGCATTTTGGCCCGTTGCGCACGCCTTTCGCGTTCGTATAGTCTTGCCTTGAGGATTTTCAGGGCTATATCGCGGTTTCGGTGCTGTGACTTTTCATTCTGGCACTGCGCCACAATGCCGGTAGGCAGGTGTGTCAGCCGGACTGCCGAGCTCGTTTTGTTTACGTGCTGGCCACCGGCCCCGCTGGCCCGGTAGGTATCGACACGCAGGTCGGATTGCTTTATTTCGACTTCTATTGTGTCATCGATCTCGGGAAATACCAGCACTGCCGCAAATGATGTATGCCTGCGGCCGCTTGCGTCGAAAGGAGAGATCCTCACCAGCCTGTGCACGCCGGATTCAGCCTTCAACATCCCATTAGCGTATGGACCCGACACGGTAAACGTGGCATTTTTTATTCCGGCTTCTTCCCCCTCCAGAAGGTCAATCATTTCGACCTTGAAGTTCTTTTTCTCACACCAGCGCAGGTACATCCGGAGGAGCATCTCGGCCCAGTCCTGCGCTTCAGTCCCTCCCGCGCCTGCGTTAACGGTGACGATTGCATTCTTGTCATCGTCTTCATCGCTCAACGTCTGCCGCAGTTCGAGCTCCCTGTATTTTTTCTCGAGTTCGCTCAGCTTGCGTTGGACTTCCCTCAGATTACTCTCGTCCTGCTCCTCGACTGCCATATCGAACAGCAGTTCGTTATCCTCAATCTCACCGGCAAGATTGCGCCAGGTCCGGATAACTTCATTGAGTCCGGAGCGCTCTTTTAAGACATCGCGGCCGGCCTCCTGGTTTTCCCAGAAGTCCTGTTTGTTCATCAGCTTTTCAAGCTCGGCCGAACGTGCCTCCTTTCCCGCGATGTCAAAGATATCCTCCCAGAGTTTGAAATTTTTGAGACAGGTCTTTGAGCGAATTTCTAAGCTCTGAAATGTCTAAATTCATCGGGACATCCTCCTAATAATTCTCATATGGACAATTTTGAATACGATTGCGCACAATGTTGCAAAAAAGCAAAACCAGGCGAACAGATCACCATATTTAGCATAAAAAGAAAGATAAGACATCGGGTGAACGCTGCACGTCAGGAAACCGCGCGTATTCAACGCCAATCTTCCGCATTCCTGCCCGGTAGCATCGAACATTGCGCTGATCCCGGTGTTTGCGGCCCGCACCAGCGGAACTCGAAACTCGATTGCGCGCCAGCGTGCGATTTGCAGGTGCTGATACGGCCCCCCCGTATCACCGTACCAGGCGTCATTGGTAATGTTCATCAGCACCTGGGCGCCCCTCCTGACGGTCTCACGAGCAATCTGCGGGAAAATCGCCTCGTAGCAAATCAGGACGCCCAAGGGGGGGCCTTCAAAAAGAAGCGGCCCGGAATTAGTTCCAGGAATAAAATCGACGGAGCCGACCGCGATATGATGGACAAAAAACAATATGTTCGACCAGGGCACGTATTCTCCGAATGGAACCAGGTGCTGCTTGGCATAAGCCCCAACCAACACGGCGTCCTTATCGAGAAGATAAGCCCTGTTGAGCAAATGCGCCTTACCTTCCACCCGGATCACGCCTATGCTCCCGAACAGCAGTGGTTTTCCGGCCTGCCTTACAATACTGTCAACCTGCGGGCTCGAGTCCTCATCCAGGCCGTAGAAAAAAGGCATCGCTGATTCCGGCCACACGAGAATGTCGGGAACCGGCTCCTGTTTGACGCACTCCAAGCTGAGACGGGCGTACGTGTTGATCGTTTCAGCCTCAAATGCAGGGTCCCATTTTTCATTCTGGGCGATATTTCCCTGGATAACCCCCACATTTAGCGCAACAGTCCGGTTTTGCAAGCCCCCGATCTGTTCGGAACGCCAGAAGCCGTAAAGCAGGGCGCAAACGATGCAGGCGCACAGGACCGCGACCCCCGATCTGCGGTAAAAGTTGCGGATAAAACCGAAAATGACCGTGTTACCGAGCACTACAAGCCAACTCAGCCCATAGACTCCGGTTATATCGGCGATCTGGATGAGCTGGTTAAGCGGCGTCTGGGTATACCCCAGGTTTGCCCACGGAAATCCAGAGATTGCATGCGCCCGGGCCCATTCGAGCGCAACCCATGCGAACGGCAGCCCAAAGACGCAGAGCAGGGGCCGGAATTCACATTTTTGCGCCAGAAGAGCAAAAACAGCGGGATATACAGCCATTATGCAGCAAAGCAGAAAGAGAATCAGGAAGGAAACCGCCGGCGAAAAACCGCCATAGTGATAAATAGCGTGATATACCCATAAAAGGCATGTCAAAGAATGCACCAACCCGCAGATATAACCGAGGGCAAACGCCTGCTTTCCCGTTTTCCTCTGAACAGCATAGAGCAACGGCACCAGAGACACCCAGGAAAGATAGAACATCGCGGGCTTCGGAAACCCCGCCGTAAGCAAAAGTCCGCTCAGGGCCGAGAGCAATATCGCATTCACAGGACTCAAAATGGACGCCATCTACTTGCCAGGCCCTTATACGGAAGGCTCCTCAGGGATTTCTCCAGGGCCAAGTTTGCGGATGCGCACCCGATCTATCTTCCTGCTCGATCCGGCTTCGATCACGATCTCAAGACTGCCATAAATAACTTTTTCGTTCACCTCGGGCACTTTTCCGATAAGGCTTATAATAAAGCCGCCAACAGATTCGAAGTCACCTTCGGGCAGGTCGACCTGGAGAAAATCCTCAAGTTTTTCGACG
>JBEKQE010000065.1:0-26265 GCA_049520035.1 Syntrophobacteraceae bacterium | reverse complement strand
ATGCTGCGAACGATCATCGTAGAAATGTAGGCTGCGCCGAAGCCGTTGTCGATGTTCACTACGGCAATATTTGGCGAGCATGTATTCAGCATTCCCAGCAATGCCGCCACTCCTCCGAACGACGCGCCGTAACCCACACTGGTGGGGACTGCGATTACGGGGACGCCCACCAGCCCTCCCACTACGCTCGGCAAAGCTCCTTCCATGCCTGCGCACACAATCGCTACTTGCACCCGTTGTAAGGTCTCTAATTTGGCGAGCAACCGGTGCAGTCCCGCAACACCCACGTCGTAGACACGCTCCACCTGTGTTCCCAGGAACTCGGCTGTGACTGCAGCCTCTTCCGCCACCGGGATGTCGCTCGTACCGGCGCAGATGACCGCAACCGGCCCGTATTTTACATTTCGTAATTCCTGACGCAGGGTAATGATTCCGGCTTCCGCATGATACTCAGCCGCCGGAACTACTTCCCGCACTGCGTCAAAGCTCCCTTGAACCGCGCGTGTGGCCAGGACATCGCTGCCCCTGCTTGCCATCCGCAGAAAAATCTCCGCCACCTGGGCGTGCGTCTTGCCTGCCGCAAAGATCACCTCCGGCAATCCCAGACGCAGGGTCCGGTGATGATCAATTTTGGCAAATTCAACATCTTCAAAGGGCAGATCCGCAAGCTGCCCGAGTGCGTTCTCCGGGCTGATCCCGCCTTGCTGAACATCTTTCAACAGCGCAAAAATCGTCTCCCTTGTCATCGCCGCACCCTGGCTTCCGCCATCGCAGCCACCGCCGCCTGCATCACCTGCTTCACTGGAACGCCGTGTTCCTCCGCGGCTTTGCGGCAATCCTCATATTCCGGCATCGCGTTCATCTCCACTCCATTCCACAGTCCCAGCTTCACGCGGATGGTTCCAAACGCCATCTGTGTTTCCACGAACTTCCGCTCCAACACAACACGTTTCTCCTCGCGCACCCTAATCCCAAGCGTGCTTGTTTCCCGGAACAACAGTTCTTCAAAGGCCGCGGCATCTTTGCTTTCGCATAGCACTGTCAGCAGACTGCCTACGCGGCCTTTTTTCATTGTCACCGGAATGCACATTACATCCAGCGCACCCCGCGCTATGGCCAGTTCCATGGAGCGGGCCACTACCTGCGGACTCAGGTCGTCCACTGCACATTCCAGCACGGTGATCGTCTCTTCCGAAAACTGCGCAGTGTTTTCTGCATCACCAATGCTGAGCCGCAACACATTTGGGAACCGCGCCGGATTCCGTTCCCCGGCTCCATAGCCTATCGAATGAGATCGCATTGCAGGAGCATCCCCAAAGCTGCACCCGAGTGCTCTCAGCAGGGCCGCTCCAGTCGGCGTCGTCAACTCCATCTGGATCCCCGAGGAATAAGTAGGCATGCCTTTGAGGAGTTCGGCGGTCGCCGGAGCGGGCACCGGAAACCTGCCATGGGCACACTCCACAAATCCACCGCCGACATTGATTGGGGAACAGACCCACTGATCCACTTTCAGCGAACAAAGTCCTACCGCACTACACACAATATCGGTAATCGTATCCACCGCTCCCACTTCGTGGAAGTGAACGTTTTCTACCGGGACATTGTGAATCTGCGCTTCCACTCGCGCCAGGAACTCGAAGGTTCGCAACGCCAGACCCTTCGCGTCTTCCGGCAACGCAGCCTGTTCTATCAACGTACGAATGTTGGCCCAATCTCTTCCATGCACATGACCATGCCTAAGCTTTTCATGAGAGTGTTTAGGATCGGACTCCCCATGAGAATGGCCGTGCCTGTGCTCTGCGTGAGCGTGAGCCGTCACATCCAACTGCGGAGTATCCGCAGGTTTGCCATCCACCAGCACATCCACTTTCGTGGACTGAATGCCACTACGGTTGACCCGCTCGACATGCAGCTCCGCTCCCAGGTCCAGCACCCTTACTGTTGACCTCAGAAGCTCGGCGGACACTCCCGCGTCGACCAGCGCTCCCAGCAGCATGTCTCCGCTGATACCGGCGAAGCATTCCAGATATCCAATTTTCATTTGCCAGTCCTTTGGCGCGTGAGCTGCCGCGCCTGCCTTTCTGTCATCAGAACATCAACCAATCCGAGTGGTTCCGGGGGGTGGCAACCTTGGACAGCGCTGCCGGTCACTGTTTCCTGGCAGCGTCAGCCAAAGAAGCGACCGGCAGGATGGCATTCATTGAGCCGGAACGAAAACCTTCGAGATCGAGGGTCACGTACGTGAATCCGATAGACTTGAAGATGCGCACGAGATCTTCCGCCATCTCCAGCGACATCGCGCGCGGCAGCTCTTCCCGTGCAATCTCGATGCGAGCGATCTTCCCATGATGGCGCACCCGGAACTGCTGGAATCCCAGGTCGCGCAATGCAACCTCGGCAGTCTCGATTTGCCTGAGAATCTCCAACGATACTTCCCGTCCGTATTCAACGCGCGACGCCAGACACGCGGAAGCCGGCTTGTTCCACACTCGGAGCCCCGCCGCGCGCGCCAGATTACGGATGTCCTGTTTCGACAGGCCGGCCTCCAGCAGTGGCGCCTTCACACCATGCGCCAGGGCTGCCTGTTGGCCGGGACGATAGTCGCCTTGATCGTCAGTGTTGACGCCGTAAACAATCGACTCGAAATGGTGCTCTTTCCGAAAACACTCAAGGGCTGTGAACAGCTCGTCCTTACAATGAAAGCACCGCATACAATCGTTTCGTACATACTCGGGCCGTTGCATCTCGCCGGTGGAAATCCGGCGCCACGGGATGCCGTACTCTTCGCAAAAAGCGATAGCGTCCCGCAGTTGTGCGCGCGCCAGACTTGGCGAGTCGCTGATGACGGCCAGCATTTTCCCGGGAATCACCTGATGCGCTGCCCAGGCGAGAAACGCTGAATCTACTCCTCCTGAATACGCTACCAATAGACTTCCTAAAGAGCGCAGCTCATGGTTGAGCTTGTTCAGCTTCGCCTCAAGTTCATTATCCACTACTGCCACAGACATGGCTCCTCTTTGCAGGGTCTGGATCCGGTTTTCCACCGATTATCCGTCGACCCACTCCACCTTCGCTTCTTTTTCAGATCATTGTGTACCCACCGCCCACTGCTAAAACCTGTCCCGTAATATAGCTGCTCTCCTTGGAGCACGGAAAAGTCACCAGGCCCGCGAGGCCCTCTTCCATGCCCAATCGCCCCAGCGGCACGTTTCTGACGTACTCCTTCAAGGCAAACTCAGGAAATGTGGACTTGGCAGTTTCGGTTTCAACGATCCCCGGAGCGATGGCGCTGACCTGTATGCCCGCTGAGCAATTACCTTCTCCAATCTCCACTTCGAATACCGTGGAGAATTCATACAAGAACCTGGCCCGGACTTCCTGCAGGCTGAAGACCCCGTTGCCCTGGGCCTTCATCGAGGTCACCCTTACTGGAGCAGGGTCTCATGAGACACCGGCAGATTCTCTGCAGACGCCCACCTTCCGAAGGTGATGATGTGGAAGTTCTCTTGAAACAGGATCGTACCCGGGCCCTCATTCCGTTTCCGGCGTTTTTGAAGCGCTGTCCGGATGGCAAACGCTTCGACGCAGCCAATGAGGCCACGGTCTATCCACCCGGTCTTTACTGGACCCGTCAATCTAAACTTTCCCGTCTGTACTTCTTGAGTCGCCGATACAGAGTGCTCCGCGATATGCCGAGCGACCTGGCCGCCTGTTGCCGTTCCCCAAACTGGCGAACGGCCTCCAAAATCGCCTTTTTCTCAACCTGCTCGATGTTCGACGGCCTGACATCGCGGGGAAACTTATCGGCCGGCATGTGTGATTCGGCGTACAGGAAGTCGGGCAGGTTTTGTTCCTCGATAATGTCTCCATCAACAAGGCTGATAGCACGCTCCACGACATTTTCCAACTGGCGAACATTGCCAGGCCAGTGATAGCTGCACAAGCGTTTCAAGACTGGAAGCGAAACACCGACTACAGATTTGCCAAACCGCGCCGAAATGCCGGCTACAAGATAGTCGACCAACTGTGTAATGTCCCCGATTCTCTCGCGCAAGGGCGGGATGTGAATCTCGAACACATTAAGGCGGTAAAACAGGTCCTGGCGAAAGTTACCTTTGGGAACTTCGACGGCCAGGTCTTTGCTGGTTGCCGCGATCACCCGAACATTGATCGGTGTTGAGCGGAGTCCGCCGATCCTCACCACGGATCGCTCCTGCAATACCCTCAGCAACACTGTCTGGATGTTGAGCGGCATCTCCCCTATTTCATCGAGGAAAATGGTTCCATCGTTTGCAAGCTCAAACTTGCCTGGGCGTCCATTTCTGCTCGCGCCGGTAAAGGAGCCGCCCTCGTAGCCGAACAATTCGCTCTCGATGAGTGTTTCGGGAATCGCGGCGCAGTTCAAAGCTACAAAGGGCTGGCCGGCAAGGCTGGCGTTATGAATAGCCTGAGCGAAAAGTTCCTTCCCTGTTCCGCTCTCCCCCTGAATCAGCACCGTATGCATGTTTCGGGCTGCAACCTGAGCAAGATGGATTGCCCGTTGCATCGCCGAGCTTTCCCCAATAATGTTCGCAAAGTTGAATCTCGCTTCCGCGCCGGTGATTTGATTCACCACCCTTTGCAGCTTCTTCATCTCCTTCAAGGTGGCAACCGCCCCGACCACGCGGCCATTGGCGAGAAAGATGGGCGTGGCGCTGACGTGACAGTGAATATAACCGCGCCTGGTCTCCATAGCGGTTTCTATGTCGGTCACCGGCTTACCGCCGGCTACAACTCTTTTGAACAGCGACTGCTTGCCCACAAACTCCTGAATGTCTTTTCCCCGGGCGAGCAAGGTGTCCGTGGCCAGAATATTGGCTGCCTCCGAATTGATTTCCTTGATTAATCCATTGGAATCAATGGCTACAATGCCATCTGAGATCGAATTAATTACCGTCCTCAGGTATTCGTTGGCCAGCCAGATCTGCCGATGGTCCTCCTCGATGCGTATCTGATTCGTGATCGCCTTGCTCGCCACAATCACGATGCCCAAGGTGTGAAGGTGGGCTTCTTCTCTGGGTCCGCTCAGGCAGAGAATTCCGAGCAGACAGTTGTCATGATTGAAGATCGGGGCTGCAGAACAGGTCAGATCGTGGTCCCTTTCAAAGTAGTGTTCGCAGCCAACGACTTGAACCGGCAGACCAATCCGGAGGGCAAGTCCGACCGCCCCTGTTCCCGCGTGTTCTTCCCCCCACATTCCACCGGGTCGCAGGTTTCCCTCCAGGCCGGCGTCTCTCAATTTCCCGCCCGACACCATTTCCAAAATTACACCGTCACTGTCGGTGAGCAACGTCAGAAAACCCAAATCTTTCACGAGAGCCTGCAGTTCATCGAGGATCGGCACAGCGACGGTCAACAGTTCCCGGTTTCGCGCCACGCGCCGCTCCAGCTCTTCTCGCTCGACAACTACAGCGGCGGGTCCCCGTCTGGGATCAAGTCCAATGGCCCGGCAACGCGCCCAGGACTGGGCAATGAGAGGCGCCACGGCAGGAACACACTTTCCCGTACTGACAAACTTGTTCCAAGCCTCTTTGCCGTGCATGCTGTCAATCGTACCTGCACTGCTCATACTGACACCCTGCCAACGATTGTTAGTTGCAAACACCTCGTATGACAGACTTATACACAACCCTTCACGATGTACTTAACACTTTGCGATAATCTGGTCATTCAACTTACCGCCTTCAGGCGGAAGGTACCGCGCGGAGCGCGGAAGGCCGACAGCTGAATGCGTCTAATCTGGTCATTCCTCTTACCGCCTTTTGGCGGAAGTCATGCGCGTCGGGCGTTCGCGGGAGGCCTTGTGAAGTCCGGCTTCCACTATTCCGTTGTACTCCATCACGAGGGGGGCAGCCCCGGTTACGGTTTTCTTCCCAAGCCTTCTGCTACATCTTTCAGCCCCAGTCGTTCCAAGGTTGCATGGGTAGGAATGCCGGATTCTACGTCCCATCCCATTAACCTATAATAGTCACTCTTGGCACGTTCCAGATCTTCTCGCAGGTACTTCCTAGCTCCTGCGTCTTCCTTTTCGAAGTAAAGGTCATGGAAAATGTCGTCCCCACGGGTTCGACCATCTCGTGCGGCTAAGGCTCTCTCCAATGTGCAAAGCATCTGTCCCTTTCGATAGGATTCCTCCTCACTCATCTCGTCTCCTGTAACTGCAGAATAGAGGCGAGATTCAAGGGTGGTGTCTCCCACATGATCGGGAGAATTGGAATTGAACAGATAAGGGAAAAGGATATCACACAAAGTGTAACTGTCCTTCAGAAGGGAATGTTCATGATACCGCTTTACCACGGGGGCAGCCCATTTCCAATTCAAACTCTTTCCATCCGGCTGAAAAAATTCTGCCGCTTCTTCTGAACCATAGACAGCTTTCATCACAGGTTTGAGAACAGGGAAGATTTCTTCCGGCACAGCGGTCAGGGCGTTCTGCCCGATGGTGAAAGCGGCGCCCCAAAGCATAGAGATGTAGCTGTGGGAGACCAGGGCGTCCCGGTTGTCCAGGACCCACATCAAAGCCAGGGCAGGAACCGCATATCCCGTGGGAAAGCCTCCCAGATATACCCAGTGCTCACGATAACCGCCGAACTTCCCCGCGCGGGGATAATACATCCAAGAGAGCCTTTCGGCTTTTCCTCCAAGCTCGGCAGCCGCACGCTGCCCCCCGTCGGCGAGAAGGTCCCCGAATCCTTCTCGATTGGCAATTTTTTGAAGAAGTACGGAGATGAACTTCCAGGAACCGATTTCTTCAAGAGGAAGCCCAGTCTCTTGCTCCGAAATCAGCTTCTCCCGATAGCAGTCCGAAAGCCAGGGGATGATGGCCATCAACTCATAGGAGTTAATTCCGTAAAGGTCAGCTAATTTGGCAGCCTGCCAGGTGATTTTGCTATAGCCCTTTTCAGGCTCCTTGACCATAGACTCTAGATACATGTAAGACTGGGCGCATAAGGCTACACCGGAGGTGATGTCCGGTCCCGTTACCCGTGAGCGGCAAGCGACAGGGCAGGAGAAACAACCATCAGGAGTTTGTGAATAACCCGAGGAAGGGTCGTTACAGAGATCGAGAAGCTCGCCGTCAAGAAGCGTAAGGCCTCCTCGGCCATAGCCGCCGCCCCATATATTGTACTTAAAATCTTTTTCTTCCGGCTGATAGGGATCCCCTTTTAAAGATTTCCGCGCAAAGAGTCTGTGGATGTCATGGGTGAGCTGCATCAGTTCTTTTGGCCTTGCCACGGTCACACTTCCTGTGCCCCGGATCGCAATGGCCTTCAAGTTTTTCGACCCCATCACACCACCAAATCCTCCCTGGCCCGCCGCATCCCCGGTGTCCGTGAGAATGCATGCGATGCGGCTTCGATTCTCTCCAGCCTTTCCTATAACCATGACTCTCGTCTTATCGCCATGAAGCTTCCAGATCGTCTGTTGGGTCTGATAGGTATCAAGGCCCCATAAACCGGCGGCGTCAAGGATTTCAGCCTTCTGATCAGTAATCCAAAGGTAGACGGGCTTCGAGGCTCTTCCCTGGATAATGATGGCATCGTATCCAGCCCATTTTAGTTCAGGAGCGAAGTGTCCTCCAACGCCTGAACGAGCAAAGGATTCCATGGGGCCAGTCTGTGGAGATTTCCCCACAACCATGAGCCGGCCCGATGAGGGCGCCAGAGTCCCCCCCATGGGACCTGTAGCCAAGACCAGCCGATTTTCAGGGTCGAATGCTCCCACCTCCGAAGGCACCTCATCCCAGCAGATCTTTGCCCCAAGTCCACGACCTCCTAGAAATTTGGGCACATAGTCAAAGGTTGAAACCTCGGAGGTTTTACGATTGGTCAGGTCAACCCTGAGAATTTTTCCAACCCATCCACCCGAAGGAGTCATCTCAGTCCTCTTTGATCACGGGATAACCAACGAGCAGTCCCTGTTCCGAATACTCCACCCGTAAAACACCCATGGGGCAAAACTTCACACATTGAGGGTCCCCGAAGCAAAGGTGGCATTTGATCGATTGTTGCTTTTGCACATCGAATTTTGGCCTGGGGGGCCGGAAATATTGCTGACAAGCCTCGATACATTGCTGACAGCCGATACACAAGCTGTCATCAATGATTCGAGTAAAGGCGCCGCTCCGCTTCTCCACCTGCAGAGCCCCTACCGGGCAAACCTTCAAACAGGGAGGATCGCTACACTGATAGCATACCTTAGGCCCGTAGTCCCCTTCGATGTACTTTTTTTCGACGGAAAGCCGTGCTAGTGAAGAGGTATTCCGGCCTTCGCAGTTAAGGTTAGCACAGACCATTTCGCAGACACGGCATCCGGAACAAAGAGTCTTATCTACAAAAATGGCCATCTTAGCTAAGGCCACCTCTTGGCCGTCGGCAAGGGTGGAAGCCCAGAGCATGTCCCCAAAGGCAATGACGTCACCCAGGGCTACGGCGCCAAGCGTAAGGCACTTGAGAAAATTACGGCGGTCAACTTCCTTGGCCATTTACATTCTTCCCTATCTGAGAACTAAGACCGAATCATTCTGCTCCGGTGGTTGTAATTGAGTAGCAGGAGGCGAGAAAAAAGGTCTCGCGGCGATCGGGCCGAAAGATTCGCCGGTTTCTTTAACAACCAGTTTGTAAAAGAACTTTGATTCGCTTCCCATGCTTTTATCAATATAATCATAAGCGTTCTTGCCGGGGACAAGATTTGTCACTTCCAATTCATTATAAGGACCTTCCTCAAAGGTGTCGGCCCTTAGAATCTGTAATGACATTTGGTTTTTCAGGGCGTCACTCGTCTTCCAGGTCAATTTGGCTGCCCGGTACATGGCCTGGACCTTGAAATCCACAATGGTTGGACCTGCTTTCTGAGACATGGTTGCTTGCGGGACAAGAAGGGCAATAAAAAAAAGTAGGGTGAAAAAAAACATTGCATATCTGGTCATAAACATTTCTCCGTGTTTTTTTCCCTGGATTAAAAACTCCCCCCTTCCCCGAGATCAGGGAAGCGGGGGAGCGTAAGTTACATACCCAAATCGAGCGATTCACAAAAATCCCACGGTGACATTTATACTCACACAAATGTAGAAGACTGGGCGCTCCTTTTCCAGAGTTCAATTCAGGATATGATTTGATGGACAATTAACCCAAAACGATCTTGATGTCATCCTGCTTTTTAGCATATCCAATACCGAGTTTTACTGCCTGGGCGATCTGCTTCTGATACCAGGCATACATGCCAATCTTGTTGGCTGCCTCGCTCGTGTACCACTCCTGAAGGGTTCTAATGCCCATGACATCATTGGCCACCTGGTCACCGGAGACAAGGATCACACCGGGTTTGACTTCCTCGCCATGGGAAGGACCACCGGCGATGAGGGACCTTCTTCCATCCATGATGATCAGGTCCGGCCGGAAAGGCAGGTTGATTTCCGCAGCCTGCTCGGCAACGAAGATATGGTTGAAGTTATGAAGATGCTGGCCCCGGTCGGCACGATGCAAAATCCCAACGGATAGCTTCAGGCTCTGGGTAATTCCCCCGAGGAAATGGGTCTTCATCACCGGGCTATAAATGACCTTGTCGTAATTTCTGAGGTCCGCCGGATAGGACACGGTTCCATCCCCGCCACCGATCTTGCCCAGGTATTCGGCCTTGGCATTGCGGATGTTCATCCATTGTTCATTTTCCCAGGTCTTGACAGGGGTGTCGGTTTCTTTGCCTACCGCATCGTACCCCATCATATTGATTACCCGCTCTGTTGGCCCCCAGGGTCCGCAGGTATCGGCCACGGTCAGGTTGGTGTAGCCCTGGTCTTTCAGGACGATAATCAGAGCTTTCAGAAATGCATGGTCTGTCCCCCCCCCCGGCCAGGGATCCCCGGTGTTCATATTGGGCTTGATGAGAATTTTATCTGTTTTTTTGAGGGATTTTTCAAACCCTCCAACGAGCTTCACAGCCTTCTTGATATCTCCGGTCAGGTCTTTATCCAGTTTGGTAGCCATGATTATCCCGACCAGGGATTTATCCCCATCAGCGTAATAGTTTGGATGGAGATGAGACCATTCAACCGGAGCACCTCCATTAATCAAACTCTCAGGTTTTTTCTCGAAATAATCCTTGGGTATGGGTGCATTTTTAATAAATTCCCCATACTGCATCAACTGACCGTCCCTCATCTTCCAGACACCTGTCTGGACCGGATCATCCAGGTCTGGAAGCCCCATGTCACCTGCATGGGCACGCTGCACGCCCATCATTCCCAAGGCTGCTACGCCTGCCCCGCAATACTTAGCCACATTCTCGATAAACTTTCTTCGGGTCACGTCCTTAGAGCTCATCTTCCTTTCTCCTTTCTGAGAGTTAAAGGTCAATAAGGCCTACCTTTTCCGAAATGAGATTCCGGTTTACATCCACTTGCAGGGGCGCGCAACAGATTTCATTGCATGAATGAAATATTTGGGAGTCGCTAAATGGGCTGTGCAGGAAATAGGCCAACCTCAAGTTGATATTTTCTGGCGGGAAAACGTTGTTTGGGTAAGGTCTTGCGCGAAAACAAAGGGAGCAGTCATGTGTCAAGTCTCACCGTGCGACACATGACGAGTCAGGATGACACACGCGAGAGACACAAGTCCGTGCGTCCAGGTGTCAAGGGCGGAGCAAAATGGAGCATCCGAGCAGGCGGTAGAGGAGGGATTTGCTCTCCGGCTGTGCGGTTGGCGAATGAGCTTTCGCAGTCTATTTCGCATTATGCAATCACGAAGGCTGTTACTCGGGCTATTAGATCCGTCATCCTCTTTTTCAGCACATCTACTTGCTGGCCGGCGCGTTCGCGCAACACCTCACAATCCGTCCTGGCCATGCGATTCGGCGGCATCCGCCCCGGCTCCGGCAGCAGGTAATTATGAGGCCGCGTGTAAAAGACAAGGCCATTTTAGCGATAATAATTGCTCATTGCAATGTTTTCGTATAGATTCGCTGAAAATTCGGCAGAGAGGTACAGCTATGCACAGAAAAATTCGTCTTCTTGCCCTCGTTTTCATACCATTGTTCATCTTAGCCTGTCACAGAGGAGGAAAGGGGGATATCCATGTGGCGGGCGACGTAAACACGCCCAAGCCGGTTATCGTTTCGCCCTACAAAGTGAAGGTGGCCGACGTATTCAACGATACTCACCAGGTCTTTGACGTGGACATTATCGGCCTTCTGTGGAACGGGATCGACGATTCGCTTACGAAGCGGGGAATGCTCTGGGCGCCGAACGTCGAGGGTGAGCCATACTCAATGGTAGGCCACGTCGTGAATTTCCAAAAAGGGGGGATGGCCGAGCGCTTCCTGCCACGGCTCGGCGACACTGTGCTGGAGGTGAGAGTCGAACTCAGCCAGGGCGGCAGACAGATAGCGACAATCGAATCGAAACGTAAGATTACCTTTGGTAAGGGTACAACTACCCGAAACGCCTGGAAAAAGGTATTCGAAGAAGTTTCGGAAGACGTAGTTCAGCAGGCGGTCAAAAAGTTTTAGCTGGAAAGACCGCAAGCACGGAGACGGGGTGATAAGGAATTATTTCGGGCGCCTGGATGCCCTCATTTCACCCCGCCCCCCTGCGTCTCCACCTCAGCCGTCTTCAGGCCCGCTTGTCTACGTGCTGTCCTTCTATCCTGAAAGCCATCTAAACACCCTAAATCCCCTGAAATTTCTTGACAGTCCCGTGAATATATTTATACTAGATAGTTTGGGTTCTCGGGAAGGTGTAGCACATGCGCGTTCGCATTGACGAAATTCCGGAATCAGGACGCACTCTCAGGTTCCACTGGGACGAGGATAGGCTGAGGCAGTTCGTTCCACCGGGCGACCCTTTCAACCTCAAGCTTCTCCGCCCAATCAACGTCGTCCTGAACCTCAACAGGTGTCCGGACCATATACGAATTACCGGAAAGATCGAAGGGTCCCTGGGGGTTAGCTGCCACCGATGTCTAGGGAGGTTTCGACTCCCTCTCAATGAACCCGTTGACATCTACCTGGTTGCAGACGCACGGGTGCCCAAGGCTGAAGAAAAAGAACTCGTACCGGATGAACTCGCATATGAATTCTTTGACGGCGAGGTGGTCGAAGTGGATCAGCTCGTAGCCGAGCAAATCTTTCTGGCGTTGCCGGTGAAGGTGCTTTGCAGCGATGATTGTAAGGGCATATGCCCGGGGTGCGGGGCTAACCTCAATGAAGAGGCCTGTCGGTGCAAGGCGGGCAGCAGCCAGTCTCCTTTTGCAAAACTCAAATTAATAAAAACGGGGTTACGCCAATCCACTGAATAGTTTCCCCCTTATCGGCTTGCTGCGACCGCTTTTGCGGGCAGGTTCAAGATAGGAGTTAAAAGATGGGTGTACCGAAAAGGAAAACGTCCAAAGCCAGGCGTGACAAACGGCGGGCCAACCACGCCGTTGCCATTCCGGCCCTGGCCCGATGCTCTCAGTGCAATGAAATGCGCCTGGCGCACCGCGCTTGCCCGAACTGCGGGTACTACAAAGGCCGCCTGGTCCTCGAACTCGAGGAAGAGTAGAGCGGCGGTCGAGGGTGTTAAGCGAGTCTGCTGGATGAAAATTGCGATAGATGCCATGGGAGGTGACCATGCTCCCGGATCCGTGGCGGAAGGAACGCTTCCGGCCCGATCGTTCTGCCCGAAGGACCTCGCGCGGGTCGGAAACGAAAAGCTCGTTCCGGATGCGCTTGGAGGCGGATCAGGTCCTGTGCCTTTTCCGGAAGTGGTGCACGCCCCGCTTGCCACTTCGATGGAGGAATGGGGATTTGCGTCAAAGTAAGACCCTGTGTTCATAAACCTGGAAAAATACCTGCCCGCAATCCACAACTCAATATTGGCTTAACCACGCTTTTTGTGTTAACCAAGGCAGATTCTGGATTCTCGGGTTCCGCTTCTTTGCCGTTGCGATACCGGGTGGTTGAAACCATGCGGCCGAAGCCGACTGGGTGTTTGATTGGAGGTAATTGATTTGGATTATTTCTTGACTGAAGAACAGCGAATGATGCAGGGACTGGCCGCGCGGATCGCCAGGGAAAAAATCCGGCCGGTCAGGGCCGAATTGGACGCAACCGAGCAATTTCCCTGGGAGATCATGAATATCCTCGCCCAGGCGGGCCTGTTCGGCATCAATATCCCTGAGGAATATGGGGGAACGGGTGGAGGAATATTCGAAAACTGCCTTGCCGTCGAAAAGCTAGGGGAGGCCTGTATCGGGGTCGCCACCTCCTTTGCCGCGAGCGGCCTTGGAGCATATCCGATCCTTATCAACGGCAGCGAGGAGCTCAAACATAAATACCTGCCCCAGATCGCCAGCGGGAAAAAACTCGCGGCCTTTGGCCTTACCGAACCCGGGGCTGGGAGCGACGTTTCCGGAATTCAAACCAAGGCAAAAAAAGACGGTGACCATTACATCATCAACGGGTCCAAGCAGTGGATCACCAACGGCGGCGAGGCGGAAATCTATTCGGTACTCACCATAACCGACCGCTCGAAGGGTCCGCGAGGCGCAAGTTTTTTCGTGGTCGAAAAGGGAGACCCGGGATTTTCCTTCGGCAAAAAGGAAAAAAAGCTCGGCATCCGGGCATCCGCCACGCGCGAGCTCATATTCGATGATTGCCGCATCCCCAAAGACCGGCTGATCGGCCGTGAAGGAACGGGTTTTATCACTGCGATGAAGACCTTCGATAAATCCCGGCCAGGAATAGGGGCGCTTGCCGTCGGCCTTGCCCAGGGGGCGCTCGATATCTCGGTCGAATATGCGCGAAAGAGGGTCCAGTTCGATAAGCCGATCATAAGCTTCCAGGCGATTCAACACAAGCTTGCGGACATGGCCGTAAAAACCGAGGCGGCGCGCGCCCTGGTCTACAGCGTTGCCCGCTACATGGACTCCGAACCCCGCGAGGTGAGCAAAGTCTCCGCAATGTCTAAGGTATTCGCCGCCGACGTCGCAATGGAGGTGGCAACAAACGCCGTGCAGGTGCTTGGAGGTTATGGATACATGCAGGATTATCCGGTCGAAAAGATGATGCGCGACGCCAAGATCCTGCAAATTTACGAGGGTACCAACGAAATCCAGCGAAACATCATAGGCCAGGAACTCAATAAGGAATACGGCAGATTGAAGGGTACTTTCTTTTAATAAGAAGGTTGCGGGTTGCGGGTTGCGGGTTGCGGGTCATGACAAAGATCGAAAGATTCGAGGATATAGAGGCTTGGCAGAAGGCCAGGAAACTGGCAAGCTCCGTCTATGCCGTGTCGAACCACGGCCCTTTCTCTCGTGACTTCGGACTTCGCGATCAGATACGTCGTGCCGCTGTTTCCATAATGTCCAATGTCGCGGAAGGTTTCGAACGAGGCGGAAGTGTTGAGTTTCGACGCTTTCTTTCCATCGCCAAAGGTTCGGCTGGTGAAGTAAATGCACAGCTCTACGTCGCTTTCGATGCTGAGCTGATCGACAAGGCTCGATTCGACTCGCTTTACAGGATGGCAACCGAAACTGGAAGCCTGATCGGAGGCTTCATGCGGTATCTGACCAACCACCTTAGAAACCGAACAACTCGCAACCCTTAACTCGCAACTTTTGTCCGGGGGATTTCACATTGAGCGAGCAACGCGTTATCGTGGTAACCGGAGCAAGCCGTGGGATTGGCCGTAGCATTGCCGTGGAGATGGCCGGTCCGAAAAACCATATTATCGTCAATTACAATTCCAGCCCGGAGGCCGCAAAGCAGACAACGGCCCTTGTCGAGAGCAAGGGCGGCGGATCGACCGCCATGCAGTTCAGCGTGGCCGACCCCGGCGCGGTCAAGGCTGCGTTCAAGCAAATCATCGATGCGCATGGTCGAATCGATGTGCTTGTAAACAACGCTGGGATATCTAAGGACAACCTCCTCGCCTTGATGAAGACCGGCGAATGGGACGATGTTTTGGATACCAACCTCAAAGGCGCTTTCCTTTGCTCACAGGCGGTGATAAAACCCATGATGCGCCGGCACTACGGACGTATTGTCAATGTCACCTCCGTGGTCGGCGTGATTGGAAATGCCGGGCAATGCAATTATTCGGCCGCTAAGGCCGGCATTATCGGCCTTACCAGGTCCCTTGCGCGCGAGATTATCTCCAGAAACATAACCGTAAACGCGGTCGCCCCGGGATTCATCGAGACTGATATGACCCTGGCTATCCCGCAAAAATCGCGCGAAGCGTTGCTGTCGCAAATTCCGGCGGCAAGGTACGGCGCTCCGCAGGACGTTGCGGCTGCCGTTGCCTTTCTTGCATCCGATGCGGCCGGGTATATCACAGGCCAGGTTATACATGTGAACGGCGGTATGTTCATGGGTTAGACAGGACAACAGGATGGGATTAGAGAATAATCGGCGACGTGTGGTGGTAACCGGAATGGGGTTGGTTTCTCCGGTCGGTATCGGCATTGAAGAGAATTGGTCCAATCTGATTTCCGGCAAGTCAGGAATCGGGCCGATTACCCGCTTCGATTCTTCAGCATTCTCGACCCATATCGCTGGAGAGGTCAAAAACTTTCATCCGGAGGAGTTCATCAACAAAAAAGAACTTCGGAAAATGGACCCCTTTCTCCAGTTTGCGCTCGTAGCCGCCCACTATGCGATGGAAGACGCCAAACTCAAGATAGAGCCCGAGATCTCGTCTCGAGTTGGCGTCGTAATGGGCTGCGGCCTCGGCGGCCTGCTCACGATCGAGGAATCCCACAAACTGATCCTGGAAGCGGGTCCAAAGAAGGTAAGCCCTTTTTTCATTCCGATGATTATCAGCAATATGGCCCCCGGCCTCATCTCAATCTACCACGGCGCGAAAGGTCCCAACCTTTCTTTACAGACTGCATGCGCGGCTGGAACTCATGCTGTAGGTCAGGCTTATCATCTCATTCGGGACGGATCTGCCGAAGCGATGATCACCGGGGGTGTCGAGTCGACGGTGACCACCCTCGCAGTAGCCGGCTTTAACGCAATGCGCGCGCTTTCGACGCGCAACGACGACCCGGAGCACGCTTCCAGGCCTTTTGACAAGCAACGGGACGGCTTCATACTAAGTGAAGGCTCCGGCATATTGATCCTGGAAGAGCTTGATTTCGCGCGCGCCCGGGCCGCTCGGATCTATGCCGAAATAATCGGGTTCGGCGTTTCGGGAGACGCCTACCATATGGCCGCTCCGGCGCCAGACGGCGAAGGGGCCGCCCGCTGCATGCAGATGGCTCTCCACGACGCCGGGATAAAACCCTCGGATGTGCAGTACATCAACGCCCACGGCACTTCCACTGACCTCAACGATAAATATGAAACACAGGCGATAAAGACTGTTTTTGGCGATCACGCTTACAAAATGGCGATCAGTTCAACAAAGTCGATGACCGGACACCTGCTCGGCGCGGCGGGCGGCGTCGAAGCCGCCTACACTACCCTCACCTTATATAACCAGTTGATGCCGCCAACCATGAATTACGAATTCCCGGACCCGGACTGCGATCTCGACTACGTTCCCAATGTGGCCCGCAAGGCAAAAATCGAGGTGGCGCTCTCCAACTCATTTGGCTTTGGCGGAACCAACGGGACTCTTGTCTTCAGGAGATGGACCGGGAATTAGGCCCCTCGTACGATAGACTTATAAACAACCTTGTGCGATGTCCGAAAAGGGGGGACGCCTCCCCTTTAAATGAAAGCGCTTGTTAATTTAGGCACTTGAATTATCTTCAGGAATTTATCTTGACAAGATATCCACACCTATGCAATAGGGGAATCAGTTGTCATCAAATGGTGAGATTTCGGCCTTTTGGCGGTTAGTTTCACCGGGAATTCGAAAAGCACAAGAGATCAAAAAATTCATTTTCCAAAGGGCAGGCTCTTGCGTCATGGTTTTGATTGCATGTTGCCGTTATGGCGCTGGCAGCTATCCTGATAGGCAAAAGGGGGTGATTGAAGGAGCATAACGAGCTGAGAACTGAATAAGCGGATTCATATTGTAAATTTTTTCTTCATTAACACGGTATTTCTCGTTGGCAGAGTTGCTAGACAGCCCAATTTCTTCCTCGCTCACAGGCCTTTTGCCCGTCCGGCCTTAAACTCTCGTTTTTGTTCCACAGCGAATGGACGGAGTTCTGTTTCCCTGTGTACGCACACATTATTTCACCCTGAACACCTCTTTTCCTCTCTTCGGCTTTATTTCTTTTCCAATATGGGCGGGCCTGACCCGCTTCGGCTTCAATCCGGCCGGACCTTACGCGGGTTTTCTCTTTAGACCCATATTTCCTGCAAAGCAGTTTATTACGTGACGTGAAAGGAGAAATATAATGGCGGCTCCACTGGAAAAAGTCCCCGGAAAAGCGTGGGTTGTCACTTTCGCAGGCACTGCGATCAATCTGTGTCTGGGAATTCTGTACGCATGGAGCGTATGGGGCGCCAAGCTGACGGTGCCCAAGCTGCCGGACGGTAAATTCAACGAGGCGCTGCTCGGCACGGCCTTGCCCGGGATCGATTCTGCCTGGGCATACCTGAGCAACGCTCAGATTGCGACCCCCTTCTCGCTGTGCGTCGTCATGTTCGCTCTTTTGATGATCCCAGGCGGAAGGATCCAGGACAAGTACGGCCCCAAAGTCGGAGCTACCCTCGGTGGGCTGTTCCTGGCCGCTGGGTGTATCGTTGCCGGTCTGATGAAGAGCTACACCGGACTGATACTTGGTTTCGGGATAATGGGCGGGATCGGCATGGGCATCGGGTACGCCGCTCCCACCCCCGCCGCTCTGAAATGGTTTGGTCCCCATAAACGTGGTCTCATCGCGGGCCTGGTGGTTGGCGGCTACGGCGGCGCAGCGCTCTACATCGCGCCCCTGGCCAGATGGCTCATTGCCGATTATGGCCTCAGCGGTAGCTTCATTATACTTGGTATCGTTTTCGCGGTAGTCGTCATAATCGCCGGACAGCTCCTTGGGTGGCCCCCGGCGGGTTATGTCCCCCCAGGTGCTCCGGCTCCCAAAGCAAGCACTCCGGGCAAAGGCGCCATGACGACCTACGACTGGTCGGCATCCGAGATGGTCAAAACCTGGCAGTTCTTCGCGCTGGTCCTCATGTTCATTGGTACGACTCAGTCCGGTCTTCTGATCATCGCCTTCGCAGCACCTCTGGCCGCTCCACTGCTCGGGGCGCTGGCCTGGACCCTTGTTTCCTTTGGCGGAGCGGTTAACGCGTGTGGTCGGATCGGGACCGGTTTGTACTCCGACAAAATTGGCAGGACGAACGCCTATACGCTCAACTGCCTGGTTTCCGCTCTGTGCCTCTTCGCAATGCCGGCCATTATTGGCTTCAAAAGCGTTTTCCTGCTCTTCCTGGCTGTCGGCATAGCTTACTGGCAGTATGGCGGAGGTCTGGCGCTCTTGCCGTCTTTTACAGCGGATTTCTTCGGGCCCAAGAACCTGGGCTTCAACTACGGCCTGGTGTTCATCGGATGGGGTCTCGGCTTCTTCATGGCAAGACTTGGCGGAACCATCAGGGACATAACCGGAAGCCTCAACTGGGCCTTCTATCTGTCCGGCCTCGTTCTGATTATTGCGGTCGTCCTGGCCCGTCTTACCAAACGTCCGTCCGCCGAACAGCTACGAGCGGCTGCGGCTGTCGCGAAGTAAGCAGGCTCAAGCCTGGGCTCGGCGGGAAGATTTTCCTATGGTTCAAAAACCGCCTGGCTCAAAATGAGAAGAAAACTAAACACTGAGGATGCCTCACGAGGCGCCAGATGATTTACGCCCCCGCCTTTTCCGGCGGGGGTTTTCTTTGACTTCCAAAATTCTTCTTACGGGTGATGCCGAAACTCGCCTGTGTAAAACCTGTCCGCTGATAAATGGATCACGGTCCGCCTACTAAGAAATCCAGAGCGCCTTTCTTCTCCCATATGCCGTCTTTGCAAACGTAACAAAGCTTTTCATCGCAGACCTCAGAGTCCTGGTCGTAACTTCTCGTTTCGATTATACACTCCCTGCCTTTCATGGTCTCTATCTCCTTTTTCTCCTCTTTTTGGATATATAATAATCATTCCGGTTCGATATCGCAATTCGCCGGATGCGAGAGCATCGGGCCAAAAGATCGTTGAGTGTTGTTAACAAGTCTGTCATACGAGGTCGCAAAGATGATTGGCGACAGAATCTTGGCGGCGGGCGCCGTGATTGGAGTTCAAAAGAGACATAACGAAATCATTAGCAATTTTCAGGCGTTTCTCGCACCTGAGAACGCTTTTTCATCACCCAGTCAAGCAGCGGCCACGTTCATACGGCGCCCAGCACCCGCAAGACCCCTGCCATACCAGTTTCAAGCTCGTTTTGGAACTCATCGATCATTATGTGCGTGATGCCGAATTTCTTGAAGATAGGCTCAGATTCCAGATCGATTCCTTTTTGTCCCTGTTTGTCGTCTTTCTTAGCAAATGAGAGGGCCAGCAAGTCGGCGAGATGAACCAGGGAGGTAATTTCCTCATATCGGCCGGCTTTTTCGGGATTATGATGATGCTCGATCGCCGATGCTATGTCAGCAGGGAATTTCCAATTGCGGGCGATAATGCCGCCCAGCTCCTGGTGGTCGATCCCGAACGCCCGCCGTTCGGCCCTGACCCCATCGCTCTCACCCCTTATCTCGCGCAGGCTGGACTGGAGGTAAATCTTGGAATAAAAGTTGAGGATCGTGTTGCCTATGTCGTGCAGGAGCGCGGCGGTATAGAACGTGAGAATCCCATTGTAGTGGATTCGGCATGCGACTATTTCCGATGTGAGCGCTGTAGTTACAGAGTGTTCCCAAAGTTCACGCTCGTCACGCGAACTGCCGCTCCCGTAATAGAGTGTGGCGCAGGCGGCGATTACCACTTGCATGAGCCGGTTGTTGCCGAGGAGAAGAATGGCCTCCTTCAGAGAGCGGATGTCGTATCGCTGGCCATAATATACCGAATTGGCGAGCTGGAGGATTTTCGCCGTGATTACCTGGTCGTAACTGATAAGCTCTTCTATCTCCTTGATTGGGGCCATTGTTTTCACAAGGGACATGATTTTCCAGGCTATTTCAGGAAATGGAGGCAGTTTCTCAGCCGCAGCAACTATGTCTTTAACCAGCAATTCATAATGCAGAGCATCAATTTCGTGTCCGCTCAACTCTCGGATCATGTTTGAACCCTTATGATTTCTGATTTCGAAAGTCCGGTTTTATGGACCTCCTTCCTCTCCATGATATACATCGGCACAGGAGAAAAAGGCTTTAATCCTTTCAGGATCTTTGGCGAAAAAAAAGATTTACGGTGCGGTTGACCGTGTACTCTAGACACATTGAACCCAGCGCGATCAGGACTGTCACCGCAGAGGCAAAAACCAGGAAAACCCCCAGACTATCGGGGCGAAGCTTCTCGCCGGCATACATCACGTATGGCTGGTGAAAAAGATAAATGCTGTACGAATATACTCCTCCCAGGGCCAGCCACCTGCCCAGACCGGGTATCCTGTCTAAACGGTAAGCCACGTGAATCAATATCACCGATAAACCCATCGCCGTAAGGCCATCCGAGAAGCTGTACAAAAAATTTGGCTGGTAGGTCACACACCCCAGCGTGTATAAGATTACCCCGGCAAAAAAACCTTTCCAGGAAAGCAGCCGGCCAAGCGTCCCTTCAGGCGCTTCCCCCATGAGTTTTCCCATTGCCATTCCGGCCGCAAACTCCCAGAGCCGGCAGACAAAAAAAGCACCCATCGCGTAATATCCGTTCGCTTCCACTACGGCAGTGAGAACGTATTTAGCCCCCGAACTCAACAAGATGCAGAGCCCAAGGTATTTTACCCACCCCAGGCGCTGCATGAGCTTGAACAGGAGCGGGAAAACGATATAGAATTCTATCAACAGTCCCATGAACCACCAAGCGGGCACAAGATAAAAAAACATCTTATCGACGGGATAAACCCTGTCGCCCAAAAGGCTCAAAAGGAAGCGGTAATCGACCGGATCGTGCAGGACCGTGAAGGGCGAAACCAGGAAGACGAGGTGAGCCAGCCAGTAGACCGGGAAAAGCCTCGTAAGGCGCCGCCTGTACCAGACTGCCCAGGAAGTTTCAAACCCGCCCCGTTTTACAAGCGAGTAGGTGAGGCCGAATCCGCTGAAGAGGATGAAAACACCAACTGCCATCGCTCCTCGCTGGATAATCGCGGCAATGATTCCCTCGACGGCGCAGGAATAGTTCCCAAAGGCGGACCCCTGTGCGCACTGTTGGACAAAGCCGGAAAAGGAACCAAACGTGATCGGCCAGGGGAGGCTTCCGCTGCCATATGACAGGAGGCAATGGTAGAGAGCGATCCATATGACAGCCATCCCCCTGACGCTGTCCAGCCATTGAAAACGGCCGGCTGAAGAGTTTTGAGTTTTGAGTTTTGAGTTTTTAGTTGCGAACATGTTTTGAGGTTCACCCTCGAAGAGTTTTGAGTTTTTAGTTTTTAGTTGCGAACATGTAAAATCAGAAACTCAAAACTAAAAACTCACCCCAGGCCGGCCTCAGACATCAATTTCCCAAGCACCTTCTCCGCAGCAAAGTATTCTTGCGCAATTTCGCGCGCCGCCTTGCAGCTCCCCTCGTAATCACTTTCTATAACGTCGACGGCTGCCAGGATTTCATCCATAGTCAAGAATCCGAAAAGCCCTTTCCCGGTCGGCAGGAACTTGCTAAACCCTGTTTCCTGGGTTATGACCGGCCGCCCGGCCGCAAGGAAGGAAGCGCTCCGGTCGCTGAACCAGCCGGTCCTTGGACGCACCACCTGGTCCTTTGTAACCGTGAACTCGCCCCTGGACCTCTGGATATGCTCCCGGTACTTATCGACATCCTGGGAGATCGACAGAGAAGGTGTAATCCTCCATCCATTTTCATTAAGATACCGGCGCGTCTGATCGTCCACCTGTGTTGCAAGTTCAAAACCTGCATGTCTTCGTTTTGGCAGATCGACGATCTTTAAAAACTCCCTGTCCTTTGTCCAGTAGTATGTCTCGCCGCGGAAGGTCAGGTCCTTGCCCTTGTTTTTCCAGGTCGTAATGGTCGTATACACCGAATCCTTCGCGGGAAGAAAGGGGTTGTCCCAAAGGTCCATAACCACAGGCTGTCTGGTCGGATGCCAGCATACTAAATCGACCGGCAGATCGCAGTCGGGCTGCCCAAGGTTCTCTCCAAAGGAAAAATGGATGTCGTGTGCGGCAAGGGCATTCAAGGTCTTCAGGTCCCCTTCCAATACCTTTACCTGAACATGGAAAGGGTCCGACTCTACGTAAACCCTTCTGGGGATGGACATATGCTCTTCGCGAAGCTCCTGGGAAGCGGTCACGTTAAGGAAGGCGTCAGCCTCCCTGTAGAGTCGCATCAGCTCATCCTCACTCATCCCGTAGCATTTGCCCCCTTCGTAGGTGCCGCGAAAAACCCATTTTCCGGAAAATCCATATCTTTGCAGTACGGGGGCCACCATCTCGATATTCGGAGACGCCTCAGGTGTTAACTCGAAGTCTCTCACGTCAAAGACCCACCGGCTGGAGTCCTCGACGTAGTAAACGTCCCACCCGAGCCGCCGAAGTCCGATCAGGTAATGCAGAAACTGATAGGTCACTCCCGCAAGCGGGTACCAGAAGATGATTCCGAATACTATGAGTTTGCCTTTGCCATTTTTCCCGTTTGCCATATCTGTTCCTTGTCAGATTGAATAAACATCATCTATCAGCTTCTGAAGCACTTTTGAGGAGTCGAAATACTGCCTTGCCATTTCAAGGGCCGCCGCCGCATGCCTCTCGTATTCTCTTTCGACCTCCATCAGTCCCAGCGCCGCCTCCGCCGCCGTGTTGAATGCGATAATACCTTCCCCGGACGCAACGATCGGGGTAAACCCGGTATCTTGAACCACAACTGGCCTTCCCGATGCAAGATAGCCGGCCGAGCGGCAACTGAACCATCCCGTCCGCAGTTCAACATACACCTGCTTTGCAGCCGAGATTTCACCACGCGAGGACCCGATAAAATCCCGGTACATGGCCGGCGTTACGGTCGCTTCCGGACCGTCGGCCACCTGCCACCCGGCTTGCGACAGCCTTTCCATCGGAGCGTTTACACCCCCTACGGCCACCTTCATCGGAATACTCACCCTGCTGGGAAGGTTCATCAGTTTTTCAAATTCGTCCCCTTTGCTTCCGTATTCCACACCCTTGTAGATCAACTTTCCCTTGAAGGCGCTCCAGGTCATGACCGTTGTCCACGGACCCTTTGGTCTGAGGCCGGCCAGGTGCTCCCAGTGTTCGATGCAGATCGGCATCCGGGTAGTCTTCCAGTCATAGTCGAGCCTGGGAACCAGGCAATCCGGCCCGTGAATGTTTTCGGCATAGGTCAAATGCCGGTCATGGGCATCAACGCTGGAGCACCACCGATCCACGTTTTCCGACCAGGCAAACCGCTCGGTCATCATTATCTGGTTGTAGCCGGGATCGGTATCGAGAAAGACTTTGACGCACGCGCCGGAAAGATTTTCCGGAATCATGCATGCGCCGCTCACATTCAGGAACAGGTCGGCAGAAGCGGCCACTTCGTCGAACTTCTCCCGGCTCATCCCGAAGCTGGTCTCGTGCAGATGGAGGTAGTGCCACCTCTCACGCAGGCCGGGCGCGTACTTTCCCACGAAATCCCCGATGTATTCGACCGAGTATTTCGGATCTTGCGTATATGTCCTCTCGATCGGCTGAGAGGGCCAGCTCCACGTATCCTCGTGGTAATAGACATCATGACCGAGCTTTAATAACCCTATCGGATACTGAAAATAGTCCCAGGCGACACCGCCCAGCGGATACAACCCAACCAGCCCGGTTACGATTATACGGAGTTTCGAATCGCTTATGCCGCGTTTAGAACGCATCTGCAAACCATTATCCGTCATCAGGCAATCTTTGTCCCCCCCTCTTCCATGATTTGTCAAAAACAAACCGACTTTGACAAATCGATTTGAATATGCTTCAACTTCTTAAATATATTGCCGATTGTGGCCGAATAGAAGACCATGAGACCGAGAATTATTCATCATAGAGAGACCCGGACCACTAGTCAAGTCTCACGGGTCCCAAGTCCCTGGGTTTCTGACTCGCGTGACAAAACACATATCCGCAGACCGGTAATCCGGTATCCTGAGGTGAGACACAAATTCGGGTTTGATGCTCAGGCGCCCTCAATCGGGGACCGGATAACGGATTATGTGGCGATGCATCGGGCCGAAACATTCGCTGCGATGGAAACAGAAGCACCAGGGTGGGGCGGACATCTTTCCGAGCTGGGCCAAAAAATCGACGCGCTCAGGGGCATTCTGGCAGACCCCGGCTGTGACCTCCCGCCACATGTGCTTCAGAGGATCGAGGATGAAATGATTTCGGCCAAGGCCCATCTGGATGAAGCGCTTCAAAACGCCCAGGGAAAGCGGCCGGCCGGTTCAAAGCAGACCGGGGAGACCGAAGCTTGCTATGTTGCAGTAAGCCTTGCATTTAACTGAAAACGGCTATACTCGCTTTGATTTGAGCCAATGGCAAGTTGGTTAACACAGATCAAAGGAGGAGCATAGCCGTGAGTCGAAATAAACCAAAGAAGCTCGGAAAGGTCAACGGGAATACGCTGATAGCTGCGATTGATGTCGGGAAAAAGATGAACTATGGCTATTTCAGAGCGCCCGATGGCCGGGATGTTAAGCCATTTGCCTTTTACAATCTGCGAGATGGGTTTGAGGAGTTTTGGACCAAGCTCATTGGGTTTCAGAAGGGCCATAACTTGGAAGAGATTGTAGTTGGCTTTGAATCCACGGGACCTTACGCCGAACCCATGCTTCACTTTCTGAAGAATAAAAAGGTAACACTGGTTCAAACCAATCCGATGCATACCAAACGACTGAAAGAATTGACGGGCAATTCGCCAAATAAGACGGACGAAAAAGACCCAAAGGTGATAGCTGACATTATTGCGCTTGGACATGCTTTGACGTTGGTTATCCCCGAGGGGCCGGCAGCGGAGCTGCGCCGACTCAGCCAGGCCAGGGAGCGAGCTATAAAGACCCGAACAGCGATGGGTAATCAGTTGCAGCATTTGCTTTTTGTAATTTTCCCTGAATTCTTGTGGACCATGAAACATATGAAATCGAAGAGCGTCCTGTACCTGGTAGAAAACTGTCCCACTCCGGAGAGTATCATCGCAATGGGCATCGAGGCTTTGTGCGAAATCCTTAGAAAGACAAGCAGGGGGAAATTGGGACAGGACCGTGCAAAACAAGTTTTTGAAGCCGCACAAAAGTCGATAGGCATTAGCGAAGGCAAAGAGAGCATCCTGCTTGAAATCAATCACCTTGTTTTGAACATACGAAACGAGGATCGCTTTATAGAGAACTTGGAAAATCAAATGAAGCATAATCTCAAGGAGGTCCCTTACAGTCACAGCATTCTTTCTATAAAGGGGATCGGGGAGGTGACGGCCGCAGGATTGATCGGTGAGGTGGGCGATTTTCGAAAGTTCAGCACCATCTCTGAGATGATGAAATTGGCGGGCCTTGATCTTTATGAGATAAGCTCCGGGCGGAGAAAAGGCCAAAGGCGTATCTCCAAACGAGGTCGTTCCTACCTCAGAAAGATTTTGTTCTTTGCAGCTATCAACATGGTGAAGGAGGAAGGAATTCTGCACGCCCATTATAAGGAAATGCTGGGCAGAGGTATGCCGAAAATAAAGGCGTTGATTGCCATGTGCCGCAAGGTCCTGCGAATTGCCTTTGCGATTGTTCGGGATAACAGCGTGTATGTGAGCAATCATCAACATAGTTTGGGCTCTAAGTTGGCCGCTTAGGTGAAGACGGGGAGATTATCATTCGTGCCATTGAGGCGATCCCATCGACCTCCTCGCGAAGCCTCCATGACTCCCCGTCGTCGCCTTAGCCCCAATTAAGCAAGATTTGAGCTCCTTCGAGACTCTCAAATACCAGGGTTGGGCAAGGCGACGCTCACCGTAAACGGAAAAGGAATGCAAATTATAATGAGAACGGCCGCAGAGAACCCCGGGGACAATCCCCTGGTGCTCATGGAGGGCGCATCCGGCTTTGAGCTGCGTGGGGGCTCCAGCCGAATGCGCCCTGTCCCGGCTGCGCTCGTCTCATTACAAAACTGTTGACTTCAACAAACCAG
>JBEKQE010000064.1:0-26338 GCA_049520035.1 Syntrophobacteraceae bacterium | reverse complement strand
GTGGACATGGCTTGTGGCTCCTCCGTAGTGTTCGATTGGCGTCAAACAACACGGACGCACCTTGCCATGTCCATTTTTTATTTTCAAAGACTACTCAGGTACGCGTTCGCCGGAAGACCCCTGAAACAGCCGAAACAAATCCGTCCACCGCTTTTTCAGCCTGTGATTTGGTAAGTCCACCTTCACTTGCGATTTTTGCAACCAATTCAGCTTTCGTCATTTTCTTTCCTCCTCAAAGTTGGATAATGAAAACCGTTTCCTCCTAAGACCTCTTAACAATTCCGTGTTCCACCCCTAAGCTTAAGCACACTTTGACTCACGCCTGGTAGTCGCATGCTCCAATGTCGCTGTCCATCTTTGTGGTTTGGGGTCGGGCCAAGGTAATAACTCGGTTTCTATGGGCAAATGTTAAAAACACTTGCTTTATTAGTGCTTAGAAGCCAATTTTATGGCCATAAAACAGACTTTTAAGCCTCAAAAAGGCATGTTTTTGGAAACTTTATCTTTATATATCAGACTATTAGCTTGGTCCGACCCCTTTGCGCCCTACAATTTCCTCGAATAGCTCCACCTTTCGCCTCCTTTTCAACCGTACCTCCATTCCAGCCAATACCTGGCAAAATGAAAGTACAAGGTTTTGGTTTCAAGGTGGGCCAAATCAGAGTATCGAAGTGGGCCAATTTAGAGTATCGAAATCAGCTTGTTTATGGAAACTTTATGTTTATATATCAGGCTATTATCTTGGTCCGACCCAATGCGACCAGTGGGGGCAGCAGACTCAATCCGCTAAACTATCCTGTAAGGAATGCGTGAATAATCAATGATAATCTTACCAGCTTGTTCGGCGGGAAGATACGCATTAATGCAATCACGAATAAACCGCTCTGCAACCCTTTCATCTGCCGATGGTCCTATCACAATTTCTTCTAATGGAAATGATTTTATATCATGCCAGTCAAATTCTATATACCCAATCAACGTATAGGAGCGTCTTCTAAATGTTACTTTCGGTTTTAATGATTCTTCAGATTTGTGTATAAATCTCCACTCTTGTTCATTCTTATACGCTTCATGTTTGAAACATAGTGATATAGCTATACAATAAACAACCATTAGAACCGTTATATTTCTGCCATTATTTGATGTATAAATTCCTTGGCATATCATATCATTTATTATCATATAATATTGATTAAATAATTGTGTATAACTCTTTTCAAGCTTGTCATCATCATATATAATGCACGTCGTAAGGTTCATTTTTATAGATTCACTGAAAATGCGTTTAATGTCATTATAGTTAAATCCTATGGCATAGCCACGCCCATTATCAGCGTAAGCCCTCCATTGCCCAAGATCATTCTTTTTACTACTAAAACAACATATAGAGGGTGGATCAATATGTGCCTCTATGTTATTCAAAAACCCCTCAACATCTGTCTTTATTTTGTCTGGAATCTGATCCATCTTCTTAAAAATCATGACAGCTTGGCTTAACCCGTGTTTAAGCTCTGAAGGATCATTGAGTTTAAATATATCAGTAAGCCATAATTTGCCTGTTTTTATTATTCCTTCTAATCCATTATCATCAGTATAATGGTAAATAATCGGTGGTGGTGCTTCTGATGTTGCTAAAGTATTAAGCAATTCTTCACACCAGCTTATAAACTGGTTAAATGCTGGAGGAAACGTTTGCACTGTATCATTGTCCATAATACATTACCTTTGTATGAAGCGTTTATCCGCCCGTAAGTTGTCCAGTTTCGTCCTCCCTTTTTTCCAGACCAGCAGCAGAATCTGCATCCGCTGGAAAAGTGGCGTCGAAATGTTGAGGACATATAAACCGAGGTGATTCCAATGAGCAAATATGATGTGATAAAAGGCAAGGCAATAATCGATGGAATCAATATCTCAATTGAGAACTTGCGCTTCAATTCACCATCCCCTCTCTGCTAACAGGCGCTAATTACCTGAAAACCATACTGGTGGCTCTTTGGGCTTCATGATGTCTTTCCTCTCCGACTTTCGAAAGACGATCCGACCCGTGTTGTCCATCTGACCAATGATGTTGTTTTCTAACTTGCCAGAATGGAACTCAGCGATCTGCAATTTCTTTGATTCGGCTTCATACACCCGTTCTTGGTAAAGATCCCGATCAATTTTTCGGCAGTCCCGCCATGATCCAGTTTGTGATTCCCCAGCCGACCAAGCTTGGTGGTTTAAATCTGCTTGTACGTGCCTGTAGGTAGAGCCACCTGAAATCGCCTCTTTTGTGAGTGTCCATTCAAACTTGGGCAACTTGTTCTTTAATGCTGCGCCACTTGCCGCAGTAACGTTTTTGATCCATTTTCCCGATCCATTGAGTGACCGCCACTCCGTGCCAACTTTATCCGTTAAGCTCTGAAACTCCAGCAACTTGGCACTGGCCTGAGGGGTTGTGATGTTGAAGTTGCGTGGTTCGAGATTTATTCCCCCGCCTATTTCAGTGATCGTGAGGGATTCGATACCACCAAGCGAGTTGTATTTACTCACTGCCAGATTGTACCTGTCCCTGATCGACTCGTACTGGCTCACAAGATCATTATACTGATCAACCAAAGCATTGTGAGCACTGACGCTCTCAGCAGAACTGATCGTACGCTCAATTTGCACGATCTTGGATTTGAGCTTCTTCAGAGTAGCCTCATCTGATTCTATGTTGCCCTCAAGCATCTTCGCCGCCGATGGTTTCCGAACATCCAAAGCATGAGCAGAGTACCTTGCCAAATCTTCAAGGTCTTTTTCTGTATTGATGATGTCTCTCACGCTGTGGTTCCTATTAGCGTTAAATAGCTGAGATGCTTCGGATTCATAGGATTTGGAGTTCTCTTCATCCATTCCTTTTTTCATGCAGAGGAATTTAGCAAAATTGGCGGAATTTCCAAAATGTTCGGATACTTTTTTATCGAGCACAGGGCTAAGATAAACGACAGAGGCGTTTTTGATCACATAATCAGTATTGATGCCCTCAGATTTTGCGTAGGAAACCACGCAAGCTGAAACCAGTTGCGTCTTTTCCCTTGGGGTGACAAGTGGGGGCAGTTCCACTGAAAGAAGGGCATCCAAATCAAGCCAGCCGGGAGTCGCTTTGTAAAGCCAGCTACAGATGCCCATCAATCGTGCGACCGTGGTAAGTTCCTTTAGTTCAGGAAACGCATTGGCATATTGGGAATAGTTCAGGTTCAAATGATCGATGTTCCTTCGGATGCTCGGAGAAAGCGTGGCACTCTTTTTTCTCTCAAATTCTTCTGGAGAGGCAAAATCATCTTTGCTCCTCTCTGCATCTGCCATGAATTGGGGATTTGTGATCAGGGCATACTGGTAACTGAGATCGGATTCAAGTCCGATGGAGTCAGGATAAAACCAGAACCTTGTACCCACCCATTTCCCGTGGGAGATGAAGCTCGAATCCAGCAAATCCTGTTCAGTAACAGACATGAAAGAGGGTACATTCTGTCTCGTGTACTTTCTAAGATCGGTAAAGGAATTTGGATCAATACCGCTCGTTACCGTCTTGAAACGTTTGTCAGCTTCTAGGACAACAGAGCCAATGCGGGTATCTTCAAGGAAGCCGCCAAAGTTAACGGTTACCTTGGTGGGATCAGTATGAAAATCTAAACTGATGAAAGCCTCATTGTCTCCAGCATGAAAGACCGCTCTGTAGGCAACGGCAAAATCAGAAAGGGAGATGTTTGCCCCAGCCAGAGTTTGTTTCGCCCCCTGCTTGCCATACAGGATCAGACCTTTCGAGCGGTCTAGCTGTGCGCCTTGGATTTCGGGAGCTTCATTGAAAAAAGCTGCAAGCCCTGCAAGGTCGAGAGGGACTCCCCTCGGTGGGAAGGAGGAAGCCGAAATCGAGTATGGATTGAAATTCAGCCGCAACTCTGAAGAGGCGTAGTCATTACTGTATGCGTACACATCCACGTTGAGCGGCGAACCGTCTGAGGGAGTCAGAGCATTTAGGCAATGCCTGATCACGGAGTAGTTGGTCTGATACGATTTTTCTGGATCATCTCCCAGCAGGAAGACCCGTGCATGGTTTTTATTGTCCGCTGTGACATGGATTCTACCACCACGAAGGATCGCAACCCATGCTGGTTGGGCTGAGCCAAGCGGATAAGCATCAATTACACTGTTGTGCGGGAGTCGGTCAGATCCTGAAATCATCTCGAATGAGTGCTGAAGCAGGAATGAGTACTGATCAATGAAAGGCTGTATAGCACCCTTGAGGTGAGAATCGCCCAATGCCGACTTGAGGTTTTGACCAGTACGGATGATAGCCTGTGGATCGAGGAGATCGGCGTAGCTGATAGTTATCCATTTCGGTTGCGCCTTTGGAGGTGTCGGTTGCGTCTTTGGCTGAGTTGGAATTGATCCCCTATAGCTCATATAGACCAGCAAACCGATTACAGAGAGCAGTACGAGAATGGCAGAAAATGATTTCCGAAGGGGATTTTTCTTTATTGGCTCGAAATCAGCGGTGATGATCCCTTTGGCATGATGCCAATGGAACTGATTCTCACAAGTTGGACACCTGACGCTCAGCAGCCCCTGACCAGAAGGTACACGCAGCTTCTGCTGACATTTCGGACACACCACGAGTTCGTGCTGCTCCACTCTCCCCTCCCACACTCAACGGCACGGCTAAGCATCTTTGGGTTGAGGAATCAACTGACATATTCAGTAGCAGAGTGTACGAAAAAATTCAAGAAATGCGATAAATAGTTGTGAGGGCTACTCGATATCGGGAATTGTTCTTTGCGACATGTTATTCAGCGCCTTCAATTCCGCGGATGTTATCTAAATGTTATCCAAAACCCTCTCAGGAAGCAAAAAAGGGACTCAGCCCGAAGACTGAATCCCTAATCACTTCGGTTAGTTGCCGAAGCGGGGACTCGAACCCCGACAGCCGTACGGCCACTAGACCCTGAACCTAGCGCGTCTACCAGTTCCGCCACTTCGGCAAATTGCTTGAAAAAACAACGACAATATTGTATTTTAAAAGTCTTTGCCTGTCAAGGCGTCTCAAATACTTTCCGGAGGGTGTATCAACAGCATGCAGGTGTTTCTCGGAATCGAAGCCGTCCAGCGCAAACTCAAAAACCCGGCAATCACAATCGGCAACTTCGATGGGGTCCATAAGGGACACCAGGCGCTTTTCCAAAGAGTAAAACAATTGGCGGAAGAGCTCAACGGCGAATCGGCCGTGGTTACATTCGACCCGCATCCCCTCGAAGTGCTTTTCCCCGAAAAGGCCCCTTCATTCATTACCTCTCACCGGCGCAAACTCGATCTTATCGCAAACTGCGGGATCGACGCCACAATAGTGATCCCCTTCGATCACAAGTTCTCAGAGATGTCTGCCCGCGAATTCGTGGAGGTCCTTCTCGTTGAAAAGATCGGCGTCAGGGCGATTGTTGTCGGCCATGATTACCGGTTTGGGCACGGCCGCGAGGGCGATATCGCCTTTCTCAAGCAGTTGGGCGCGCAATACGGCTTCAAGGTCGAAACCGTCACCGGAGTCAGGGTCGATGATACCGTCGTGAGCAGCACGACCATCCGGCAGCTGATTGTAAGCGGGAATATCAAACTGGCCAACAAGCTGCTGGGACGGTCCTTCGAGGTAAGCGGCACAGTAATCCCCGGCCGAAAGAGAGGGGTCAATCTCGGCTTTCCGACCGCCAATATTCGAATGCCTGCCCTTACGTCGCCCCGAACAGGCGTCTATGCGGTCGAGGCCGAAGTGGACGGCAAAACATACGGAGGCGCGGCCAATCTTGGATACAATCCAACCTTCGGGGATACCGACCTGTCCCTCGAGGCGCATCTTTTCGACTTCAGCCAGGATATTTACGGAAAGCCCATCACCATCAGGTTCATAGACCGGCTTCGCGATGAGCTGCGTTTTTCCGGCCCTGACGAACTCGCCGCGCAGATCGGAAAGGATGTGGCTGCCGCGAAGAAGATCCTGGCCGGCCAGGCAAGCCTCTAAAAGCATTCACCACAGAGCCACAGAGGACACAGAGCAGACTTTGGCCGCAACCAAACAGAAAAATGATCCGCAGATGTCACAGATTTGCGCAGATAAAATAAAGAATTAAGAGAAAACCTTAACAAAATTTCAAGAAACTCGAACTTAGTCGCACAGAGGTGAACTTAAATAATATAACAGAGCAGATTATCGGGACCGCCATCGAACCAATTCATGAAGCACAACTACTGATACCAAGTTGCGTTCAAGAACGTGCTAGAAGCGAGCATACTAAAGTAGTGGGCGCTTGGAAGTGCGGACGGGCACAAGGCCCTATGCTACATCAACTTGAACGCAACTTGGTATGACCTGCCTAAAACCGGGAGGCTCAAATAGGTAATCTCGACGCTTCGCGAGACGTGCCGGCATTAAAGGACGGTGTACGTCGGAGAATTCTATGACCTCTTCTCCACTCCGTGTTCTCTTCCTGTCCGGACCATGTCCCGTCTCTGTGGTGAACGGGTCTGTGCCGTTCGGTCCGTTCAGCAATTCACCCGTTCACCAATTTCCACGCTCTGCGCGACGGCCCTGTCCATGAAACCGGCGACATGATCCTGCATCGCCAGAATGAGCGGTTCGAGGGTGCGCGGATTTATGGCCGATATGCCTATTCCCCCGTGTTTTCTCACTTTGCGCTCGACAAAGTCGGCAGGGGCCAGGTCAGTTTTATTGAAAACCGTTACGGTCGGCTTTGTGTGCAGTTCCAGCTTTCTCAAGGTCCTTTCCACCGCGGCCATCTGTTCTTCAAACTGCCCGTTGCTTATATCGATTACATGAAGCAGCAGGTCGGCGTCCAGCAATTCCTCCAAGGTGGCCGAAAAAGATTCCATCAGGTCTTTTGGCAAATCCCTTATGAATCCGACAGTGTCGGTTATTATGACCTCGAAATCTCTTGGGAACCGAAGCCTGCGGCTGATCGGGTCCAGCGTGGCAAACAGCTTGTCTTCGACGAAAACCGAACTGTGGGTCAAAGAATTGAGCAGAGTGGATTTACCTGCGTTCGTGTATCCCACAATTGAAATAGTGGGCATTTCTTTTCTGATCCTCTTCGTCCGCCGTAGATTTCTTCTCATTCGGAGACTGCGCAGGTCCTCTTCCAGTTGGGTTATGCGGTTTTTGGTACGGCGCCGGTTGATCTCCAGGGTCGTTTCTCCCGGCCCCCTGGTCCCAATGCCGCCGGTCAGCCTGGACAGGGCGTCATCCTTTACCCCCAGTCTTGGGAGCAGGTACTTCAGTTGCGCCATCTCCACCTGAATCTTGCCTTCCCTGCTCTGTGCCCGTTGAGCAAAGATATCCAGGATGAGCTGGGTCCTGTCCACTACCCGCAACTCCGTCGTATCGGTTATCGCACGCACCTGTGAGGGGTTTAGTTCCTGGTCGAATATGAGTAAATCCACCCCGCACTGAAGCGCTCTCAACACAATTTCGCTCAACTTGCCCTTGCCAATGAAGTACTTCGGATTTTTTTCGCGCTGTTTCTGGATAACCGTATCGGCAGCGACAATTCCTCCCGTGCGGGCAAGTTCGACCAGTTCATCCATTGACTGTTTGGCGCTTTCCCTGTCAGAATCGGTTACGCTGACCAGAATAGCCCGGTCTTCTCCATGGGCCGTAGCGGGGATGGCCAGCCGATTGCGTTCGAGTTCGTCTTCAAGAGAGCGGACAAGGGCCTGAAAATCGAGGTCAGGGTCATAGCACGGCATCGGCGCCAGCACCTCCCAGCCTCTTAAACCGTCTGCAGTCCCGGGCAGTATGTGTGCAACTTCGAGCTGAGTTGCCCCGCCGTGCCGGTCCACATAAACCGCCCCAACACAATCGAACCGCAGAAACACCAGGTCCATAAGGTCGTCCTGCGAAAGCGGTTCCGAGTTCAAATGAGTATGCACCAGGCGAAGCCCGCGAAGACGCCGCCTTCCGCCGCGGCTCTTGGGCAGGTCAGGTATGTAGAGAGAGCGGGGGTCTCCAACGAGCACCGTTTCGACGCCGCCGTCGCGGCCTATGAGCAATCCTATCTGACGTCCTGATTCAAAAGAGATGTGTGCCAGGTCACGGGAGAGTTCGGGTGAAATCACCTGGTATGCGGGGACTTTTCGCCGGCCAAGCCCCTCCAGGCGCCGACGAACACCGGGCTTAAGTCCGGTTGCACTTAATCCAATAATTTTCGTATGATTCCTCCTCCTTATCAAATCACCCGCTGATCGATAAGCCGCAACGCCTTCCCTTCGCTTTTCGGCAGGCTGTTGGGTTGGACCAGTTCCACCTTCGGGGTAACAAGCAATTCGCTCTTCAAATCGTGGGCTATTCTTTTTCGAACGTGCTCCAACTCGCGCATGTCTTCAACGAATACCGAGTCGGTCACCTCGACCCGAACGACCATATCATCTACGTTATTCTCACGCTCGAGGACGATCACGTAATTATTTCCGACCTCAGGGATGTTCATCAAGACCTGCTCAACCTGTATGGGGAAAACATTTACTCCCTTTATGATAAACATGTCGTCCGTGCGGCCCTGAATGCGGTCGATCCGTTTGTGAACACGGCCGCAGCCGCACTCGCCCGGCAATATCCGCGTGAGGTCCCTGGTCCTGTATCGCAAAATGGGCATAGCTTCCCGTCTAAGAGTTGTCATTACAAGCTCGCCGTACTGTCCATCCGGCACGGGCCCCAGCGAATTGGGATCGATAATTTCGACAAGGTATGCATCCTCCCAGACGTGCAGCCCATTTTGGCAAGGACACTCGAAGGCGACGCCGGGCCCGTTCATCTCCGAGAGACCATAACTATTATAGACTTTTATGGCATAAAAGTCCTCAAACCGCCTCCTGACCTCTTGCGAATAAGGTTCGGCCCCGACAAAGGCAATCCTGAGCGAAAGCTCTTTTTGCGGATCGACCTTCATTTCTTTTATGACATCCATGAGGAGGAGCAAAAAACTGGGGATGATATGGATGACGTTGGTCGAAAAATCGCGCATTAACTGAATCTGGCGCTTGCTGTTGCCTGCGCCGGAGGGAATAGTCAGCATGCCGAGGCGCTCAGCCCCGTACTGAAAACCGAGGCCGCCTGTAAAAAGGCCGTACCCGCTCAGGTTCTGAAAAGTATCCCCTGGGCGCGCTCCCGCCATGTACATGCAGCGGGCAAGCAAATCAGCCCAGAGTTCGATGTCCGCTTTGGTGTAAAAAACGGCTATGGCCTGGCCGGTTGTCCCGGACGAGACATGCATCCTGACAAGCCGCTCCTTCGGTTCGCACAGAAACCCGTAAGGGTAGCTCTCTCTAAGGTCCTGCTTTACCGTAAAAGGGATGCGGCCAACGTCGTCAAGGCTGGATACCGACCCCGGATCAAAACCGATCTTTTTGAACTTTTCGTTGTAGAACATGGAGCGGCCGGCACGCACCAGACTCGATTTAAGCAGGCTGAGCTGAAGTTTCTCGATGCCGGCCCTGGTTAGAGTTTCAGCGGGTTTATCCCAGTATTGGGTGTTATCTGCCATGCTCTCAGTTTGAACCCTCTTTATCATCAAAGAACGCCCACAAGGGGCTAAACTACATTACACAAATCGATCTTCAAGCTGTGTCATACACTGACGGCCAGGTTTTCGAAACGCGTATATGTGCTTATGTACGCCAGTTTGACAGTTTCACCGGAAGGGCCGTTTCTCTGCTTTCCAATTATGATTTCAGCAACCCCCGGTTCTTTGCAGCCATGCTTGGCGTAAATTTCATCACGATAGATGAAAGCGATTACGTCCGCATCCTGCTCTATGGCGCCGCTTTCACGAAGATCGCTCAGAAGGGGTCTTTTGTCAGTGCGCTCCTCGACTTTTCGGTTCAACTGAGCGATAGCGATCACCGGGATATCCAATTCTTTTGCCAACCCTTTGAGCGAGCGGGATATCTCCGATATTTCCTGCTCTCTGCGTTCCGCGCTCTCCCGGCCTCTCATAAGCTGCAGGTAATCGACGATGACAAGCCCAAGCCCCTGGTCCGACATGATTCTGCGTGCTTTAGCCCTCAGTTCCAGGGGAGAAATGCCAGGGGTGTCGTCTATATAAATCGGCACATCCATGAAAGTCCCGGCAGCCTGGAGGAGCTTGCCGCATTCCTGCCTGCTCAGAAAGCCGGAACGGATCTTGTGGGAATCCACCCTGGCCTCCGAGCACAGGAGCCGCATCGCAAGCTGCTCCTTGCTCATCTCCAGTGAAAAGAAGCCCACCGGGACCCCGCTCTCCTTCGCAGCATTTCTGGCGATGCACAAACCGAGTGCGGTTTTCCCCATACTCGGCCTGGCGGCGATTATGATAAGATCGGATTTTTGAAACCCTGCGGTCAGCTTATCAAGGTCCTTGTAGCCGCTTGGAACGCCCGTCACGGTCTCCCGGTATTCCTGGTAGCGTTCGATTGTCTCTATGTTCTTTTTGATGACTTCCTTTAATGGAAAATATGAATTGCGAATTTTGCGTTCCGCGATCCTGAAAATGGCGGCTTCGGCGCTGTCCAGGACTTCTTCGGAGTTTTTTCCTCCGCCATAGGCAAACGATATGATTTCGTTTGCAGACTGGATAAGCCGGCGCATAACGGCTTTTTCGTTGATGATTTTTGCATACGCGGCAACATTGGACGAGGTAGGCATCGCATCCGTAAGGGCAGCGACATACGATGCCCCGCCGACGCTTTCCAGTTGCTTGCGCTCCTCGAGCAGGTTCGTAACGGTCAGGATGTCAACCGGTTCGTTTCGTTCGAAAAGGTCCTGAATTACCGTGAAGATTATACGGTGGGATTCTTTGTAAAACTCGTCGCCCTTCAAGACCTCGAGGGCCGATGGCAACCCGAGGCTGTCCACCATGATCCCACCCAGCAGCGATTGTTCAGCCTCGATCTGCTGGGGTGGAATTTTGCGGAGTTCCGCTGAGAGGTCCTCCATAAACTACTCTTCTTTTTCAATCACCACGCGAATAGTTGCGCTAACCTGGGCGCCAACCCGGACAGCAACGCTAAATTCTCCGAGCTGTCTGATCGGCTGCTCGATGACTATATCTTTCCTCTGGGTCTCAAACCCATGCTGCTCGAGCGCCTTGGCAATGTCCGCTGCGCTCACCGAACCATAGAGTTTATTCTCTTCGGAAACTTTGCGGCGCATGGAAATGGTGACCGAGTTCAGCTTCTCGGCATAAGAGAGCATCTGCTGGCGCAGTTTTTCACGTTTTTGGGCAAGAAGGCGCTTTTTATGTTCCAACTCTCGCACATTCTTGCCGGTGGCTTCCATCGCCAGCCCTTTGGGAAGAAGAAAATTACGGGCATACCCAGGCGCCACATTCACCAGATCGCCAATTTGCCCGATGGATTCGACTGTTTCAGTTAATATCACTTTCATTCCGAGACTCCTGATCAGATGAGCCGGCAGGCCCATCCAGAATACATCATAACCGAGTGTGGAAGCAAGTCGTTTGCCCCATCTCTCGAGCATGGCCTCAGGCCGGTTTTTTCCTCGGCTTTCGAAAATCGAACCAGACGTCAAAAAGCCCTAAGGCTACCGTGGCCATCGATGCCAACTGCTGCAGAAACACCACCGCATAGACGAAGCCCTTCACGTAAACGGGCAATTTCCATCTTTCAAGATAAAAGGCCACGATCGCCACACCCTGAAGAAAATAGATAGTCCCCGTAACGATAAGTAAATTTATCGCGGCCAGTTTCAAATCGCCCACAGGCAAAAGGAGTATCAGGCCGCTTGCTATGACGAACCAGACGATACGTTCCGGGGCTTTCCAGAGGATCAATTTCTCACGGTCGCAAAACTCATTGGCGGCAGCCCGGCAATACCTGAGCGAAACCAGCAAATTGAGCCAGCAGATTCCGAGAGTGCAGGCCATGAGCACCCCTGGCATGATTCTCACTATCAGAGGAACGGTATCGAGGAGTTTGCTCTCCAGCTCCCGGGTCTCCGGTGAAGAACTCCCGACCTGTTTCAGGGCAGCCGATATTGCGCCTCGAAGGTCCTGCTCGATCAGCCGAACGATCTCGCCCTTTGTCTCCGTGAATGCCAGGAGCACAAACAGCCCGGCCATCCCGATTACAAACAGGCTGGAAAGCCCGACTATCTTCTCGGTGGACCATTGGCGTCTGAAACCGTATCCCATGAGAGCGCCCATGCCGATCAGGGCCAGCAGGTAAGCAATGCTTTCAGACAGGTTCAGCATGTAAAGGATCAGCGAACCAATGACTGCCGAGCAGCCCGGTACGAGCCAGGCATTCGGAAACCCCCATCTGATAACCGCAAGCACTGTTGGCGCAGGAGTCAGTATGCCGGGAAGAAACCCGACCAGCGGTACAAAGTTGATCGAGAGAAAAAGACCAACCGTCAGTGCAATCAGCAACAAGAGCTCTTTTCCCGCAGAACCTGGCCGCAAGACCGGCAAATCTCTCTGGGGCGCATTCATTTATCTTAGGGATTCACCCTGCTAAAGCATGTGTATGGCGGTATATGGCAGAAGTGCAATCTGGCGCGCCCTCTTTATGGCAAGCGTGAGTTCGCGCTGATGTTTTGCGCAGTTGCCGGATATTCTCCTCGGAACTATCTTACCGCGTTCTGTCACAAAGTAGCGGAGCGTCTTCGAGTCTTTGTAATCGATGCGCAGATCCGAATCCACGCAGAAACGGCAGATTTTACGCCGTGCAAATGTGCGCCTCTTACGCCTGACAGTCATCATATTTGCGCTCTCTTTCCATATCTTTAATATTTCCGGATCTCTTAGCCTTTAATCTTCGTCCTTGAGATCTTCAACTTCGAAATCCTCGGGCATCTCCTCTTCTTCTTCCCCACCCAGAGGGATCTCAGCGGATTCTTCATCCTCGATGAAGGGGACAACGGCCGCCTGTGCTCTGCGCTCCCTTTCTCTTTCAGGGTCGAAGCGCTCTTCGATCATAACGGTGATGAACTTGAGAATACGATCGTCGATTCGCAGGTTTCGTTCCAGTTCGGCCACAAGCTGGGACCCGCCGGCGTATTCCATCAGCACGTAGAGTCCTCGAGTGCGCTTCCGGATCGCATAGGCCAGCTTTCTTTTACCCCATGGAACATAGGTGAGCACCTCTCCTCCATTCGAGGTAACAATAGACTGAACTTTGTTGTCAAGAACCGAGTTTGTTTCGTCAGGCAGGTCTGGGTCGACAATGAAAAAAGTCTCGTACTTACGCATCGGATCTCCTCTCGGGTTAAATAGCCCCCTCACGCTGGAAGGAGCAAGGAGTTTGGGTAAACAGAACTAATCTTGATAGCACCTTTCTTCCAATTGGTCAAGGAGAGGTTTTAATTAGGTATACCATATAATTCGGGCATTTTTGAGCAACAAAGATATATAATAGCGTCGATGTCCGGCTTGACTCCATAGACCGGGGGTTTGTCCCCTGAAAACATGCAGGAGGCTTTTCATGAAAATCGGCTGCCCGAAAGAGACCAAGAGCCAGGAGTTCCGAGTGGGACTTATCCCCGCTGCCGTCAAGGCGTACGCCGAGGGTGGGCATCAGGTATGCGTCGAAAAAGGCGCCGGCATCGGGTCGGGAATACCTGACCGGCAATATGAGCAGGCGGGAGCACGCATTTGCCCGACGGCTCAGGAGGTTTGGGGTTCCTCAGAGATGATCGTCAAAGTCAAGGAACCTCTTGCCGCAGAATATGATTTCATGCAGCCCGGGCAGCTTATCTATACTTATTTCCACTTCGCGGCCGATGAGAAGCTCACCCGAGCTTGTCTGGAAAAAAAGATAGTGGCCCTCGCCTATGAGACGGTGCAAAAACCTGACGGCTCGTTGCCTCTGCTCAAACCGATGAGCGAAGTCGCCGGAAGAATGGCCCCCCTTATGGGAGCTTTTTACATCAGCAAGATGTTTGGAGGCCGGGGGCTGTTGCCGACCGGGGTCCCGGGAGTTGCGCCCGCCTGCGTGCTGATAATCGGGGGCGGCACAGTTGGAAGCAACGCAGCCAAAGTTGCTGCGGGACTTGGCGCCAGGGTGACTCTGCTCGACATAAACCTGGATACCCTCGAGCATCTGGGCAATGTCATGCCGTCAAACGTTTCTCCAATTTACGCGGACGCCTACACACTCGAAAGGGGCCTCAGAGATGCGGACATCGTGATCGGGGCCGTTCTGGTAACCGGCGCGAAAGCCCCTAAAATAATAAAGCGCGGCCACTTGGGCATGATGAAGCCAGGATCGGTTATCGTCGACGTCGCAATAGACCAGGGAGGCTGCGCGGAAACCTCCCGACCGACAACCCACAGCGATCCTATATATACGGTGGACGGCGTAATTCACTATTGCGTCGCGAACATGCCGGGCGCTTACGCCCGGACCTCGACTTTTGCCCTTAACAACCGTACGGGAAAATACGGCCTCCGGCTGGCTAACCGGGGACTGGCAACCGCCTGCCTGAACGAATCGGCCTTAATGAACGGACTGAATATGTACAAAGGCTATATTACCTTCAAGCCGGTGGCGGAGGCCCTGGGCCTGGAACAGTTTTATAAACCGGCCCCGGAAGCCCTTGCCCACTCTGCTCAAAAAGATGAAAGATAAACTTCCTATCCTGCACTTCTGGGCCGACCCGGGGGACGCCGAGAAACTTATTCGCGGACTTGCCTCGACAGGGGTCAATTTCGAGGCGAAGCTCGTGAAGACACACGCGGAATATGTATCAGCCCTTATTAAGGCAAAATTCGCTCTTATCATAGCCGATGAACGGGCCGTGACCGAAGGGTCGGGTGGTGAGGACCTTTCTCTTTTTCAAATAGCCGAGCAGATTTCACCAGGGACCCCGTTTTTGCTCCTTTACGACCCAATGGACCCTGCGCCTGAAACCGGTGATAAAGCAGTAAATTTCTGGACTTTATCGCGACAGGACTTACACCTGCTTCATAGTGTCATTCACCGCGCAATCAACTCCGGATAGACAAAAAATCAGAATCGGGTCCGGGGCAGGCTCACGCGAGGTGTCGAATTCTAATCCGGTGTTTCGACGGTTTCAGCGGCTTCACTGCAACGCCGAGCGCCAGACCGATTTAGGACTTGCCCCGCATTTCCGATTACTATATGATGATACTGGAAAATGTACGTTTAATTCCCCGTTCCGTGGAGGTGTATTTTTTAGTTTGGACGCAAAATCATCGCGGTTCCTTTTCTGCTAATATGAAGGGGAGAACCCGAGAATGTTTATGTCCGACCGTATAAACCGGATAAATGCCACAATCGACAACCACATCCACGTCTGGTCCTCTATTGCATCTTTGGCCCCGCTTGCCGAGATTCTCCAAAATGACCGGGAGATACTCCTAGAAAAGCTTCTGAGCCTGACTGCTCGAGGGGTCCCAAAAGGTCAGGATGGGCGTGATGCAGTGCGCCTGTTCCTGCTCGGCTACGCGCTCGAGCATATTACCGGCCGAATCACTTCGGAGCATTTCACGATTTTCCGGGATGGGGAAACCGTCCAGGTTATTCTGGAAGACTCATTTGGGGTGATATCTGAGGCCGACTGGGATGAAGTCCTCATACCTCATCAAAATGAGGCGTTAAAAATCATTATACGATGCCTCTTTCGCAGGGAAAAACCGGCAGACCAAAAGGACTTGTTATGTTTTCTCCACCTTTTCTCCCGTGAAAAGGAAAACTTGCCCGCAGACCAGGACAGGACGATGCGTGTGCGGTCAATGATCTGGTTCGTTTACCTGGCGATCGACATTGTGAAAACAGATCGGATCGTCTGTCTGAAAGGTTTGGAATACTTCAGGAACAAATTCAGAGATTTGCTTGATCGTACGATCGAGGGGACCATAATAAACGAAGACTCCAGACTCCCCGGGTACGAGGGCGGAAAATGGGAGAGCACTCTATTTGGCTGGCTCCAGGGCGAAGACCGAAGGCAATTCGTTGAAAAACTCAAACGCCAGTTCAACATGGAGAACAGGATCGAGCATGCCAACAGGTGCCTTCTTGCCGAGCACAGGAAATGTATACTCGAGCAGGTGTTGGCCTTTTTTTGCAAATAGCGCCGGCGCAGCCCGGAATGCAAAACTTTGCAATCCTTCAGCTTGAGGACATGGCAAGCGTTTTGCACCTTTACAAGTTCAGTGTAATTCGAATCGTTTTTTAAGCCCGTTGCATTGACAGGTAGTTCTCCCTGCGATAAAAGCGAGTTCAAAGTCGTCGTCGAGCCGGAAACTACAGGGCCGGATCACCGGAATTGCACTAATGAGGAATTAACTGATGGAGTATTACACTCGTAAGGATATTGTTCACACTCCTTTCAATCTGACGCCTACTGAGGTTGGGTACGCTTTTTCGGAGAGCAAAATGAATCCCGAAGCACTGTTCGAAAGGTTTCCAGAGCTTCTCATTTCGAGCTTCAGAAACCAGTTGCTCCTGGGCAAGATCCCGGCGGAGACGGTGCAGCGAGTTCTCGAACCGCTCCTCTCCAATTTCTACGAACTTATGCTTCAGCTCCCAGCACACCTGCAGACCGACTTTGAGAATATTCTAAGGATCTATCCGGACGTTGCCGAGCGCTTCGGGGTGTGGATCAAACCGCCTATCGCAGAGTCTTTGCGGTGTTTCGCCCAATACCGGCTCAGGCTTCGTTCCCATGATACTCCGAACAACCTGGAATTCGATATTGCGGCGGAACCTCAGCAGAAACTGGAAGGCCCAAAGATGTCATTCGTGAAAGAGGGGCAGGGATTTTTCACGACTGATAAGGGCAGCCCTGTTCACCTCGAATTTTTTTACTCCGAAGGGGACGATTGCGCTTCATTTGAGTATAAACCACCCAAATTCGAAATAGAAATTCACATCTGCGGAATTTACACCGTAACTCTCAGCCCACGCAGACCCAAGCAGAAGATCCCGGTCGATAACCTTTTTGAAATTCTTATCAAGTGCGTGCGGGGGGTGGACATCAAAGTCATCGAACAAGCCGTGAACTGAGATTTGGCAGGCTGCATTAATTCCTCGAAAAAATGCAAAAAGATCACTCGATTTATTGGCGGCTGGCCTCGGTTTTTGGGCTCGGCAAAGCGCCGGTGGCTCCCGGCACTGCGGCGACGTTGATTGCCGGAATTCCCTGTTTTATAGCTGCCGGGCGCTTTCCCTGGCAAATTCAGTTGATTTTTGCCGGCGCCGTCTTCTGGATCGGATGGGTTGTTTCCGAGAAGACGGAACGCGAGCTGGGCAGGACAGATCCCGGAGAAGTCGTAATCGACGAACTATGCGGGTATCTGGTGGCCATGACAGGCCACGCGGTAAGCTTTCCGTCAATTCTGACCGGTTTTTTGCTCTTCCGCCTGTTTGATATCTGGAAGCCGTGGCCGATCCGCTCGGTTGAAACCAAACTGACCGGCGGGGCCGCGATAATGATCGATGATGTCCTGGCGGGAATTTGCGCAAATGTTCTGGGGCTTATTATTTTGAAGTTTGTGAGTTAAAATACAGTATAAGTTTTGTTTGCTCGGGGAAAAACGGATGGACAACAAAGTTCTGGACTTCTGGCGAAAGCACTCCGTCAATTTCCTTTCGATGGCGTTTGAGACCGGCAGGCACGAAAGGATTCAGCATCCCGACGGATATGGAAAGTGCAGCCGCGAGTGCGGCGATACCCTGGAAATATACTTGATGTCGCGTAGCGGCCGGATAGGTTCGGCATCTTTTTACACCGAAGGCTGCATATACACGATCGCCTGTGCCAATGCCCTGGTCCGCATGATCGAGGGCAAATCAATCGAGCAAGCCTGGGGGATTACACCTCGGCAAATTGCCGACTTCCTCGAGTCCTTGCCAAAGGCGGAAATGCATTGCGCTGAACTGGCCGTCCGGACGCTGCACGCCGCTCTTCTCGACCTCAGGGAAACCGAGCGTCAGCCCTGGATCAAATTTTACAGAAAACCGGGGAACTTATAGACAAGGATGCTCATTCCGTCCCGTACCGAATGCATGGGGTTGCTCCGGCAATTCGATATGCCTCAACATATACGCAGGCACAGCCTTATCGTTGCCGAAGTGGCGCTCCTTCTTGCAGTCCAGTTGAACCGAAACAGCTCCAGGCTCGATCTGCGTCTCATAGAAGCAGCGGCCCTCTTGCACGATATAGGGAAAGTGACCAGCCTCAAGACGGGTGAGGACCATGCTGTCCTTGGAGCTCAAATGCTGGAGGGGGTCGTTGCACCGGCCGTTGCCCGTATTGTAATGGAACACATATCTCTCGATTCTTCGCAAGTTGCCGGTCCTGTTACTGAATCGCTGATCGTCAACTACTCTGACAAAAGAGTGAAACACGACCAGGTCGTCTCGCTCGAGGATCGCTATCACGACCTGATAGAGCGCTATGCAAAAGCGCCCCCGCAAGTTCAGTTCCTGCGTCATAAACTCGATCTCTGCTCAGCGCTTGAACGGACAATCTTTTCTCACCTGACCATAGCGCCTCATGGCTCGGAGATTATGGGGATCACAATTGACCGCATCAAGGCATCCCGCACACGCCCAACGCGCACGATAGACCCTTCAGGGGATGCCTTCCGCGCTCCGCGAAGTGCGTCCTCACAAAAGATCGGACGCTGAACTTGCAGCGTATATACACGCTTCAAATTGCTCAACGCGAACCCGACCGGAGTGAGGGTTCATAGCAAAGTGTTAAATGCATTATAAAGGGTTGTATATAAGTCTACCATACGAGGAGCGTGACCCGGCATCATGGAAACGAAAAAGCTGACACTGGCCTTGCTGGCGGGAGGGAAATCGGCTGAACGCGAGGTTTCTCTGAAGAGCGGTGAACAAGTTTTTCGCGCGCTGGATAAATCGCGCTACGAGGTTATGAGGTACGATCCCGCAACCGACCTGCCATTGCTTGCTCGTGAGGCCAAAGCGATAGACGTTGCTCTCATCATTCTTCACGGGCGAATGGGCGAAGATGGGACCATCCAGGGATTGCTCGATTCTTTGGAAATACCCTACCAGGGCAGTGGCGTGCTCGGGAGCGCCATTGCCATGAATAAGATCCTGAGCAAGCAGCTTTATGTTCAGGCAGGACTGCCCACCCCCCCCTACATGGTGGCTGACAGGTCAAATCCGCCTAAAGCCCCGGCCGTTATCGACAAACTGGGGCTGCCGGTTGTCATCAAGCCGGAACACGAGGGGTCCAGCATAGGTTTGACAATCGTCAGAGAGCAAAAAGACCTCCGGAGCGCATTCAAAAAAGCATGGAGCTTCGACAGGCGTTGTGTGGTTGAAAAATACATAAGCGGAATCGAGATCACCGCCGGAGTTTTGGGAAACGATGACCTGACGGCCCTCCCTCTGATTGAAATCTGTCCGGATGAGAGGTACGAATTCTTCGATTACGAGGCCAAATACACGCCCGGGGCCACAAACGAGATTTGCCCCGCCCGGATCACCCCGGAGTTGACCGAAAAAGCCCAGCAATACGCCAAGCGCGCCCACAACGCCCTTCACTGCAGAGGCTACAGCCGGACCGACATGATCCTTTCCGGGGACGATCTCTACATACTCGAGACAAACACCATTCCTGGAATGACCGCCACAAGCCTTTTCCCGCAGGCAGCAGCAAAAGCGGGCATAGAATTTCCCCAGCTTTTGGACAGGTTAATCGAGCTTGCCTTGGAGAAACATTAAGAGTTTTTAGTTTTGAGTTTTTAGTTTTTAGTTCTTAGTTCTTATACCAAGTTGCGTTCAAGTTGATGTAGCATAGGGCCTTGTGCCCGTCCGCACTTCCAAGCGCCCACAAGGGGCTATACTACTTTCGTATCCTCGCTTCCAGCACGTTCTTGAACGCAACTTGGTATTAGCTGGCTCGCGAATTGTACGAGTGGCGCAGGAAGCGGCCGCCATTTTGCCGGAGCCTGATTAAAGAATTGACACGCCGCGAGGGAGCGGCGCGGCCTTGGTTGCGCCGTGAAGGCGAGCAACCGTAACGCACGCAAAGCGCGCTTGTGCCGCTTAAAGCGGCACAATTGCCGGCAAGCCAAAAAAGCTAGAGAAAACAGCAGACGAAACTGGACAGTGTTGTATTCTGTCCAGTAAGTGAAAGAGACCATATTGAATAATTCTTGTTTAATGCATGGGAAGGAGGGACTATGAGTGAAGTGCATCAAGGATTTGATTTTGCAAAACTACGGTATTACTCTGGATGGTGTGCGATCGTTGCCTTGACATTGGCTCATGTCTTTGCGCAATTTGCCTTGGAAAATAACAACCTTGCATCAGTCTCACGGACGTCTCACTTGCATGTTTGATTGGGGAATCGTATATTTTTGCGGTCTATCGGGTTGTCAAGGGAGTTTTTTCGGGCGCAATCCTACTCGAAATTCGGTTCGGCGTCAGCGAAGTTCATAGTTCCTGCATTATTCCCGATCAAGGAGTGGAGAATGACCGAGGATTGCAAGCCCCAGATCTTGAGAGAACAAATCCGCCTGGGGATTGAACAGCTTCCGGCGGTCCAAGGGGCGTCTTTAGTAGCTGCTCTCGTTCTTTGTTATGCGGTGCGTGATTCCGTCCCTCATGCGAACCTTTTTGTATGGGCTGCTCTGGTTCTATTGATGAGCATCGGCAGGATGGTGTTTTGCTTTAGATTCAGCAAAGTTCGGGCGGATTCATTTGCAGGGGAACCCTGGAGAAGAGCTTACCTGATCCTGAGCGTGATTTCGGGGGTAATTTGGGGACTCTCTGCTTTTATCATTTTCCCTGCCGGCGATCCCATACTTATATCCTTCTATATTCTTGTACTGGGCGGTGTTGTCGCCGGGACAGCCATGGCGCATTCGTCCATCAAGTTCGCTTCCGCGGCAGGGTCCATGCCGGCAGCGGTGTGTTACTGGATCCGCCTGGTTATGGAAGGCGGAGAATTAGGGTTTACCGTAGGCCTCCTGATGATCCTTTACATGTTAAGCATCCTGGGCCACGCAATTAAACACAACAGGTTCATCGCCTCCGCCATCGCTTTAAGGTTCGAAAACGTCGAGCTTCTCGATCAAGTGCGAAGGGCAAATGACAGCCTTAGACAGGAGATTGCAGAGCACAGGATTGCGCAGGAAACACTGAGAGATAGTGAGGAAAAGTTCCGGCTGGCTTTTCAAACCGCTCCCGACTCGATAAATCTCAATCGAGTTTCCGACGGTATGTATCTCGATATAAATGAAGGTTTCACCAAGAACTTGGGGTTCACATGTGACGAAGTCGTTGGAAAAACCTCCCTTGAACTTGATATCTGGCATGATCCCAAGGACAGGGAACACATGGTCGCCAGCCTTAGGGACACCGGGTTTGTGGAAAACTTCGAAGGCAAATTCCGCCGGAAGGATGGAAAGACCATTATCGGCTTGGTGTCTGCCCGGATATTACACATCAACCAGGAAGACGTAATTCTCAGCATCACTCGGGACATCACGGAGAGCAAGCGGGCTGAAAAAGAGCGCAAAAGGCTGGAGGAGCATCTGCAGCGTGCAGAGAAAATGGAGGCGCTGGGCACTTTGGCCGGTGGAGTGGCTCATGATCTCAACAATGTTCTGGGCATCGTCGTCGGTTACTCTGAGCTGCTTTTTCATACTCCGGAGATGCCAAGTTCGATAGGATCCAAGGCTGATAACATTCTGAAGGCCAGCCAGAAGGCAGCTGCGATAGTTCAGGATCTCCTTACGCTGGCGAGGAGGGGAACCCAGGACAGGAAACCATTGAATCTGAATAGCGTCCTTATGGAAAGCCAGGGGTCGCCTGAATTCACCAAGCTGCTTTCCTATCATCCCAACGTAATAGTCAAGGCCGATCTTGAAATGAATTTACGGAACATCTCCTGCTCTTCCGTTCATTTGGAGAAATCCTTCATGAACCTCGTTGCCAATGCAATGGAGGCGATGCCGGACGGTGGCACCCTGACGGTAAGAACCGGTAACCGGTACCTCGATAAACCCGTTTCAGGATACGACACGGTAATGGAGGGAGACTATGTTGTTCTCTCCGTCTCCGATACGGGTGAAGGCATACCAGCCGGTGATCAGAAACGTATTTTCGAACCTTTCTATACCAGAAAAGTCATGGGAAGAAGCGGGACGGGGCTGGGATTAGCCGTGGTTTGGGGTACGGTCAAGGATCATCACGGCTACATTAACGTAGAGAGCGGGGAAGGACAAGGAACCACCATCACCATCTATTTCCCGGTCACTCGAGAAGGCATAACCCTGGAGCAGGTTTCCGTACCCGCGGCCGGATACATGGGGAAAGGTGAATCCATCCTGATTGTGGACGACATGAAGGAGCAGCGGGAGCTTGCAGCGGAGATGCTGAGAAAACTAAACTACAAGCCAACTACCGTCACCAGTGGTGAGGAAGGGGTGGAATATCTAAGTAAGCATACTATCGATCTTGTAATATTGGACATGCTCATGGACCCGGGCATGGATGGATTGGACACCTATTCGAAAATACTCGAGATCCACCCCGAGCAGAAAGCTATCATCGTCAGTGGTTTTTCCGAGTCGGAACGGGTCGGTAAAGCTCAGGCATTGGGCGCGGGCGCCTACCTGAGGAAACCCTATGTGCTCTTGAAACTGGGGCTGGCTGTCAGGAATGAGCTTGACCGGCGAGATAACAGAGACGGCTCTTGATCAACACGACTCCTTTTCTCTTCCGGGAAGCCACCGTTCCATTAATTCGGAAAGCCCCTTTAAGCTAAACGGCTTACAGAGGTAATCATCCATCCCGGCGGCAAGGCAAAGTTCGCGATCGCCTTCCATTGCATGAGCGGTAATGGCGATTATCGGAATGTGCGGCTTATTCGCTGTATTGGGGTCTCCGGCAAAAGATGGCCCAATTTATAACCCAAACTATAATCCAAACACAACTTTCTATATCGACGAACAACACCTGAACGATCTGATAGACCTCTTTGCTGAAGCCAGGCAGAGGAGATGACAAGTCATCCGATTGAACGTAATTCCGGTCATGAGAAACATAACTTCTTCTAAGAAACTCCTTGCACGGATTCGACTGGAACCAGCTTGAAACCGAGGGCCTTAGCCTGGAATTTAAGCCTCGCCTTTAGGCGGTCCGTGTGTTTTTTGTCCTGCTCTGCGAAAACTGTCCCGTCGAAGGATTTTCGGTTTTAAAGGTACAACTGGACAATAGAGCGTCCATATTTTGACAGTACCCTCCAGGACCGGCGCGGATTTGCGCCCTGTAAAAAACCTCGAGAACTGGACAAAACGACAGAAGCGTGTAAAATAAAAATCATGGAAACCGAACAAACAACCCAACCGGACGATTTTGTGACCCTCTACCGCCGCGCCTTCAAGGAATACGGGGCGTCCGCATTGTGGAGCAGCCGCCCCGCGCCTGATCCGACGTGTGAGGATGCTTTGGCCATCACCCGAAGTTTGCGCGTCGAGGGCGATTTGAACGCCCGGCGTTTGGCCGAGCGAATCGAGAAGGCATGCCGTGCCGCTGTCTAAACTCCAATCGCAAATTCTGCGCCTGCTCGCGGCACACCGCGACCCGGAAAGCTACGTTGGGGGCAGCACGCCCTTGAACCGGAACGCGCCCCGCTATTCCAGCGACATCGACGTTTTCCACGACCGGGAGGAACGGGTTACGCAGGCCGCCGAACAGGACACCGCCATCCTGCAAGAGCATGGTTTTACCCTGCAATGGCTGCGGCGCGAGTTTACCTTTTATTCTGTTCTTGTCCGCAGTAATGTATCTTCAGATGCAAAAAGCGGCGAGGCAACCAAACTCGAATGGGTGGTTGATAGCGATTTCCGGTTTTTCCCGGCCGTCAAGGATGAGCTTTTCGGTTACATGCTGCATCCCATCGACCTTGCCACCAACAAAGTCATGGCGGCGGCAGGACGGCGCGAGCCGCGCGACGTTGTTGACCTGGTGATGATCCACGAGCAGGTTTTGCCTTTAGGCGCCGTTGTCTGGGCGGCTGTCGGCAAGTCCTTGGGCTTTACGCCCGAAGGGCTTATCAACGAAATCCGTCGCCTCGCCCGCTACACGGAAGCCGATTTTCGCCGCGTAGCGAGTGACCCGCCCGTTGATCCCCCCGCGACCATGGCACGCTTGAGGCAGGTATTGAACGAGGCCGAAGACTTTGTGATGCGGATGCCAACGGATAAAATCGGCTTGTTGTTTCTGAAAGACGGCAAGGCGGTACAGCCCGACCCTGACCGGCTGGACGCCTATGCTACCCATGACGGGCAACGCCGCGGCCACTGGCCGAGCAGCCGTGAAATTACCGCCGCCATGTTTGAGCGCTACAAGAAGCCGCCAACCCCCTGATTAACGGGGTAAACCTCCGGCTCTGCCGGGGGACTCGCAGAGTTTGACATTTCCGGGAATGCACGAAGGCTTGCCTTATGAGCGGCTCAAAGCTCCACGCAAGGTCAGGCTCTGATGTCGTCATTCCGGCGGTGCTTTTGAGCCGGAATCCAGGTGCTTAGCCCCTATGATTGTGCAATCTGGCGTGTCCAGGTAGAGTGAGACGAAACAATCTGGCCCCTGGGGGTTCGCAACCTGGAAGGAGCCCGTAGGGCGACTGGAAGGTTGCGAACCCCCAGGGGCACCGACTCGCCGGGCGCGACCAGTTTACACAATCAGATCGAGGTGACAGATGATCAACAATACTAGTTTCGCGCACTGGAACAGGCTGCAAGCGAAAAGCCTGGACGCTCAGTTTAGGAACGAAATGGTTACCGGGCTGAACTGCTCTCCCTTTGAGGCTGAAGTGATCGTCGAGAAAGTTCACGAGATTTACACCCCTTTGTTGGAAACCTCGCAAGGACTCAAACCAGGACAGATTCAACTGATGGTCATCGACGCCTCGGTGGCGCCCAACGTGCCATTGGTTAAAGCTAAACAGAGACTCGTAACCCTTACCCTTCATGCCGGGGCAGTAGATATCGAGACCCGGAAAAATGAATCGGTGCCGGTGCTTCGCCAGAAACGATTGTGCCGCATGTGCCAGGAAGCTTTTCAGCAGGAAGGTTTGCTGACCTTGGAGGATTTGGCCAACCTGTTCAATTGTGGTGTCCGCACCCTGGTCAACGACCTGGCGGCCTTGCGCAAGCAGAACATTGTACCGCCGCTGCGGTCCGCGATTAAGGACATGGGACGGGCTATTACTCATCGCAGGCTGATTATTACGCTTTGGATGCAGGGATTCGAGTATTCCGAAATCGCCGGTAAAGCTTGTCATAGCGTTGATTCCGTAGCCAACTACGTAGGCAAGTTTAAACGCTGTGCGGCGCTGTTTGCTTCTGGGTTCGATGTTCATGCGGTTGCCCTGATGGTAAAGCTCTCGACGCCTCTAACCCAGGAATTCCAGCAAATCCATGCCAATATCCAAGGGGTCCCCCACCGTCTTCGGGAATTAGAGGAGTGCCTTAAAAAAAACCGAGTTCGGGACCTAAAACAGAGGAGCCGGCCATGATCGCTCCGCCTCAATATCAAAAACACTTCGGCTCCGCCCGTAAGAGGTTCCTGCAATCTTCCATCGAGAATTTTCTGGACAGGGAGTTTCCTAGGACTTTTGGACCGGTGATCAGACAGAAAATGGCTGAAAAGATTGTAGATCTGGTAAACCAACAACTCCCCGCCAAGGATTATCTGCGGCCAGGACAGTGCGTTTGGAATGCCGTATCCATCGCCACTCGGCCCGATAGCCCGAACTGTCGGCTTGTCCCGGTGATTCTCACGCTCGTGGATCCCTCTGATGCCGAACAACTGGCCAGCGGAACTTCCATGCGTGTGATTGCCCGCCAATCCGTTGCCCGCATCTGCCGCGAAGCATTTGAACAAGGAGCGCTGCTCTCGATGCGTGACATCGGGCTTCTGGTATGGCGTAGTAACGCCTCCATCTCGGTAATTCGACAAAAGTGGGAAGCCGATCAACAAACAACCTTGCCCCACGTAGGAACCATTCAGGACTTCGGTACCTGCATTAGCCACAAGACCGCCATCATTCGCAAGGTGGTCTACGAAGGAAAAGACCCCCGCCGCGCGGCCGATGAAACCAAACACTCGCAGCGGGCCGTCGATCGATATTTGAAAGACTTCCATCGCGTCAGGACCTGTTATGAACATACGCCGGACATCGAATTCATTACACGCACCACGGGGTTATCAAAACATCTGGTCAACCAATACATCGGAATCATAAAAGAAAATGAGAAAAAGCTCTCCACAAAAACCGCTTGACAGGCAAAATTGCCTAAAC